>JAGOMX010000091.1 GCA_017993335.1 Alphaproteobacteria bacterium | reverse complement strand
CGTTAGGCTCACATAGCCAAGGGGATATTCTAAATGAGAACGATAAAGCTGTTGACCTGGGTTGCTATCGCTGCGCTCTCTGGAGGCGTGAAGGCAGCGACTATCTATGAGTGTGCCAGCACTTGGAGTTACGGGGCCTATGGGGAGCTGCAACAGATTACGGGCAATGGACAGGGGCCGACCAAACAGAATGCATTGGAAAAGACTGTTCAATTGTGCCTTTTCCAAGCTCAAGTAAGAGGCATCCCCGGCGCGGTATGCCGTCAAACACCAGCTGTTTCCTGTAAGGAGTACCAAGACTGCGGACGCTATTGGACTAACTGGACCGGCGTTGATAATGTCTGGAGAAATGGCTGTGGCAATCCTTGTCCAGCCACATGCATTAGAGGTCCGGAGGTTAATTCCGAGCAGGCGATAAGAAGCTGGTCATGGGAAAAACGATGCGAGTTTCAGTGCTTCCACGCTCCGTAAAAGAAAAGTATTCGTCAGATCAGTTAGTAAAGGTCGAATCGTATCGAACGTAATAGCCTAACATCCCCATAAAACCGCCGCCATACTGCGCATCAAGTTCAAAGCTATTCTGAAGTGTTTTCGAGGCGCAGTATGGCTCGGTTTATGGGTGACGTTGGGCGACTCAATCAAGGGGATACTGAATGCATGACCTCGGCTCCGTATCAGATTTGGCTTCGCTTGTTGTCGCAATGTCGGCCTTGTTTTTTTCGGTTGCGTCCTTTCGCGCTCAACAACGGCGCGCCGAAATACATTCGCGAGCCGCGGTAAGACCTATCCTCTCAATCAAGTCGCAGAGATACATTGACCTTAAATCGATTCAATTGCTAAACAATGGAATCGGCCCAGCAATTATCCGCAAAGCTGAATTCTGGCGCGACGAATCCGATAAGCTCTCTAACCAGCTTGTGTCGCTGTTTTCTCTTGATATTGTTTGGGAATCTTTTGTCAATATTCCCAAAGGGCGAGCCATCCCTGCGCAAGACAAAGTGGTACTCGTAAAGGAGTCTCTCACCCATTTGCAGGGCCAAGGTTACTCGCAAGAGCAAGGACTGGGAATCCTAGAGAACTGGCAGCGCCAAAAATCCGGTATTCGTGTTCGCATTGAATACGAGGACATATTCGGAAATGAACAACCGGCTCTGGAAGAGACTTTGAACTAGTTCGCCCAACAAGCGGGTCAGCGGGACCGCCCGGTCAATATCGTACCAAGCCTGCGAACTCATCGCGCGGGCGGTCCCGCTACCCTTGTCGTTATGTTCAAACCAACTAAGGAGAGACGCTGTGAAATTCTCAAAAACTTCGTTTGGAGTGCTAAATGCGCTGCTCATTTCTCTATTGCTTTTATCTGGTTGTAATCCATTTAAAGAACAAGCATTAAATAACCGCAACGAACTAATTTATAAATCAGCTTTTCTGTCTGAGAAAGTGCTTGCTGGTGGAGACTTTCCCAGTTCTCAGTCTGCCTCGGTATATGTATCTAATAACGATCTAAGACGCCTCTTGGGTTCACTTGAAGGAACACGAGTTGTTGTATCGGAAGAAGGCAAATATAAAGGGTGGGAGGCAACTACCAATAAATTAATGCTTTCGTCAAATCCAGGCTACTCCGAGGTAGAAATAAGTGTTACAGCATCCCCGCCTGAAAAGGATAATAGCTATACATTCACGATATCCTCAATTTTAGGTGTTACCAGTGTAGTAAGAGATGCAAGTAAAAATAAAACCATTATCTGGCTAGCAGCAAATCCAACCAGCATTAAAGCACACATGTCTTCTAATTGGTTTTCTTGGTCAATGCCTACTGGGCTTGGCGAATTGTTAGCAGATATTGCGACTACTCAGTTGGGAGATAAATTGTCAAAGCCAATTGAGATTGATGACGTTATTAGTGAAGAGCATTCGTTTAGCAAAACGGAGAGAATGTATATTGATAAAGAAAATAATCCAAATTGGTGGATAGATATAAAGCCCGATGCCGGAGTGTTTAAAGCTGACAAGTATTTGAATTTTTTATCACCAGCATTTACCTCTAACGGTCTTTGGTTGGCGTTCTCAGTAAGTGATGATCCGGGTTCTAGCTACACCGAACCTGATGTTCCGTTTAATAACTCATCGAGATTAGAGGAATTGACTAGTGATTTAACACAAGAAATCCTTAAAAAAGAAAAAGCAATTAATATTGACCATGATTCATCGCTGTTGTGGTTGTCTCAGAATGTATTTGTTCAACTAAATGAGCTGTTAGTCAATAACCTTAAAGCGATCAAATTCCAAAGCACTAAGAAAAGTGGAATGCTTGCAGAATCAAAATGGCGTGATGACATTTTGGGAGAAGGTGGCACTTTCGCCGAATTAGATGGCGACAACGCAGTATCTGGTAGTTTGAAATTTGGAAAACCAAACATTCGATGGGATGATATTAAAGGCGTGATTGTTAACAGTAATGTAGACCTAGATAGCGCTATTAACATTCATGTTCATTTTGATCCATTGGTAGGAAGAGGACTGGGTACTACGGTAGGAATGGAGGCATCTAGCAGTGTAAATGTCGATCTCCAGTCACCTATTGTATTAGGGGACTTTATGGGTTCGCCAGCATTGATGATTAAGCCTGATTTATCATGTAAATCCTTTGACATAGAAGGCAAAACTGATGGAAAACTCAAGTTTTCGGGGGGGTGGGCAAGTATGCCAGCACTTGGCTTAAGAACAAGAATGTTGATTGGAGAAGATTACATACCTCCCAGTGTATTGATTGGAGGAGTGCCCACATATACTGAAAACAAAGTCACGAACATCAATGATAAGAAGATAACCATTCATCCTCCGTATAAATATACGATACAGACTATAAAGCCAACATCTCTCAAGCTGTCTGATTCCGGTATGATGGTGCAACTTGATATTATTCTTAAAAACACCAACGACTCCGATACAATCAAAGCAATTGAGAAACTTGAAGAAGAAAAGAAAGACAAAATTAAGAACTACTACGCATCTGCGAGTAAAAAGACTTGCCCTAGCGCTGATAGAACAGAACTCATCTTAGGTGCACTTGAGATCGGGCCTAATAATGAGTTTGTCAAAGCATATAAGGGTATTAAAAAAGTTCTAGACAATGCTTATGACGATTTAACGAACGGACCAGGTGAAGGCAACGAAATAAAAAAAGCTGGTAAAGCAATCGAAAATGGTGTTAGGGATATTGGAAAAGCCTTGGGGTTCTAGGTAATTAATATGAACATAACAATGCCATAAACTCGGACCCCAAAAAGCGTCGCTCCTTCGTCGCTCTGCTTTTTGGGTCCGGTTATGGCTGGCGTTAGGCGTATGCGGCACCGCCTTCAAATGCCGCAACAAAAGAAGGTCATCAGATGAAAATGCTACTTACGGTCGAATTTCCACTTGAGCCCTTCAACTCCCTCGTCAGGAACGGAAAGGCGGGCGAGATCATTGGGCGTATCCTTGAAACAATCAAGCCGGAGACAGCG
>JAGOMX010000045.1 GCA_017993335.1 Alphaproteobacteria bacterium | reverse complement strand
TGGCTTTTTTGGAGGGATTTATAGGAAAGGTGAGAACCGGAGCGCAGCGTACCTCTTCGTACGTGAGCACCGGAAGCGGAACCTTGACGACGAAATCACCCAAAAAAGACGTTTTGAAAGGGCCTCAGTCTTTTTATTCGTTGCATGAAAGACACGGGGGGACATTTTTTATTTTTAATGTGCAATTCTGCTTCTAACTGGATGCTTTCGTTGTTAAATTGAGGCAGCTTTCATCATAATGATAAGGCTAAGAACGAAATAGATGGAGTATATAATGAAAAAGATTATTCTAAACGCAAGTTTGGCTGTGATTATCTCTGCTGGTGCAATTTCAGCTGCCCACGCGGATCCTTTTAAGGGATTTTACGCGACAGCGGATCTAGGACTACAAAAAAATAAATTTAAGTCTAAAGTTGTTGGTACAGGCGTTAAAGCCAAGCAAAAAATGACGGTTCCTATTGGTGCAAGCTTTGGCTTTTCCTCTGTTGCCTCCAACAATATCTACACGGCTTTTGAAGGCGGTTTAGGTGCAACGTTCCGCAGCGGTGGCGCAATCCTAACGCCTAGCCTAACGGCAAAGGTTGGATATCGTTTCCACGAGCGCTTTGTGCTCGCAGGTACAGCTAGCGGTTCTTACAACAAGTACAGATTTAACAACTCATTGGGCAGAAACCTATCTAAATCTAAGTTTGGATTCGCACCAGGTGTAGAAGGCATCATCGGCTTGAACGACAAGATGACCCTCAGACTTGGCTACCAATACAACATGAAGAACAGAATCATCGTGAGAGATCCTGT
The DNA here is from genome assembly GCA_017993335.1 of Alphaproteobacteria bacterium. Classification (GTDB taxonomy): domain Bacteria; phylum Pseudomonadota; class Alphaproteobacteria; order JAGOMX01; family JAGOMX01; genus JAGOMX01. The sequence goes on along the minus strand of JAGOMX010000045.1, from coordinate 12,646 downwards.
TCAGGGCAAGACAAAGTTTGATGTAACAGGTCACAAGCTAAGCGCAAAGCTCGGCTACCAGATCTAATACCAAACTCTCTTCAGCCATAGTCTGCCATACCTGCGCAGGCAGGTATGACAAGCGACAAGGACAAGATTTATCCGTTATTTTCTGGATCTTGTATAAGTATCTTAAAGCTCTTAAATGAAGGGGATGTCTTGCGGCATCCCTTTTTTTTGTTGAATTGACGCCTTTGCATCTGTGCTATATCCTATAGGTATTGATTTGCAAAAAAGCCTCAAATGTCATATATCGTTGCCTTGAGAAATATCCTCTTTACGTCTTGTCTGTTATTGAGTTCCTGGGCTTATGCGTCTCCTGCGGAAAAGGAGGTTCTGACCAATGGTTGGTATTATTGGGATCCGTATCAATACAATTTGCGTGATCCAAAGACGGATGAATTAACGGGTTTAGATATTGAACTGACTCGCGCCATTACAAAACTTGCCGGCAAATCGCTTGAATACAAATCTATTGATTGGCAACAACATCAAAAGGATCTAGCCTCCGGAAAAATTGATTTTGTTAGCGGCGCCACAAAGGCACCGGAAAGAGAAAAACTATACCATTTTTCAAAACCCTATCGCTATGAAGAAAATGCATATTTCGTCAGACGAGGCGAAGAAAGCAACCTTACGTTTACAAGCATCGCGGAGTTCTTGAATGAATTAAGCGTTAATAAACAAAAAATAGGTGTTATCGAGGGATACGTCTACGCGGATTCAGCCATAAATAAATGGATTGCGGATCCGAAAAATAGAGATTTCATCCTTCCTGTTTCCGACGATGCAAAGAACATCCAGAATTTGATCGAAAAGAAAATTGATGGCTTTTTAGCCGATCGAATCGCAGGGGCTACGCAGATATGGCGAAATCACCAGGGGGATCAAATTACGGAAATAAAACTAGGCATCCAAACCCCCATACATTTTATGTTTAGCAAAACGAGTGTTTCCCCATCCATTGTCCACGAATTCAACCTGGCTATTGATCGCCTTCAAAGTTCAGATCAATATCAAAACATTATCACATGGTACCTGCACCCCGTTCTATTGTTACAAACGATTGATACGCAATGGTTTCGTATTATTGAAATACTGGGAACGATTGCCTTTGCGATTTCCGGCCTTGTCATTGCTGTTCGCGATAGATCTACACTTTTTGGCGCTTTTATTTTTGCCTTGCTCCCCTCCTTGGGAGGCGGAATGATCCGCGATATCATCTTTGACCGCAAACCTTTGGGGGCTATGGCATCCCCTACTCTTTTACTCATCGTCATCGGTACCGTTTTGTTTGGATTTGCCAGTATACGCCTGGTAAATTATATCCAAAAATATTACGACCTCAATATTTTTAAAGAAAAGGGAGCCGCCACCGCACAAACCGTCTTAATGTTCTGTGATGGCCTAGGCCTGGCAGCCTTTACCGTCATCGGAATCGTCGTTTCTGTCATGGCAAAAGTCTCCCCCTTATGGCTCTGGGGAGCCTTCTTTGCCTTTCTAACCGGCGCCGGTGGAGGCATATTAAGAGATCTGTTAAGCAAGAACAGACACATCGTCAGCCTGCAAGGCGACATCTATCCAGAAATTGCTATCGTTTGGGGGATGATACTCGCCTTATTTTTAAGCACCCAAGCACAAACCATAAACCCAGACCCAATCCGATACATGGTCTTCATCACCGTCATCGGAGCCTTTATAACCAGAGTTTTGGTCTACTATTTCAAGGTACCCAATATTTATTTTACAAAAAAGGACACCCTGTAAAACACACGCCTTACAGGGCCTACGCATGAAAAATACACAGAACCTGTCACACCTCAGCACCAGGATTGTGCTTTTGTATGCTTCACGTTATAATAACACTATGCGTAAAAAGAAAGAGTCCCCCTTGCGTCTTTTTAACTTATTCATAGTTATCAGCCTCATAGGCATAAACAATTGTCGATCTAGCTCGCCTGAGATCATTGAAGAATATACAGGGCAAAACCGGACGACTGTACTCCATCAACAAAAAATCACAGATAAACCAGATATCAACGCCGACTATAGCGTTAGTCAAAAATCTGAGATCCCCCTGGCACTGGAGCCCAGCACGCCTCAAATAAGTCACGGAAAAAAAGTTCTTTATTTTGTCGGTCGAGGCTTACGGGATCTAAGCCTATACACCTTTCGCTACACGAGTGGCTTTATGGCAAGCGTCTATTTTTCTCAAAGTGTTAGTCTGGCTGTGAATCAAGGAGTTTGCTTTACCGCAGCCTATATAGGCACCGAAAACATAATCTTAGCCCAAGCCATCTATTTAACAGGAATCACACTTTCCCTTCCCATTTCCACCGCAATCGTTTTTTATTTAGGATCGCGATCACCAGAAATTATTTACTATTCGGGAAAAACCGTATACAAATCCATTGAATTATTTGGTACGGCAATATCTCATATCCTACCCAAAAAAGTTCAAAAAGAAACAATCGTCACCTGGTATCAAGACAATAACAGTCAAGATCAGGTGGTGAATTTTATAAATGAAAATATGCCAGAAATGGCGATAGATTCACAAGGAAGGAAATAACAGATGGATTTTCTTATCCGCTTATTGTTTTTAATCATGGCGGTCACGCTTTTTGTCGTCATCATCAGCATCATATTTTCCCTGTTCCTCATCATATGGCCGTTCCTTATCGCCGGCATGCTTATGGCCATGGGCTATAGATGGTATCTACGGAACAAAGAAAAAATCCAACCAACTTACAAACGTAATACAGCACAAGAAAAAATCATTATTATCGAACATGAAGAAGCAAGAAAAGAGTAATTTTAAAGGCACTTTTTTTTGCCTAGACTTACCTTTATTCATAGTATACTCTTTAAATAAGAACAATGAATGGAGGTTTTATATGAAAAAAAAGATAATTACCTCTTCGTTTTTCTTCCTTTTCATTTCTCATGCTCACGCTCATTTGGCCTTAGACTGCTTGAAAAATATAGATAGGCGCATGGACGAGGTCAAAACATCAAAAAATATCGATTCTACACACAAAGAGAGCATGTTGAATCAATTGCATGATTTTAAATTAAAACAAAACTATATAAACAGTCTAAACAAGATCCCCAGCCAGCAAGAAAATGCCAAAGAAATAGCTTTAAAATTAGAAAAAGACTATATTCACTTTGAAAAAAAACTTGTTTCATTTAAGAAAAAATCTAAAAAAAACAAAAAATGAATAGATTTAATATTACCCTCTACAACCCAAATTCTTTTTGTTATACTATTTATCATAAATAAGCATCATAGTTCCCGTCATTCTGAGGGGGATGACCGATGATGAATGTAGCCCTTTAAATATTAATTCAGCCTCCCACTTGTCATACCTGCGAAGGCAGGTATCCAGCGCAAATGGGCGGCGAAGTCGCTTCTGTTTAAGCCATTTTGAGGAGCAAAGCTCCACTTTTTGTGCTGGATACCTGCCTTCGCAGGTATGACAGAAACGGGGTGTAGAATTAATATTTAAAGAGCTACATTCATCATCAGCCATACCCAACGAAGGGCATTAAAAAAACACGTTATCTTAAACAGACAAGAGCTCGTTTTCAGATGATACATGGACTAATTAACGAAATATCTCAGGCGCAAGACGTAAAATATTTTGGAACTGTATCCGCACTTAAGGGGCTTTTGTTTGAAGTAAAAGGCATGGAAGGTTATTTAGCCACCGGAAATCAATGCTATGTCTACCCCGCGACAGATCCTGCTATTATCGCCGAAGTTGTCGGCTTTAATCATGGCGTGGCCCAGATGATGGCGTATCAACCGCTAAATGGCGTAGGCCCTGGTTGTCGAGTGGAAAAGATCAAAGATCGATTTACGTTATGCCCAGACCGCAGTTGGCTCGGCAGGGTTGTCAATGGTTTTGGCGAACCGTTAGATGGTGGACCTCGGCTACCTTATGGTGAATCCGAATATTTTGTGTACAACTCCCCCCTACCCGCCCATCAACGCCAAAGGGTAAAAGATCGTATAGATATGGGAGTCAGAGCCATCAACACCTTCACAACCTGTTGCTATGGTCAAAGAATGGGTATTTTTGCGGGCTCAGGCGTGGGAAAATCCGTATTAATGTCGCAAATCGCCAAATTCACAACCGCAGATATCAACGTCATTGGTTTGATTGGTGAACGAGGGCGAGAAGTTCGGGAATTTATTGAAGATACCCTAGACCCAGAAACGTTAGCCCGATCTATTATTGTAGTGGCAACATCGGACGAGCCCTCCCTCATGCGTCGGCAAGCCGCTCATTTAACCCTAACGATTGCCGAATACTTTAGAGATCAAAATTATAATGTTTTATGCTTTTTAGACAGCGTCACCCGTTTTGCCATGGCTTTACGCGAGATTGGTCTCTCCGTTGGCGAGCCCCCGGCAAGCAAAGGTTATACGCCATCCGTATTCGCAGAACTCCCCCGGTTATTGGAAAGAGCAGGCCCAGGCCATAAGGAAAAAAGTGGTTCTATAACCGGAATATTTACGGTTCTTGTAGAAGGCGATGATGATAATGAACCGATTTCCGATGCGGTACGTTCTATCCTGGATGGTCACGTAGTTTTGGATCGAAATATCGCCAACAGAAATCGCTTTCCGGCTGTAAATGTCCTCAAAAGCATCTCCCGTATGATGCCAGAATGTAACAGCCCAGAGGAAACCCAAACCACATCCAGAGCCCGAGAAATGATTTCCGCCTATGACGATATGGCCGAAATGATTCGATTGGGCGCCTATCGTGGGGGAAGCGATACAAAATTAGACGAAGCTATCGAATTACACGAGTCATTTGAAAACTTCCTCCGTCAAGATAAACAAGAATGTTGCTCGTTAGAGGATGGCTTCCAACAACTTAAAAACATTTTAAATCATGAAAAATAAAACATTAAAAGCTCTGGATCGCTTGGGGCAAATTAAAAGACTCCATATGTTAGAAAAGCAAAAAACTTTAGCCGAAATGCAAGCCAAGCTTAAACAATTGCATCAAAAAATCAAAGACATTACGGCAACAAAAGCCTTAGAAATAGAATCTTGCCGCCATGATTACACATCCCGCATAACGTTGCAGAAATATCTAGATGGCCTAGAAATTCAAGAAAAACATCTTAAAAAACAACTCTTTCACCTGGTTGATTTCATGATCCCCGTTCAGGAAAGCGTAAGAGAGGCTTTTCGTGAAGTAAAATCTCTTGAAATCGCCGCAGAAAACCTCCAAACTGAGATCCGTCAAGAAAGTGACAAAAAAGAACAACAGCAACTGGATGAATTAAGTTTAATCTCTAAAAATGGAAACCAAGAATGATTAAAGTCGCCGTTATGGGATGCACAGGACGCATGGGGGCAGCCGTTACAAATCAAATACTCAACAACCCCCTATTCTCTTTTGTTGGCGGTGCGGTCAGACAAGATTCAGATCATATTGGACAGGACATTGGAAAAGTCCTTAACCGGCAAAATGTTGGCATTCTCGTCACAAAAGACCCCGAGCCTATCATTCAGGCCGCAGATGTCATTATAGATTTCACCACACCTATATCCACGGCTAACCTTATTCAAATTGCGGCTGAATATCACAAACCGTACGTTACGGGCACGACAGGAATGGGAAAAGATTTACAGCAAGACGTCTATAACGCGGCCGAGAAAATCCCCGTAATATTCTCTCCGAATATGAGCGTCGGCATGACCCTGATGACGGCCATAGTCAAGAAAATGGCTGAGGTATTAGACGAAACCTTTGATATTGAAATCCAAGAAATGCACCACCGCTATAAACTTGATGCTCCTTCAGGAACAGCCATCGCCATCGGCAATGCCGCCGCATCCGGACGCGGTCAAATCCTAGAAAACACAGCCATTCGCAATCGTATAGGACAAAGAAAATCCGGAGAAATAGGCTTTGCCGTCCTACGCGGCGGAGAAGTCGCCGGTGATCACAAGGCTGTATTTGCTGGCAATAATGAAATGCTAGAAATATCCCACCGCGCCTTCGACCGCAACGTCTTCGCCAGCGGCGCCCTAAAAGCCGCCCAATGGCTCATCAACAAACCTAAAGGCATGTACACCATGCATGATGTTTTAGGGATAAAATAATACTATTTATCATAAATTAAGTATCATAATCCCCATAATTCTGAGTGTAACCCCGCGCGAAGAATCCAGGAGCAAAAGAGCCGCGAAGGCGGCTCTTTATAGACTAACCGGACCCATACCCGAGCGATAGAGCAAAAAAACAATTACTCCTTAGAAGACAAAGGAACCAAAATTTCTGAAGGATAATCATAAGCAGAGCCCGTACCGCAGTCCACGGCAGCCCCGATAACCCCACCGGCAAGAATATTGCCAAACGCCATGCCCTTTGTGCTCGATGAAACGACAGCAGAACCTGATTTGTTATCTTTTTTACAAGTAACCGTCATATCGCCATAAGCTCGATTAACCGTAACAGATCCTGGAGTCGAATTTACATACCAAGTTCCCTTATCATTAGCTAACGTGCATGTCGCGCCGGCATCAGAACCGGTGCTGACGCTCACAGATTGATTCTGTCCAGATGTAATAGAAGCACATCCACTAAGAGTAACTAAGCCGAAGCTCATGAGGGCTGATTTTAAAACTATATTATTCATAACATTCTCTCTTTCTATTTAAGTTCAAACTGACTTGCGACACCACACGTCATTTTTGCGAAAAGCCTTGAAAGATAAGGGAAGTTTTAGCATGTTTTGAAACGAGCCTCTAAAAATGTTTCAAAATGAAAACCTTAAACGTCCTTTATCTCAAACAGCTGTACCCTATTTTCCATGCATCCTGCAAGAAAAAACCCTCTCCTATTTTTATCCCGTTATCGCACCGTTAGATTTAATTGTCAATGACACACAGAATAAATCTTGCAAAACAAAATGTTTTATGATAAAAGAGTTGAGTGTTTTTTAATAAAGATTATTAGAAATGATTAATGTTGCTAAAAAATTATTCCTTACATTCAGCTTTATATTTATTTACTCGAGCCACTTTGTTGCAATTGGGTCGAATATCGAACACCTCGCGGATGAAAAAAATGTCATTCCAACCCCTGTGACACAAGAAACGATCAACACAGATACTACAAATTCTGTTGATTCAAGCTCTGGGGAATTCTTTCCTAAAGAATTAATGGTCAAGTTTTTTAAAATAGCAGCAGCTGAAGGAGTCGACCCACATTGCTTAGCCCTTACTTGCCTACACTGGAATAAAATAATGCATGGCCGCTTGGAAGGTGAAGAGGGAAATGCCCGCTTTGTCCCAGCTCTGGAAAAAAAAGAAAAGGTTTCTTATAAAGAACTCAATGATTTTATGAAACATTGCTTGCAGTTGTATTGGAAGGCTCAGTTCCGTGACAGGACCTTACGCAATACATTGACAAATGGTGATCAAGAGATCAATTTAAAGATCTCCGATATTGCTAATCCTTTTTTGTTTGGCCTCTGATTTTTTTGGGGAGGGTTCCAAATAAATAAATAAAATACTGAAAACAGCAAATGGATGAATATCGACAGAGATAATCTTAACATAAATACTATATCATCTATCAAAATTTGCCATAAGCATATATTTAAATATTGACAATTATTCTTATTTTATTTACATAAGCTAACATCAAACATAAAAATTATTATTCCATCGTAATATATAAAGGAGAAATTTCTGTGATTAATTTTATGAACATCTATAGATATGCCATTTTACTAGTTTTTTGCCCCATCATTTCAAATCTACATGCAACGAACACCCCAGCAGTAAATGATATTGAGGATATAATTCGCGTCACCCGCGTGACAACAAAACAAGAGATTGAAGAGATAAAGGAACTCCTAGGTGAGAGATATCGTTTCTCTGACGAGGATCTTTCTCGAACACGATATAATCACTGGGGAGAATTCAAGTGCGTTTTGAGAACCAATCCTTTAGAAGACGGGCCTTTTGGTGTATTTAAAATAACCAGAGGCAATCAATTGCTTGGGGTTCAAAAAATTGGTTTTGCATTGCGATTGAAAGATTCGTTAATATTAGCAGCACCTATGACAGATATAGCTGACGCTTTTCAAGGACGCGGATATGGAAAAATATTAAGAACAGAAGTCGCCAGACATGTGGGTAAATATATAGGAAGTAATATCGCTTTTTGCCGCACAGAAATAAAGCCAGACTCAAATGAAGAACCCCAGTGGGAGACCCTTCCACTTGTTGCAATGAAAAGTTGTGTGGAGTGGTATAGCGGAAGAAATGGTAATTCCCTCAGGACAGCTTTGGTAGCTGACTACGGAATAAAGAATCTTAAATATAGTTATAGACATCTACATGTTTCGACTTGTTATCCAAGAAACCCTAGCTTATGGAGCGATCGACGCATAGATATTCTGATGCAAATTTCACGCTTAAACTCTGAAAATCCGCGCCCCGAATCTATTCCCCTATATATAGAATTACTGCAAGACCTAGATCTTACACAAGACAATGACATAGAAACTTTAAATTCTATCAGCCTCTACATGGAAAGTTCGTTTCAAGATAATTTAGCATGTGAACGACTCAACCAATTTTTTCAAGACCTACCTACAGATTTAATAAAGGGTGTTCTCAATAGAATTCAGAGCGAAAAGCCTACAATAGAGCAACGTATTTTTCCATTTACCGGTGTCCATAAATTTAAGCCACACCGCGTGTTGGAATTAAAAAATAAATTACAATCTTTGCTAGAGAAACGGTAACATCTTTATCACACCACCGTTCACTTTTGCATGCTGACTAGTTGACCAAGGTTTTCTAAGACGTTGACTAAGAACACCATCGCGATTTCCGCCCCCTTGGCTAGTTTACGTTGAAACCTAATCAGACAGCACCGAAGCGTCAACCACACAGGACAATTCAAATACCACCAAAAGTGGTGGTATTTGAATTTCTAAAAAAAATATTTTCAATAAAACCCCTTTGGCCAGGCTTCGCAATCCTCTAGAGTCGTGGGAAATGGTGGGTACTTTTTTAGTTCATCTTCGATACCGTTATGGCAAAGATTATATTTTTCCCCCACATGAACAAGCGCCAGTAAAGCACCAACGGTGAATATGTCTTTTAATAATTTAATATTATTTTCATCTGCCCATAACAGTAAATGAGAATCCAGCTCTATCGCTAGAGGTAAATCCCCATATTTTTTGCTTATTCTACTATATTCGGGCACAAGCATATTTTTTAAACCATACCTGTAAATTAACCCAACCCATTTAAACGGCGCATTTTCTAAAAAATTTGTTGAGATAATTATCTGTTCTATTTCATCTTGTATCGTAGCTGTATACCTTGTATTTTTAAGACGAATTTTTACCAAAGCAACACGACCTGGAACAAACTTTCTATTATGAGACATGGTGAAAAAACCTTTTAACTTTAATGATCATTTTTGTTTTTGGGCAAAACATCCTTACCGTAAATACCCCTCGTCTTCTTTATTCTGATTGGGTATAGATGCCATACTTCGCACCGACAATCATTGGCGCATTCAAATAAACTAGTTCAATTTTTGGGCTTTAAGATTTTTTTCTGTTTCTGCAATCCACTTTTTGTGTTCATTAAACAAAAAAATATAATTTTCTTCTGAATAATATTCCTCAGGAGATTGTATTCCTTGCACAATGTGTGGACTATAAGCAGGAAAGCCCATATGACCCCAAAAATCAGTAAGCTCCAGCAAACCCTGCATAGGCTCCAAGGACAAATTGTTCAATAAATCTTCCAGAAGCAACAAAGACCAAGAAATATGAGCCATTTCTATTTGATTCTTTTTTTCAAGCCTCTGTAAGTTTTTTACAACAATATCTTGTTCAAATGGGCCAGAAAAAGCAATTTTTTCAATATAATCATTATGAGGCCCGCCAAGAAAAATGTGGAGGCAAAAATCCACCACTTCTTCTAATTTTATTTTAGGAGGAAGAGAATTTACGCCTGAAAGACCGATCAATAAAAAACTCCATGTCACTAAAATTTTTTTTTTCATAAGTCTATCAATATATTCATTTTTTGATTGGAATTCCATTGCTACTTCCATTTTCTATAAACATCCTATGTGTAACTTTATTTTTATATATTATCCACTCAAATCTACCTGATTTCTTCCCTAAGCCTCCCTCTAACTGCAATAAAGTTGCGCCATTATTAAGAGTATATCTTTTTGCCATCGGAGCATAATTATCAACAATGTCTGAAAACCCATGATGCTTGATTTCGGTAGGAAACTCTTTAATTATTCTATTAAAATCATCCCTCAGAGGTAGTATGAAATCATTTTTTAAGCCGCTCCCTACCCTTGGGTACAAACTTAAATCTATATCCGTTGTTTTTTTACATCAATCTTTTTCACCGCCGCCGTTTTTGACAGATCCAGCTTAGGCACAGCTTTTACTGGCGGTGTCGCTTTGGTTAGGGCTTTTACGGCTTTCGGGGCTGTGGCTATTTTGCTGACGGGGATTAAGCTCGCGACGCTTCCGAGTATGTCCGTGGTGTCTTGGGCTGTTTCTGGTTTTGCGCCTAGGAATCTCAGGGTTTTTCTGGTGCCTGAAGCTAAGCCTTCAACAGCTAGGCTTGCGCCATTTAGCATATCTCGGGTTGTCCACAGGTGCTCTTGGCCTGGGAGTTTGGGTAAGTCTTTTCCTGATAAGGTTGCCGCCAGACCCAACATTGGCATTGTCGCCGGTTGGTCTAAGAAACTGTTCACCGCTTTTCCAGCTTCGTTTTTGGCCATGGTTAAGTACGGCGCGGCGGCTTGACCTGCGCTGGATTGGGCGATGGGGTCTAGGACTTCTTCTTTGAGCGTAGCTCTTCCATATTCAACGAGGGGGTCTATGTATTTTTTCTTGTGTCTGGCCAGTTTTGTGCGTTTCAGGCGGGGGCTAAAGGGGCCTTCTTCCTCTTCTGCGGGTAGCTCGTCGTGGGTGGCTTGGAAGTTATTTTCCAGTGCCGTTTCCGCCGCGTTTGAAGCCGCCATCACATCCAGACCCGTTAGCGCCGCGCCGGCGGCTACGGCTACCTTTGTGATTTGTGCTACTTTTTGAATCTCGTCTCTGTAGATGGCTTGCTGACGAGCCTCGGAAACTACTCCAGCTTTAGCTTCCTCACCGATTTTACCCTTCGCCGATTCTGCCGCCCAGCCCTCTAGCCTTTCGGCCATCATCTCCGCCGCAACGGCAGCTGCTCCGCCCGTAATCGCGCCGCTTAAAGGGTCTTTGGAAACGATGGCTTGGCTAATCGCACCGCCAATAAAGTGGGCGAGTTTGTGTTCTGCGTAGTTGTATACACCTGATTCTTGCTGTTCGCCGGCGTGACTGGCGATGGTTTCCGCCGCTGTATTGGCAACCGTGTTGCGCAAGGCGCCCAAGGCTAGAGTTTTTAAGCTGCCGCCTTCTATGGCGCCGGTTAGGGCGGCGGATGTGGTGGCTTTTACGCCGTTGATGAGTAGGCTTCTGTTGAAGCCTTTTTGCATTGTGCTTAACGGGGTGGCTTGGATGACTTTATCCGCTATGCCCGCCGTTGCGGCAGCGATAGCGACGTTTTTGGCGAATTTTTTTGCTATGACCTCTTTGCGGACTTTATTCAAGTTTCCTTGGTTGGAAACCAGCGATACACCCGTTTGCGTCAGAGCCGACGTGAACGCCGCCGACGTCATCACATACCCCGTCGTCGCCGCAGCCGTTGCCGTACCCGCCGCCGCTTCCCCGCACACAAACGTCGCCGCAGACGCCGTCAAGCCTGTGCCCATCGAGGCCACCGCAATGGTAATCGCAACCAAAGCCGACGCCGCAGGCCCTAAGCTTTTCTGGGTTTTCTTGTCATAGGCATGGACTTCTTGCGCTTGCGTGATCTGCACGTCCGGATGAGCCTTATAATCCTTCGCCCAATCCGTATAAGGCGCAGGCTTATCCTGCCCCACAACCATCGATATTCCTGTACCTTTATGTCCCCGAATCTCCACAGGCCCCGGCGCATCGACCTCCGCCATATGCAACGTCTCATCGGTCTGCGTGACGTTCTTATGGGACACCCACAAACTGGATTGGCTATTTTTTTGATAGCTGGAACTCGTCGTCGATCCAGCTGTCGTCACGGCCGTCACCCCCTCTTCAGACACCACCCGAACTGGCCCTTGCGAGGTAATCTGCGGCGCTTGCTGAAGGTTGTCGCCCCGAGATTCTAACGTAACCCCGTCTTTCCCCACAAAGCGATTCCGCACCGCTTGCGTTTGATCGTGGTGGGACTCGACAACTTTTTGCTTGCCAAAGGAACCTTTCCTGGACACTTTATGAGCATGGATCACATAATCTTGTGGCGTTATGGATTGAAGACGACCATCGGCTTTAACGCTTAAACCTTTCCCGGCTTGCATATCCACACCGGATAGTGTGGCGTTTTCTGCGGTTTTTAAGGACAACTCACCACCAGCTGTAAATGTGGATTTGTGATGATGACCTTCCTCATGATGATAATAGCCGCCTTTGTACGTAAAATAGTTTTTGTTTTGTTGGATTTGGCTGGTCA
>JAGOMX010000007.1 GCA_017993335.1 Alphaproteobacteria bacterium | reverse complement strand
TCTGATAAATTCAATACTCTCTATTATTTCAGAAGGTTGCCGCGCAAAATAAATAAATTTTTTAAATTCTGCACTTAAATCGTTACTATTAAATTCATTGTCCCAACCATTACTTAAATATATAATAGGCTTATCTGCAACTACGACCTCACCTAAGGCAGACGTTCCATCACTAATTATGATATCTGACTCAATTATATCCTCATCTAAACAATTACTTTCGTGATCGGAAAAAATAACATTTTTAAGAGATTTAAATTTTCCGATGATCTCATCGGCGTCCTCTTGTGTCAAAAATTGGCTTTCAACCGCATACTTAAAAAGTAGGGTATGTGGGCGAATAATGAATTTAATATCTTGATTTTGTTTCGCGTAATTATAAATGAAGTGATGATAATTTAAAAAAGTTGATCCCCCTTCATGTAGGTTTCTACCATTAAAGCTCAAAGTCCACCTTGGCATCCACAGTATAGTCTCCTTATAAGGAGACTCTTTCTTTTTGTAAGATTTTATTTTTTCTCTGACATTTTTATAACTCTGGAATCCAGAAACAACTACATTTTTTGGAGAAAACAATAAACGCTCCTCAAATATTTTTTTCGTGCTTTCAGAATCAACAAAGACCATATCTACATGATTTTTTAACTTAGTATTGTTTAAAGAATCTTGATGAAAAAGATGTGGTCCATAGACAATATAGGCTAGCTTATCTGTTATTTTTTTTAACCCTGATAATGTAAAGTATGGGTCCAAAAGAGAACCTTTATACGGATCATATGGATTTTGTATGAATATATAATCTGCCTTATAATCCCCCATACCTTTACAAGCAGTGTAAGGAGCATGAACTCCACAAGGATACACAACGTCTTCTTTATCAAATTTTTTTGTAAACTCTAAATCAATATCAAATCTAATCTCATTTTTATTGTTTAAAAATGGCAAAGCAACAATCGTTACCTCGTGTCCATTTTTCTTAAATTCTTTATAAAGCTCCAATACTCCTTTTCCACCTATTGTTTCTGTATGCACAATAAACATAATTTTTTTTATATGCCCGGCATTTGTAAAAGAAGAGTTAAATAAAAAAAATAAAACACTCGCAACAAAGACAATCATTTTATGGTTTTTCAACATACCTACCCCCTATATATAACAGTATTCTACAATCTTCTAATTTTCTGGATGCTATACTTCAAAGAAAATATTCGCCAAAACAGTTCTTTTCTAGCTATGAGAATTGTATTTAGGAATATTTTGAAAGGACTCTTACTTCTAGATAATAAAACAACACCTTTTTTAAACTTTAAAGCAGACAAAAGTTTTAAAATCTTCATCGCCAACAGATGACCTTCTTTAATATGGATATAATTTTCTAGGTGTGGGTATTTAATGAAGAGTCGCGCTATGGCTTCTTGCTCTTCATCTATCAATCTGTCCTGATATTTACTGGTTATGTTGTTATCGTGCCGACGATGCAAGGCATATAATCCAGACATATGAATAATATTTTTTTCAGATAAAATTAAGGTCTCTGCCATAAAAAACCAATCCGAACATAATTTTATTTGCTCATCATACCCCGTTGTGGGCACGTCTGAACGCCGAACCATACAACCCAGACAGGAAAAAAACATGCCGCCATTTAGCATGATTTCAAAATTTCCAGAAAGTGGCTTATACCTGTCCGAGATGTTGTATAAAACGGAATTATCAGATTCTCGAAACACCTGCACATCATGATAGGAAATAGCAGCGTTATCATTTTTTTCCATAACGCGCATCTGCCTATCAATTTTTTCAGGCAAGAAGATATCATCCGCCGAAATAAATGCAATATACTGACCTCTACAATGGCGGAGCGCTTGATTCAAGTTTTTAGTTAGACCTATGTTTTCCGTATTTCTCAGGAATTTTATTTTTTGGGGGTACTGAGATGCCAAGCCTTGAATTATTTCAGCTGAACTATCTGTGGAAAAGTCATCAGCAATAACTATTTCAATATTGGGATACGTTTGATTAAGACAACTCATTACAGCCTCTATAACAAAGCCCTCATGGTTGTAACAAGTCATCAATATGGATACAAGAGGTTGCTGAATCATGCTTTTTTAACCTGCCACCTGAATTAAATGATCTAAATTATTGACAGTTAACTTAGCAACACCAAACCCTGATGTTCCGCATCCATTCCCATTATAAAACATATACGTACCATAGTCAGTTTCAATAACGGCAGAAAAAGCAACCATTTCTGAATCCCAGCCGCTCATGGATGGTTGTACAGAAAATTTATCATCACAAGCTTTCCAATTCATACCATCACGCGATATAGCAAATTTGCTACGATAAATTTTGCTTGCGCTTCTTTCTGAATACCAAATCAGAAACACCCCATTTTTCTTAATAACCCAAGGCCTTGCATACCCATATATATCATCTTGATCTTTTTCTGGATAAATACACCACGTTGGTTCAGATGGGAAAGATACAGCGGATGCGCTCATCGAACAAGAAATGCCATAAACGGGTAGCGGCCTGGACTTAACATCCTTAAAGCCACTGCCGCTACAAGACCATAACATCCAATCTCGATCATCTTTTAATACAAAAGGAGCACTTCGTATATTCTGTTGTGTTTCAATTCTATCGAGTATCGGACATTTTTGAATTTTAGCAAATGTTTCTCCGCCATCCTCCGAGACAGCTAAACCAGAAAAGATATTATAAGGAACAAAATGCAACCTCTGCCAGCCTTGATAATACATATACTGCTTACCATCGACATGTATTATACAGGATGCCGTAACACCTGAATCATCAAAAGAACCAGGTTCTCCTTTATCTAGACAAGGGGTATCACTGATTTTGATAATATGGGTGGGATCTTGAGCCGATACATCAACATACCCCGTCCTCCCTATGTCATCTTCATCCAAAAAAGTCGAATAAACACGTACAACATCTTTATTTAAAAGTATAGGTGTCGGTAGAAAAGCCCGGGAGCACATCCAATCAGATTCTCCGCTCGCGCAGTAAACAAGGCCAAGCTTATGCCAAAAACTTTCAGAGCAGGACTCTTGCATTTTACCCCCAAAAAATAATTTGTTGTCTATAGCTAGAAAAAATTTTCCTGGCTATCGGTGTTATAATCAAGGCCATAGCAAACAACACACCCCATGTCTGATATGCAACGTTTTCACCCAAAAGTGGCGTACGCAATACATCTATAAAATAAAACAATGGATTGAACATCGTCATATAGTGGCTGCCAGATACAAGCTTAGGAATCCATATAATCGGCGTTAATAAGAATGCCAGATTCATCATATTTGCGATAATCTGAGATACATCTGAAAAACGAGCAGCAAATACGCCTAATATCAGCGTTATATGGTACATAATATAAGCAATTATCACTAAACCAAACATTAAATTCAAAAAAGAAACGATTGTAATGGGGATATCAAATAAAAACGCAATGAGCAGATAGGTTGGTATCTGATGAAGAAATATAAACACATTTGTTAATACCTGCTTATACGCGAAAAAACTCATGGGTATGCTCTGGCTAGAATAAATTCCTCTAGAAGCTACATATGTCGTACAAGATTCCGTGATTGACAGAGCAATAAACTGCCATGGTATGATTCCGCAAGCTATCCATTTCACGTACTCGCCACGATCCACCGAAAATACTTTAGGGTATATCACACAGATTGTAATAATTTGAATAAGTGTATTGAGCACTATCCACATAGGCCCCATAAATGAACCTCTATACCTTAGTTTTATTTCTTGCAAAGAAAAATGAACTGTTGTTACGATCCATCTATTAATTTCTTGCCGACTAAGCTTCTCGAATTTTGCATTAAGCTGCATTTTGAATATCCTTTGCAGATTGCTTATAGGCACGAATCACTTCTGCGCTCGGACCAAACATCTCTATTTTTCCACGCTCCAACCAAACCACTTTGTTACACGTATTTTGCATAAGATCTAAATCATGAGAAGCAAGAACTAAAATTTTTGATCTATCAACCATATCTGCAATGCGTTTATTCGCTTTGTTAATAAAGTAAATATCACCTGTACTCAACCATTCATCCATTACAAGAATTTCTGAATTTATACTGGTCATAATAGAAAAGCAAAGGCGCATCCCCATGCCCGAAGAATAGTTCTTTATGGGCGCATTCAGGAAGTGACCAAGTTCAGAAAATTCCGCAATTTTTGGTGTTAATTCTCTTATCTCTGATTTACTAAGACCCACCAGCAAAAGTTGAGACATAATCGCCTCATAACCCGTAAGATCCGGATGAGAACCGTTCGTTATACTCAAGAAACTTGTTACATTTCCCTTTATTGAGATTTTTCCTGACATCGGCGAATATATACCCGCAATCAATCTCAAAAGAGTCGTTTTACCCGATCCATTGGAACCTATAACGCCAAGGCGATCTCCTTCTTTTAGAGAGAAAGAGACGTCATTTAGTGCGGTTAAAAATTTATTTTTGTTAAAGCTCTCTCTTGCTGCCGGTCGAAATAGATTAACAATAAAGGTTCTCAAATTTTCATGAATCCTGGCAATATGAAATTTTAAGGAAACGTTCTCAAGGATTATGTGCATAAATCAACTCACTTTTAATAATTTTTCTAATTCTTTTATATTGATACTAAATGGAGACATATAACTAAACATTGGGCCTACAACGAAATCCATCATACAGTCTTGCTTATATAAAGGTGGACCCAATACCATGTTATACCTAAGCTTACTTATATACGCAAGTGTTGAAAACACACAATTATCATGATGTCGATCTGAATTAAGAACAATAATCTGGGTTTCAGGCTTACAGAAAATAATATTTGATAATCCAGCACCTGCCGCCCCTAATATAAGATCGGCATTGGTAAATAAATTAACTTGTTCTTTAAAACTTAATTTTGCAGTGTCTGTCGGAACTATATCATATTTTTTTAACAATTGAGCTAATTCATAATGATTTGTTACATGCCTACTCTTGCGCTTTAAATATATTCTTTTAGGAAATTTTTTCTCAATCAAATCACGCTCTTGATTTGCCTCTAGTAATTTATTTCTCATATAGAGAATATGCTCTGGGCATAAAGAGAAGCGCGCCTCACCTTTTAATTGAATATCTTCTGAAAGGTTCACAGGAATTTGTGCCCCGTAAAGTTTATCCATGGCGTATGGCGTATTTCGATCGATCAATATTACGCGATTAAAATCTATAAGACCCCTCAAAGCTTGATAATGCTGCACAGGCATATCATTGACTACATATACAGGCAACTTATCATTTTTTAACATCTCCTCCAATTGCATAAAACGAGAAAGATCTTCGTAAATAAAATGAAAGAAATTTGCAGAAGCTTTTGAGGTTAAAAGGATACCATCACACAAATGAGTCGTCTTTTTATCGGAAACCTTACACAAAACGGTTTTAAAATTATCTATTGACACAGGAACAAATTGACTTCCTATCGCTTGATTTTCAGGGTCATGATGTGAATCAAAAACTAAAAGCTCATTACCTTTAACAACTTGTAAGTTTCCTATAATACGAACATGTTCAACAGTATAACCATGTAAATCCATGCTGGATCGTTCTTGAAAAGAGCCTTTTGGATGCGCGTCATGCCCTACAACTAAACTTTCTGACGTAATTCTTGCTTCTATTTTAATATTTTTTTGATCAAAGTCCTTGTAAACACTATTAACCTGGAAACCAACGACGCCTTGACTTTGTAGAGGGAGTATATCTATTTTTCGATTAGCAGAAACCACATACACTACTCGGTCAAGAACAAGCACTGTCTCCTTAACATCAATTTTCTTAAATATTTTATAACGCACAAAATCAAACTTTAATTTATTCGAATTTATACGATCAAATAATTTACTTGTTACATCCAATAAATCGAAAAAATAAATTAGTTCGAATAAAATATAAGATATTGCGATATTTTTGTATTTTTTAAAGCTATAAATAATACGCATCATTTTTCATACATTACAGAGTTATTTAGTTTCAACATATAGTGATCGTGTGCGTAAGATCTTGCACCGAATCCCTCTTTTTGATTTATAAGGCCACGATTGAGAATTCTTCCGTTGTCCTCGTTCGAAATTCCGAAACTAAAATATTGGTGGGTTGGCCTAAAAATCTCTATCAAATAATCGAATAGGAAATCCAGCGCACCGCAATCCTGTCCTTCAGCAGAGTTTGCAATATATTGCGCATGCACAACATTATCTGTTTGATACACGATAACTCCCGCAAGAATGCTATCATTCTCATGGCATTCAAAAACACAAATATTATGGGGAAACAAATTCATTAGATAACGCAACTCATCAGCCGTATGAGTAGGACGCACTTGGTGTCTTTCATATAAAACATCCGCAAGCACATTATAGAATGGCCCCACATCCTTATTCTGAATAACGAATAAATCTTTTTTTAAAGCCTTCTTTATAGCTCGCTTGCGCTGACTTCCATAGCAAGGAACAGCAGGATTATTCAAATCAATAACTGAATAAACATCCCGACGAGACAATACCGCATTCTTCAAAAACAAGGCATAATGATCACCATCATGGATACATTTATAATACTGTCTCGGGATGCTTTTATAATTAAATTGTTGGAATCCATCCTCAATAAGATAAGAACATATGGAATCAAAAATATCAACTATTTCAGGCGTCAATAGGTTTATAGAATGAACTAACCCACCATAAGTTAGACCCTGATGTGAAAAAAAAGTATCCCCATGCTTATTACCGGGAAGAACTGCAATCAAGTCGGATTTATCATTGTATATCATAAGAGAATGGTCAACAAAACGATCCTTATGATATTCCATGTAGGATCTATTATGCAAAAAAGTTCCATTAATGCTATTATCTATAAAAGCATTCCATGCATCACGATCTGTATCTTGGTATTTTAATACTTTAATCACCTAGCATACCTTACGATCTTGTTCTATTCGGAAAAATCGGTAAGACGTTACATCACTTGGCGTGCTGCTGCAAGGTTTAAAAAATGAACCACTTTCCGTATTTCTAGTGACAGTGCAGCTAGGCCCCACCCACGTATCCGAACCTAAATCAATATTATTCACGAGCGTTGAGTTTACCCCAATAAAACAATTATCACCCACATTATCAAATCCCGATATGACCACATGGGAACTAATAAAAACGTGGCTACCAATATTGCTGTGATGGCCTATATGATTGCCACTCCACAAAATAGTATTATGGCCAATTGTAACGAAAGGCTGAATCGTATTGTCTTCAAAAATAAAACAATTGTCTCCCATCTGAACATTCTGCCATACAAATGCACGCGTACTTATATAACTAGCAAGCTCATAACCTTTCGATTTTGTTTGCTCATACATAAACTGCCGATTACGATTCATATCCCCATAGGTTAAGGCAACAAAAGCAGAATGATCTAAAGGAGGAAAGTGTTTCTCGATGTCTTCAAAACAAACAACGGGTAAGCCACAAAAACTGTCTACCTTTAAAAAAGCCTTACTAACAGCAAAACCCACAACTTCGTATTCAGAGTCATGCGTAAAATATTCATAAGCTATTTCTGCAAAAGCTGAATCGCCAATTATAATAAGTTTTTTCATCTATTTTCCTTACGGTTTTATAATCAGCAGATCTTCACGTCTGCTAGACATAGGCAAAGCCTTCGTTTGTGGCATTAAGAAAGCATGAAAACCAAAGTTTCTCAATCTGCTAATTAAGCCAATTAAAAAACCATCGTCCATATGTGAAGGTTCTGGCACATTAAAGTGCACTTCCGGTATATCATTACTTTTTTTTGTAAATTCTTGGTGGCATTTTATACCAGCTTCAGAGGCAAAAAATCGTTTTCTCATTGAAATATTCGGGATGTCTCCAAGTAAAATCTGTCCGCCTGGAGCAAGCAATGAACAAGCCTTATCTACAAAATCCCAGACATTTCCTTCCGCAAATGGATATTGAAGCACACTATAAATCAATATAGCATCATAAGGCCCATAACTACGAATAGCTTCATACTCTCGAGGGAAACAGGCACAAATTTTCGTCATATTGTCTGCATAAGGTATTAAATTCAGCATTTCTTCAGAATCAACAAAAGTGATTTTGTGATCTTGATCCTTACAATGCTGAATAAGATAATCTGTTAATGCGCTACTCCCCGGTCCTATTTCTAAAAAGTTTTGCTGGCGCATATGGAGATTGGAAAGCTTCGAGAAAATATCACTAAGTATATCAATTTCTTTTCCTTGGCGATAACTTGTAGGAAATCCAACACGCTCAGCATCACTAATGCCTTCCATTCGCGCTAATTCCTTAAATCTATCAAAACTCAAATTCTGAAAAATATCCATAAATACACCTATTTAAGCTGCTAATCGTAATGGTTCAGCATCGATTTCTTCTAGATAAACACGATAAGGCGAATTAGGCATAGCCGCATAAAGATCACGAAATTGATCTTTGTTAATAAACTCTAACCGATACGCGATTTCCTCAAGCGCTGCCAATCTTAAGTTCTGTCTCTGCTCAAGAATTTGGACAAAAGTACTCGCCGATAATAAGTTTTCAAATGTTCCTAGATCAAACCACGCCACACCTCGACTCAGCGGGGTAACCTTGAGCTGTCCTTTATCCATGTACATTTGGTTAAGTGTCGTGATTTCCAATTCTCCACGCGCAGATGGTTTTATCTTTTTTACCATCTCCACGACCTGATTATCATAAAAATACAACCCCGGCACAGCCCATGAAGATTTGGGACTATGTGGCTTTTCTTCCAAACTGATAGCTTTATTATCCTTATCAAATTCGATGACACCGAATGCCTTAGGATTGGACACATGATAGGCCATAACATGGGCGCCTTCTTTTAGTTGAGACAACTTGCTCAATTTTAAATGCCAATCCTGAGAGAAAAAAAGATTATCTCCAAGAATAAGACATACACTAGAATTACCAATAAATTTTTCACCAATAATAAAGGCTTCTGCTATACCTTTCGGGTACTCTTGCACGGCATATTCAATATGCATCCCTAGATGAGAACCATCTCTAAATAATTTTTTAATGTGAGGAATATCGGATGCAGTCGAAATAATTAAAACCTCTTTTATTCCCGCCAACATCAGAGTAGACATAGGATAGTATATAACCGGCTTATCATAAACAGGAAGCAACTGCTTTGAAATATAGGAAGTTAGTGGATACAGACGAGTACCTAACCCTCCTGCCAACAATATTGCTTTCATCTTAATAATCTCTCATTTTAAATATAATTATCTTGTACATTTTTTTCGAAAATAAATCTATATAATAACACCAGCGACCTAAATACATCCACTACAGTGCGTATTGTTTTTCAATCCAGTCCTTATAACTACCAGATGTCACGCTATTTACCCACGCAGAACTATCTAAATACCACTGGACAGTTTTTCTGATGCCTGTCTCAAAAGTCTCGCTGGGCACCCATCCAAGCTCCGATTCTATTTTACGAGCATCTATAGCATAACGACGATCGTGTCCAGCACGATCCTTTACATAAGTAATTTGTTTGATATAACTTTGTCCATCCGGGCGGGGCTTAAGTTCATCGAGTATTGAACAGAGAGTTTTTACGATTTCAATATTTGCTTTCTCATTAAGGCCACCTACATTGTATATTTCACCCGGACAACCGGCCTCAAGAACTCTGCGTATAGCGCTGCAATGATCACTGACATAAAGCCAATCGCGAATTTGCAAACCATCGCCGTAAATAGGCAAATCTTTACCATTTAAGGCATTGTTAATAACTAACGGTATTAATTTTTCCGGAAATTGATATGGCCCATAATTATTAGAACAGTTCGTCGTAATTACAGGCAAGTGATAGGTATGATAATAAGATCGAACTAAATGGTCAGAAGCTGCTTTACTGGCACTATAGGGGCTATTGGGCATATAGCGGTTCGATTCGGAAAAAGCAGGATCCGTAGGTTCCAAAGATCCATAGACTTCATCTGTTGAAATATGGATAAATCGAAATTTTTTTTGATCTTCTGAACATAGCGAAGAATAGTAAGCAAGAGATTCTTGCAGCAATCTGAATGTACCAACAATGTTAGTTTGAATAAAATCTTCAGGCGAAGCAATGGATCTATCCACATGACTTTCTGCTGCAAAGTTGATAATAGCACGAGGCTTGTGCGCTTGTAATAGCTGCCTGATTAGACTTGCGTCCGCTATGTCTCCACATACAAAAGTATAAATACCTATATTTTTAAGAGAGGACAGATTGTTTAAATTACCCGCATAGGTAAGTTTATCTAAATTAATTACGGGTTCCTTATGAATAGCGAACCAATCTAATATAAAGTTACTCCCTATGAAACCAGCACCACCTGTAACTAAGATCGTCATCTTTTCCCCCTTACTATAGAGACACCTTGAACAGGGCGCCTCTATGTATTGTTTTTTTAAACTACTTGTACAGACGGCCGTCCCTTTTTCCGCAAGTTTTATAATGTTCAATCGCATAATTATCCCAGGGTATATTACGCTCCTGAGCATAATGATAGACCTCCGGATTAAGTTCGCAATAACGAGAGGACGATACCCAATCCAAAGGCAATCCTAGAGCATTATTTCTTCTTGCACGAGATAATACCTGACCTAAATCATCTTCACGATTCAAAGCTAATATTTGACGCGTACCATCCGACATCGAAAACACAATTTGACGTTGATTAACGTCTCTGACCACTCGGTTGTTTCTCATCTCATAGCTCGTATTGCCTACACATTCGTAACCATTAATTGTAGGCTGCCCATTATTTGCAGATGGTGCATTTATGATTCTAAGTCCCCCATTTCTCCCTGGAACAACAAGTGGGCCTGAATAACGACCACGCACTAAATCAAGGATACTTTGATCTGAAAGATCATTGCTCGCCATCAGGAGACCTGAGGAAAGAGAAATCCCTACGACCGAAGCCATTAAAACAATTTTTTTCATAATTAAAAACCTTTCACTATACATTTTCATAAAAAAGTGGCTCACCCACACGCAGATAATCTAACAAAAAACAAAAAAAAACAAATATTTAATCATGGATAACATCAAATTGATAAATTCATTAAAATAAATAATTCAAACTTATATACTTATCAAAGATTATAATAGCTCCTTACAGCCATTATAACCTTTTCGACCATTTCTTCTGTCATATGGGGTCCTATCGGTAAACTCACAACTTGCTTATGAATTTGCTCAGAGATAGGAAAAGCTCCAAGCTTTAATCCTAAATGAGCATAAGCACCTTGTAGATGTGGTGGGGTAGGATAATGTATCCCTGTCGGCACGCCTAACATCTCTAAGTGACTACGGAATCCTGCCCTATCCTTAACGCGAACGACATACATATGCCAAACATGTTGTCTTGGATTTTCCGCATAAGGAAGAACGAGACCATCTACGTCACACAATTCAGCATTATAAGTAGACGCAATTTTTTGACGCCGGGCATTCCATTCATCTAAATATTTAATCTTTACTCTCAAAAATGCTGCCTGCAATGGGTCCAACCGAGAGTTAAAACCCATAATCTCGTGCTTATATTTAATTTTTGAGCCATAATTTCCAAACATTGCAATTTTTTCTGCAAGGATCTCATCGTTTGTTGTAACGGCACCAGCATCACCAAATGCTCCCAGATTTTTTCCTGGATAAAAACTAAACCCTGATGCAATACCAAATGTACCAGCTTTTTGTTGATTTAACGCAGCCCCTTGAGATTGAGCTGCATCCTCAACGACCTGCAATCCGTATGAATTTGCGATCGAATTAATTTCATCCATAGCAGCAACCTGTCCATACAGGTGTACAGGCATTATCGCCTTTGTCTTGGGTGTAATAGCCGCAACAATTTTTTCAGGATCAATATTGTAAGTTTTTTCACAAGGCTCAACAGGAACAACAGTCGCACCGACTTGGGTAACGGCTTGCCATGTCGCAATAAAAGTATTTGTAGGAACAATAACTTCATCGCCATCGCCAATACCTAAGGCACGCAAAATGATAGTCAATGCATCAAGACCATTACCCATACCAACACAATATTTAGCACCACAATAGACTGCGTACTCTCGCTGGAAAGCTTCAACTTCAGCCCCCCCAATATACATTCCTAACCCCATAACCCTTTGGTATGCAGCATCTAATTCATGTTTAAGCTCGAGATATCCCGCAGCCAAGTCTAAAAATGGAAAGTGTAAACTTGTCTCAGACTTATTTTGTAACAGCATCCATAAACTCCTGATAATCCTTATAGTAATCTGACTCATCATAGTGTGCCGATGCTAAAACTAAGCATACGCTTCTAGTTGAAAAATTCATTATATCACGCCATATCATGGAGGGTATATAAAGACCCTGCCATGGCTTATCCAATTTAAACAGTTTTTTTTGCTTCCCATCGTCTAGCAAAAAATCAAAAGATCCTGCTATAGGCAAGACAATTTGCTGTAGATTTTTGTGTGCATGCGCACCTCTTACAGAACCATCTGGAGTATCGTATAAATAATAAATCCTTTTGATTTCAAAAGGTATCTCTTTTCCTACCTCGCCAAAACTAATAGATCCTCTATGATCTGTTATTTTTGCAAAATCAATTAATTTAATACGCTCCACAACACCCTCTTAAATTTCTAATTATCTAAGATAATTATCTGAAAAAAAGGCTACATACAAGTTTTTTTCTAAAACTTAATAGCATAATAAAGACTTGATGCCTATACAGCACGCCCCTTAAGCGTATGCAGCAAAAGTAGAATCGCCTGATCTAGGTTATAGCCATGCCGTACATTCCCCTTAATCAAAGACGCACACACATTTAAACGATTCACTTGATTTGAATGCGAAAATACCTCAACACCGTAACCACTGTAAACACCAATTACTCTTACACCTTCTGGTGTAACAGCAAGCAAAGGCCCCCCACTATCTCCAGGAGGCCCCCCACTCACAAAAGCATCGCGAATATCAAGCACCTCTTTGCCCAGAAGATAACGTAATTCTTTGCGAGCCTCATCGATATCATGTGGCATATTAGACTCCACCTGCAAGCGCAACACGCCTCTCTCAAGCTTTTCTGCATCTAGAGACAAAAGCATCGGTATTGCATGCCGTCCGCATCCGTGAGCATTTTCTAGTTTTCCGTAGCCATATATTGCACACATTTGGCTGAAGCGAAACTCATGACTCACCAAAGGTATTGTCGGAATCATTGCAGGCATAGCTCTTTCTAGCCTTAAGAAGGCTATATCGTATTTTGTTTGCCGTTCTGAAGATTCTGCACTTTCTGGATTTACAAGTAGTTTTATATATGCCGCATCAAGAACCATAGAAACAACTTTAATAGGCGTCGCCACGCTACCTTGCGATGCTGATTCATAGAACCAATCCACATTGTATCGACGCAAATCCATATAATAAGGCCCATCTTGCTGAAGAAGTTCACCCCTTGAAGGCAATAATGAATGAAATACATGTGCCGCTGAAATAATAATATTATTTTCAATTAAAGTTGCGGTACCATCATGACACATTGCGCGTCCATGCCTATCCACAAAACTGACACGTATCTTACCGACTGCAGAAGACAAATCTCTTACCGGGAATCGATGATGGTTAAAACCAATATTCTGAACAACTGGTTCCTGCGAAACATCTATTGGAGCCGACGTATATCGCATAACTTCTAGTAACTGCTCGTCTTCAGGACAAATAGAACCTCCTACAGCGACTTCCTCTGCTGATAAACGCATTACTTCTTCAAGCTGCGCTTGCTCAATGCAAAATACATCCTCTTCATCTGCATAAAAGTTTGAACCGATTGCCGATAAACGCAATACTTCTTCAAGCTGCTCTGCTTCAGGATCGTAAGTTGCGATAGATTGTCCCGATAGAAATAAAATCATACTCAATGAAAAAACGATTTTATTTGAAAATTTTAAATACCACATACCACTACCTGTTTATAATATATCTGGATTAAACACATGTAAACCGCCTCTGTACGAATCTTCGTCTAGCATAATACATACTTATCACCTAACAAAAGTTAAAAAAAAGGGGGCACACCCCCACGATATTATTTATCAATTTCTCTCCATTCATTTATGCTTGCATCCATCAATCTTGCTAACTCACCAATTTGCGGAGAATTTGCGGGATAGGCGCTATTGACTCGTCGCATAAACTCTTGACGAACACGGCCTATATCTCTATTGAATTCTCGATCTGTATAGCCCGGATTTCTTGTCTGCATAACAATAAGATCACTTAGATCCGGCATTGTCTCATTGAGAGTCCTAAATAGTTCATTTTCAAAGCTCGCTTTAAAATCTACAACGGAAGGATTATCCAGATTATCAATATGGATTCCAGGGATATACCCTTGCAATACTGTTAACAAACGACGTGTCTTTCCTGGATGACAAATTCTATGACCATCATCTTCAATACATTGCCCCAAAGCCTTAACAAGAGAAATCTGCATTGTAGCTCTTTGCGACGCAGTATTATTCTGGTTTAACAAATCTTGAAAAAGAATAATTTCACGCCAAACCTGGGCTAACAAAACACGCATATCTGGATCTGTAAGCAGGGCAGGAAAATTATGAGCTGCAGGAGACTGGTCTTGCAAAGCCATCAATGCATTTCTTCTTTCATCTTGGCATTGCGGAAATTCCACTCGAGAAACTCGTCTAAAAGTTTCATTCATGGCAGAATTATTTTGATACTGCCGAATCAATGCAAAAACCTCATTTATAGACGAATCAACTTGTGCCGGAGTTGGGAGAAATCTTTGATTTAGCACACCCCGAGCTTGCACTAGCGCATCCGCCCCCCTCATGTCAGCGAGATAATATTCTCTTATTTGTGCCCTCTCATTCCACCGGTTACGTTCATGATTAGACATCTCCGCGCCATGTGCACGCATAACATCTTGCTCTCGTCGCGACTGGAATCCAGGATTAACAATGCGCAACCTATCACCTCCTGAACGGACTCCATTTAAGGTTGACATAATTCTTTGTAAATCAGCAAAATTAACATCTCCTCGTGCCAACAAAGCGTCTAGAACATTAATGCGATCGCCGGCCGCTGTTGTTTCCCATAAGTTACGGAGCATATTTATATATTGTATCTTTTGAGAAGGATCAACAGTCGCAACTAATCCAGAAATGCGGGCACTCACATGATTCGGCAACAGACTCAAAAGACCAGCTAGACTCTCAGCGCGCCTTATGTTTTCCTGATGCACTTCTCTATTCTGTTGAAGCTGTGGTTGCATTAATCGTGGTTGTATCGCAGCACCAAATCGCCCTGTCCGGTAAACTGCTTGTAGTTGGTAATTAATAAAATCTTTATGCAAGCACGGCAGAGCATAACTAGCCGTCTGAGCCGCTGGATTAAGTTCTTCAATACTATGAGCCCTTGTCAATAACCCCAACAACCTCAAACTGTTGTTATGAAAAAAGTAAAGAGCTGAACCCGAGTCACCTGAAACAGGGATTGCCTTACGGTGATCTTCGATTTGCCCGTTTCCAAAAGGACCTTGAGGTCTTTCATCAGGCATGCCTACATAAAGCTCATCCTCAAGCGAAAAACCAATATAAATTCTGGCCATGTGAGTTTGTGTATTTTGTGGAAACAATCGAACAGTAGAGTTCCTCCTGTAAATATTCGCTCTACTGAATGAAGTGCCCCACTGACCAAAACACCTAGACACATCTTCATCGTCCCATCCATAAATTTTTGGGTAAGCGACGTTATCTATATTTCTATCTAACAACAAAAGAGCCAGATCACGACCGCCTACGTCAGCATTTGGCAGACGAAGAACAGACAATATTTTTCTCTGCTGTGCATAAAACGTAATTGCACTTTGCGGATGATTGTTACTGAGTATGTCTTCAGGAATAATATGGCTTGCACATATAGCCACCTTAGGAGAAATCAATACAGCATGCAAACCAGCTTCCGAAAAACCAGCCCCAGCCTGGCGAGCTGTATACTCACCTTTAATTGCATCTATAGTGGGATTCTCATATCTGGAAGCATTCGCATCAAAACCTAGAAAAAATGACAGACTTGCTCCTAAAAATAAATTCCCAATCAACTTTAAGCGCTTTTTTTCACCCAACATAACAAATATCCTATAAAAAAATTAAGGTAATTAACAAATGTGACCGCTCTATAACGGCCTCTCTATACTGATATAAGGACGCACTTAAAAAGTGTCAAGCCTTTTTGTTCAAAAAACACGCACGTTTTTACTATATGGCCATTTCATGGGTTATTAGATCATCTTTTTAGGACTATTTTCCGAATTTTGTGCACAGGCTACCCCGCCTAAGCGAGCCTCAACACCCCCATAAATTGACAATTTATTAACAATTCTCGTCTACAATCAATGATGTATGGCAATAATCGATGGAGATTACGAATGTTAAAATCATTTATCGCGGGTACGGCACTTGCGTTGGTATTCATGTCAGGGTCCGCTCTTGCGTCTGATCAGCGTGTTACGAGAGAATTTAAAATTGATCCTTTTCCGGAAAAGCAAGCCCCTCAGCCTGAAAGGGCGACGAGGGAATTTAAGGTTGATCCTTTCCCTGAAGCTAAAGAACAGAAAGCTGCAGGCCCAGCCATGGATGAGAAAAAAGACCAAGACGCTAAAATGGAAGATGAAAAAGACGACATGGACGAAGATGGCGCGGATGACTTGGACGAAGATGACGGTGGTAAAAAAGATTAATTCTTAAAACCATAAAAATCTCGAAAACCCCATCCATACCAGGACAATCTGTTGGATGGGGGGATGAGAGTAAAACACGCCATACACACCCACCTTAAAATAAACTCAATACAAAAATAAACTATATTTATTTAAAGTAAAAAAATGGTTATTAACCAAATAATCAATAATTATATTGACAATAAGTCTATAATTTAGTAATATTATTATGTATTCAATTATTGGAGTTTTATTATGTCTTATTTAAAAAAAACAAACCTATCCTTACTCGCTTTTCTTTTTATTTTGTCTGGCAACGCTCATGCCAGTAAAGAATTAGAATCAGACGCTAAGCCACACGTATCGGTTGCGCCTGCTATCGCGGATCCGGATAAAAAAGAGGATAAAAAAGAACTCTCCACGTTTGGCACTTTGGCCGGCATCGGTACGGCAGCTCTTGAGAATGTAGGGGGATTAGAAGGCGTAAAAACTTTTGCCTCCGAATACATGGTTCTGGCTAAAGAAGTCGAAGCCAAAGTCAAAGCCTCTCAGGACGCACGTATCGCAAATGGTCAGACAGCGAATAAATTCACTGAAATTGTTGCACGCGCTAAAGAGGCACCCACAATGCTTGCCTTCGTTGGCAAAAAAGTGATTTTGCCTTTCTTCAAAGCTATTTTTAAATTCTGGTAAACATATTTTAAGAACAAACCATCCCTACCGTGAACAACGGTAGGGATTTTTTTTGCAAAAAACACATTTGTATCAAAAGCATGTGTTTTTCTGATTTTTATTCCCCTCCATTACTTTATAATTAAATAAAAATATGGAGAAATCATCATGATACGTAAAATCTCATTTATGTTCACAGCCCTATTCCTTTCACAATCCCTGCACGCCAGCCCTATTCTTGGGGTATGGGAAACGGAACGTCAGGAAGACGAAAGTCGAGTGGCTCATGTCAAAATTGAAACTTGCGCGGATAACGCGGCTAAATTATGTGGAAAGATCGTCTGGCTAGAAGAACCCAACGACCCAGAAACAGGTAAGCCTAAACTGGATAAAAATAATCCTAATGAGTCCTTACGCAACCTGCCGGTTCTCAATTCCAAAATGCTTTGGGGCTTTACGGCGACGGACACAACCTTAACCAAGTATGAAGGCGGCGAGATCTATAGCGCCGGAACAGGGAAAACTTATAGCGGCAGCATGGAACTTAAAGACCCAGATACCCTTCATCTCACCGGTCATGTTTTTATTTTTTCTAAAACACAGACATGGAAACGGGTAAAAAACAAAAAGTAAACGCAAGAAAAATGCCTTGGACGAGTGATTCTCGTTCAAGGCCCTATAGCTTCCGCGCAACAATCTCATAAGTCTTATAAACCCTGCCACCGATATCCCCGGATGAAATTTCCTGAAACCATAGAATTTCAAATTTCTGGAATTGTCGCAAAACATCTTCTTTTGTTAATGAAGGAATGTTTTTAATGTCATGGCTTTTTAAGTCCACGTAAACGGAATCCATTGCCCGGCCAATAAAATAGCCGCCTGGCTTAATTTTATCGATGAGCGGAGACCAAAACAAATCACTGTCATACGTCCATTCTATGTATATGGATGGATCAACAATCACCACACTCAGCTCATGGATATCTTTTAAATAGACCATTGAAGGCGGCCCCCATATGGCCCGAAATCTATCTCCAAACGCCCCTATATCCGACCTTTCTTGAACAAATCGCAAGGCTGTTCTTGCCACATCCACGCCTATTACATCAAACCCTTTTTGCAGCAAAAGCAAAGACTCACTCCCTACCCCCAGACCTATATTTATAGCCACATCTCCCTTCTCAGGATTTTTCATGCTTTCGATAGCTTTTACTACATGATGGGAAACGGGATCAGATAAATGATGTCTATAGGCAACAAAGGGATCGGGAGACCTATACACAAAAATCAACAACATAATGAACGCAAAAGGTATGAGAAAAATAGCTTTACGATCCATATCCGCTTTTCTTTATTGCCACACGCATATCAAGAGTATACATGAATAAAATAAATTTTTCACAAAGACAAATTTACCAAACTCAATAAACCTCATGTCCGGTAATTTCGATAAAGGCGGTAGTGGTAGCCGTAGAATTTCCGCCGTATATGGATTCTGTTAACCCATCGGATATGACAATTGTATAGGGCAAATCTAAAGATCCATGGACACTCCCGGGACTGGCTTCGTCTGTGTAGATAAAATCTCCGGTGAAGGAGGTAAAAATCAGTGAGCCATAATCATCTCGTATACCGATGACACCAAGACGCGAGTCTATATCGTTTGCACTGTTATCCTCAAATCCGTTGATAGAAACGACCCTTAACAAACCATTGTCATAATCAAAGGCATTACCGATGTCGTATAGGTTCCCTGTAATTACATTTCCTGAACCAGCCATTGAACTTCCCAAAAATATGGGACTGTCGATTTCGGGGGCATGATTGGCACCGTTGATAAAGAAGTTTAGCTGCGAGCCAGGAGAAAACCCTCCATTTCCATCGCTAAGGATATAATTAAACCCAACGGCCAACTCATCATCATCGGCAAGATATTTTAAAGCACCTTCATCACGCACATGCAAGACGCCATTGCGATCGATATCGATATACGCATATTCATTGGGCACACCCAAATAACTTATCACGTAAGAACCAAAAACAGGGGTGGAGCTGATAGAATACTCACTTTCGCGGCTGATGGTGATACTCCCGATATGGCTCACCTGTAAAATATCTCCATCCCGATCAAAGGAATTACTCAGCAAATTAGGTAGGGATAAATTCTGATTAATTATATCCTCAACACCCAACAGAATTCGCTCACCACTATCTGTAGGGGCATAGTTTACAGGCGGTGTTAGTTCAATTTTCGCAACTGTTGAATCTTGCAAATAACCATCGCTGATCACGATGTTGTATTTAAAGAGGATAGACTCTCCACCCCCCTCGCCTCCGCCTTCGGATTCGGAAGAGACTTCATACACATAATTACCTGTATGTATATTGATGGTAAACTGACCCAAATCATTGCGAATGCCGATATATCCCGATCGATCGTCTGCATCTTCTTCATGGCCATCCTCATAGCCATTTACAGTTAAAATACGCAACGGATCACCATCTATATCGGAAGCATGTCCTTTCACGAAAATATTTCCGTTTAAATCCTCGCCGTTGCCAATAGCTGTAGATCCCAAATATGTGCATGAATCAATCACAGGGCCATCGTTTTGACCTATTATTTTAATCATTTGATAGGAGTCATCTGTCGCACCGTATGGGTCAGCAACGGTATAATAAGTTTTAATATGGACGTAATCCCCCACCCCTAAACGATTCCAAAAATCATCATCCTTACTGGTGATAACTTCGGTACCATTTTCAAAATTAACTTTGAGTTGCAAGACCGTTCTTAAATCACCTTCATCATTATACCGTACAGTAACCACATCCCCATACAAGCACGAGGTAAATAGATGCCCCACGCAGATACCATCTATTTGAGCCGTAATCTCTCGATTCAATAAAGTTTGAATATGCACAGGGTCACCATCCGGATCAGAAGCACCCTCCAGCTTAAATCCTTCCAACGTCACCCCTTCGATGATTTGATCTTCTGTAAAGGTCGCACATTCATTCGGATCCTCAGGCTTATCATTCTTGCCGAGAATATCCATATTGAATACAGATTCGTTAAGGGCACCTTGGCTATCGGTTACCGTATAGTAGATCTTAAGAGACAATAGGTCATCTTTGGCCAAATACTTCAATCCACCGCCATCGCTAACGTGGAGCGAACCATCTTCAGCAATATGTAGGAATATTTTTTCAGAAGGATGTGGAACATAGATAATTTCGTAAGACCCCTCGCCTATTTGCTGGATTGTATATAGATGACTGGGGGTTAAGGATATTTCATGAACTCCAGCAAAGGATACATAATCGCCGATGTCTATATCTTTAGCATTATCCAGCAGATTAGGAATTTCATACGCATCGCTGAGAATTTCATCCACTGTCAGTAAAACTTGCTCATCTTCATCTGATGGATCATCATTTTGACCCTGGATTCGTAAATCTACGTAAGTTTCTTCCGCTTGACCACCATTTTGATCGCCGACTGTAAAATAAATACGCAAGTTCAAAAACATGTCCTGGGCCAGATACTGCAAGGCCCCAAAGTCTTCTATGATCTGCTGGCCACTCTCATCTATACTCAATCTAGCCGTTTTAGACGGATCATTAAGATAGGTAATAATATATACCCCTGTACCCACGGCATGGCTCAACGAGAAATAGTCTTCAAAATTATAACTGGTCGAGAAAAGGTTAAAGGCTAAATCGGAGCTTTCAAAAATACGGAAAACAGAAAGGGTATTGAGCGTTTCTAAGGATGCCACCGCAAAACCAAAATTCACAATAGATAAAACATCACCTGCATCCGGATCAAAGGCTTGACTCAATAGAGAAGGAAATATCTGCAAACCTCCGACAGGAACATCATCCTCATTTATGAAAAATGAATAATTTTGGCTTGTGGGATTGCGATTAGGAGTCACTACCGCTGGCAATACTTCCTCAATCACAGGCTCATCTAAAATAAAGCCTCTTTCTGGGGAATCAGGAACTCGGAGTATGTTGCCAATGGAATATTGACTGCCTGGCAGGAATTTAAAACTCGACACCTCAATAATCGTATCTAAATCTGCATAACGAACAACAGCACTAAAGATGGTTTCGTTCTCAATCGGCACCATGCCACAGGGGATACGTATGCGACTGTTTGCCACATCCGCCGTAATTCTATCCTGCCAAGAACTCGAATGATCCGCCGCTAGACAAACGGGGGCTTCCGCAATAGAAGCTTGAGTCTGCGAGGGTTCCGATACGGATGCGAGAGATTCTTCTGCATCTTTTTTTTCTATAACATAGACATCCCGAGCCTGAAACATCTGCTCATAAGCAACCTTGAATAAGATGAGATTATAAACAAAAGATCGGTAGAAATTTCTGTTTTTAATGATTTTCATAAAAAACAACCAATTAATACAACATAAATATAGTATAACACTAATATTGATCAAATTCAGAAAAATAGAGGCAAAATTAATTTATAATTAATACAATTATTGACTCAGATTAAATTTGGTCGTTTATATGGATATAACGGCTTATTTTTTTGGTCAGCCAATCTTCGAATTGACGTACATAACTGAAAATAACGGGCACGAATATCAGACTTAAGGCCGTGGAAGACACTAATCCTCCGATCACGGCAATTGCCATGGGAGAACGAAATTCTGAATCTGTGCCGATTTTCAAGGCAATTGGCATCATACCCGCCATCATGGCAATAGACGTCATAACAATAGGCCGTGCTCTCACCATCGCGGCTTTAATGATAGCCTCTCTACGGGGCACCCCTCTTTGAATAAGCTCCAACATGTAATCTACCAGCAAAATAGAGTTTTTATCCGCAATTCCCATCAACATGAGAACACCGATGATCGCGGGCATAGATAGATCTGTATTCGTGATTAAAAGCAGGATAAACGCGCCCCCAATAGATAGAGGAAGAGCTGCCATCCGGGAAAAGGGTTGCAACCAGTCCCGATACAACAGAACTTGAATGGAATAGACCATTAACAATCCCGCTATAATCGCGATCGCAAAACTGGCAAACAATTCTTTCATAATCGATGCGTCCCCTGTATTTCGAACCGCGATGCCGGGGGGTAAATTTTTAAGGGTTGGAGACTTATAAACCTCAATCATCGCGTCCCCCAAAGACACACCGTTCAGATTCGCCTGCAAGAAGATGTTTCGGCGACGGTCATATCGTTCGATCGTGTTGGGCCCGGTGGCAAAATCTAGGCTGGTGATGGCGGATAAAGGGACGCTATTGCCGGTACTGGTCGGTAGCTTTATATTTTTTAGCATCTCTAAAGATTGTTCTTGTCGTGAAGGCAAGTGTACCGTAATAGGAATTTGGCGGCTGCCGTAATTGAACTTGGCTAAATTGGCTTCTAAATCGCCGATTGTTGCCACTCGTACGGCTTCGCTAATGGCTTCAACGGTTATCCCCAGTTCAGCCGCTTTTGCATAATTAGGGGTAATGATGATTTCAGGTTGCCGTTGAGCCGATGATGAGCTGACACTGCTGATCACGGGAATATTGCGCATTTCCTTCTCAATAGCCTGAGCTGTTTCCTCTAGTAATTTACCGTCATCCCCAACAAGCGCCACAGAGATATCTTTGCCTCCGGAGGAGTTGGAAAAATTGATTTTTACATCAGGAATCTGCTTTAGGGCTGGTAGAATTTTATTCTCAAACTGTGCCTGGGATAGAGATCTTTCTTTTTTAGGTGTAAGCTTAATCTGTAAATTGGCCACGTTGATTCCCTTACTCGACCCCCGGGATGAACGAGGCCTTCCTGTAGAGACGGCGGATCCACCAACGGTCGTCATCACATACAAGACTTCCTTATTTTGCCGTATAATGTCCCCCACTTTTTGGGCCATCGCATCGGTTTCTTCGAGCGTAGAACCACTAGGCAATTCAATAGATAGGCTCGATTGAGCCAAATCTTCGGCCGGAATAAACCCGGTAGAAAGAAAGGGAATCAAACTCAAAGAAAAAACCATAGACCCAAAAGCCATCGCCATTGTTTTTAAACGATGCGTCAACGTCCATTCCAACAACTGGTGATAGGTCCGATAAAAGAACCCGTCTTGCTTATCTTCATGCTCTGGAAATTTCAGCAGGTATGCAGCCAGCATAGGCGTTAACGTTCTGGCGACGACCAAAGAAAAGAACGCTGCCACCGCCACTGTTAAGCCAAATTGCCTGAAATACTGACCAGGTATGCCGGCCATAAAGCTTACAGGTAGAAAAACAGCACAGATAACCATAGTCGTGGCAACCACAGCTAAACCAATTTCATCCGCCGCCTCCATCGCCGCCACATAAGGCGTTTTGCCTTCTCGCATATGCCTGTGAATATTTTCGATTTCGACAATGGCATCATCCACCAAAACACCGGTAACCAAGGATATGCCTAATAAGCTGACCGCGTTCAAAGAATAATCAAAAAGATACAGAAACAAAAATGTCGGTATAACGGACAGGGGTATAGCAACAGCGGCAATAAATGTGGCACGGGAATCCCGCAGGAAGAAAAACACCACCATTATGGTCAGCAAAGCACCTTCAAAAAAATTCATCATCGTAGAGTCAAAATTTCGCTTGGTGACAGGGACGATAGAAAATATCTCAGTAATAGATACGCCGGGATACTCCTTCTTCAACCCTTGTATTTTTTCTTTTATCGCTTCAGATACCTGTATGTCGCTGGCTTTTTTATTGCGATAGAGAGTCATCGTGACAACAGGCTTACCCTCCAGGCGCGAAATATTTCGAATATCTTCCGACCCCATAGAAATATGCCCTAGGTCTCCCAAGCGCACATAACGGTTTCCAGCCAACGGCAATCGGATATCTTTTAACGCCTCTATTGTTTTGGCATTACCTAAGGTTCTTAAGGTATATTCAGTTCCAGAAACCCGCAGCATACCACCCGGCAGATCAATATTTGTCAGGGCAAGGCTACGGCTTATAGAGGCTGCCGTCACGCCGAGAGCTTGAAGTTTTATAGGGTCTAAAGTGATTGTAACTTCGTTATCGACCCCGCCTTGTCTTTTTACCTCCGCCATTCCTGGTACCGAAAGCATTTCCCGGGTCAGCGTATCGTCAATAAACCAGCTCAAATCATCCAAGCGCATCTCGGGAGCCTCCACCGTATAAACCGATAAGGTCCCCGAATCCACATCTATGCGTTTTACGATAGGCGTTTGCGTTGTTTTTGGAAATTTATCTTGAATGGCCGCAATTGAATCGCGCACATCACTTACGGCTCGATCGAAGGGTACTTCTAGGTTGAACTCCACAACCGTTGTCGAAACCCCTTCGACAATCGTTGAATTCACATGCTTTACACCTTGTAACCCAGAAACGGCACTTTCCACTAAACGCGTCACTTGTGATTCTAACTCTTCCGCCGAAGCCCCTGGCTGGGAAACACTCGTAGAAACCAATGGCACAACAATACTTGGCATATTATTAATGGGAAGTTGAATATAGGCATAAATCCCGGCAACGGTTAGCACCAGAAACAGTAAAATCGGTGGAATGGGATTCTTGATCGACCATGTGGAAATGGACATCCGCATGATTAGCTACCTTTCACAGGAATTACGACTTCACCTTCATTAACGAAAGCACCTGCCTTGGCAATGATTTGCATATCCTCCGACAGATTTTGAATCAGCAAATTTTCTGGATCTTGATAAAAAGGTTCGACAGGTAACCTGTGCACCTTATTTTCTGGACCTAGTTTCCAAACAAACAACCCCTGACTATCTTGTTGTAAGGCAGAAGCTGGAATCGACAACCCTTTTAGCTCCCCCAGATGAATCTCCACATTTCCAAATAAACCGACAGGAAGAGATGGTTTTTCCTCAAAAGAAATGCGCACAATAATCAATCGACTCGAAGGATCAATCGCTGGCGTTACGAAACGAATTTTCCCCAACAACGGCTTTTCATAACCCGTCAGATTTATAAAAGCTGACATTTCTGGCTTAACTTTTTTAAAATCTGATTCAGCTATCTTCGCCTCAAACTCGATCCAGCCATCTTGAGACATGCGGAATAAGGGCTGATTCGCCGCGGCGAGCTCCCCGATATCTGCTTTACGCTCGTAGATGACACCGTCAACAGGGGCAATCACTCGTGTACGCTTCAAGTTAAGTTTGGCTTCATCCAGCTTAAGCTTTGCAATTTCCAGTGCGGTTTGCTTTTGCTGAATTTGCGCCTTACTGACAACTCCTGAGCCTTTTAGTTTTTCGGTGCGTATAAATTCATCTTGTATACGCTCGTGTTCGCTCTCTACTTGGGTCAACACATTGGTTAGGGTCTCATTGTCGAGTTCAGCCAACACATCACCCGCCTTAACAATTTGCCCTATATCCCCAAAGACTTTTTTCACACGCAGCCCAGATAATTCGGTTGTGACAATAACGTCCTCTTTCGGAAGCGTCACGCCCGTTGCGGTCAATTTATCCTTAACTATTTTTTCCACGGGAGACACGACCGTCACACGGATGGCTGAAGCCTTTTTTATGTCCGGTTCACGATTGGCGTGATAAACCTTATAACCAACCAGGACAAGCACCAGAAGCACAAAAAACAAAACAGCCCGCTGCACACTGATGGATTTGATGTTCATGGAAAGCCCTTTCTTGTGGCATTTATTCTTATTTTTAAGCTTATAATAACTTTATTACATATAAGTTAAGAAAGGGCGTTGCCACGTTTAAAGCGGCAAATATTCTTGCTGTTCTTGGGAGTATCGGTATATCTGCCCCTCTTTAATATCGAAGAACCATTGATGGATCGTCAACTCACCCTTTTCAACTTTTTCTTGGATCCAAGGGAACCCAAGACAATTGTCAGAGGACTGATGGATGGCCAGTTTTGCAAATTCATCCACGTCGCGCGTACAGTCATGTTCCCGTTCGATAACGCTTACCCAGTTATCGATAAAGTCGTTATGTATTCCTTTTTCTTTTGAGAGCAAGGCTTGAATACCCCCGCATTGACTGTGGCCTAACAGCACTAAATGCTTGACCTTTAAAAAACAAATAGCAAATTCCAGAGCCGCACTCGTGCCGTGGTGGGAATCATCCTTTTCATAAGGCGGCACAATGTTGGCTACATTTCGCACCACAAAAAGATCGCCGGGATCGCACTGTAAAATCAGAGCTGGATCCACTCTAGAATCACAACAGGCAATGACCATCACTTCTGGGCTTTGTCCGTAACTAGATAACAGCTTCATCACGGAGGCATCTCCATGGGCGTATTTATCACGAAATTCGCTATAGCCTTCTAGTATTTTTTTAAAGTTTAAGTCCATAAGTCTACCTCCTCATTCATTAAACAAATTAATAAGTGTCATAAACAACATTTATAAGCAAATAAATTCAATTGAAGTCACGAGTTATCTTAGGCTATCCTTATTCTTAAGAAACGAGGCCATTTCAAAACTGGCTTTTTTGGAGGGATTTATAGGAAAGGTGAGAACCGGAGCGCAGCGTACCTCTTCGTACGTGAGCACCGGAAGCGGAACCTTGACGACGAAATCACCCAAAAAAGACGTTTTGAAATGGTCTCGAAACGTAACTATGGAGTTTATCTATTGTACAAGTTTTTCATCATAGGCACGATGATGCTAAGTCTTACCGCATGCGAGACCCCCCAAGAAGAGCCAAAAAAGCTGGCCAGCACCCATATTCTTGTGGAAAAAGCCAAAAGAAAACTCAGTTTATTTCATCAAAACGAATTGATTAAAACATACAATATAGCCATAGGAAAATCCCCGGAAGGACATAAAGAGCGAGAAGGTGACTTTAAAACTCCAGAAGGCATCTATACCATCGCCAAAAAAAATCCCAAAAGTAAGTATCATCGGGCCTTACAAATATCCTACCCCAACGAACAAGACAAACAAAACGCTCGAAAAAAAGGATATAAACCGGGTGGAGACATCATGATTCATGGGCTAGAGCCCCATTATTGGTGGGTTACGCCTCGCCATAAACTGCAAGATATCACCAGGGGATGCATCGTGGTTTCCAATCAGGAAATAAACGAAATATATGATTTAATCCCCGTTGGTACAAAAATCGAAATTAAGCCGTAGTTTTTTCAAAACAATCTGAGGCCATTTCAAAACTGGCTTTTTTGGAGGGATTTATAGGAAAGGTGAGAACCGGAGCGCAGCGTACCTCTTCGTACGTGAGCACCGGAAGCGGAACCTTGACGACGAAATCACCCAAAAAAGACGTTTTGAAACGGTCTCAATCTATTTTTTTCGCTGCGCAAACAACTTATTTGCTTTCTTTCATTGACAAAAGTACTTTTTCCCCCAATATGCTTCTTTAGAAGAAATGAGTTGGTGAAAATGACGGAATTACGCAACATTGCAATTATTGCCCATGTAGACCATGGTAAAACAACATTAGTAGATGCACTTTTAAGACAAAGTGGTGCTTTTAGAGACAACCAAGTCGTGGCCGAAAGGGCTATGGACTCCAATGATTTGGAGCGGGAACGTGGTATTACGATTCTGGCCAAATGCACGTCCCTTATGTGGAAAGATTCTCGCATTAATATCGTGGACACACCTGGTCACGCGGATTTTGGTGGCGAAGTTGAACGAATTTTAGGCATGGTCGATGGCGTTGTGGTATTAGTAGACGCGGCAGAAGGCCCAATGCCACAAACAAAATTCGTGACATCTAAAGCCTTACAACTAGGATTAAAGCCTATTATTGTTATCAACAAAATTGACCGCCATGACGCCCGTTCTGACGAAGTTCTGGATGAGGTTTTTGACTTGCTCGTGGCGTTAGATGCCACACCCGAACAATTGGATTTCCCTGTGCTTTACGCATCCTCCCGCGAGGGTTGGGCTGTCCATGACTTGAGCGAAGCCCGTGAGGATTTGTCGCCTCTTTTCGATATGATTGTCCGCCATGTGGCAGTACCTAAGGTAGAGGTCGACGCACCGATGAAGATGCTGGCGACTATTCTGGAATATGACCCATATGTGGGCCGTGTTTTAACAGGTAAGATTGAAAGCGGAAAAATCGAAGTCAACCAAAGCGTTAAAGTGCTAGACCCAGAAGGCAAGCAAGTTGGTCAAGGTCGACTCACAAAATTGATGGCGTTTAGACACCTGAAAAGAGAAGCCGTCCAATCGGCAGAAGCCGGCGACATTGTCTCGATTGCTGGCCTTGATTCGGCGACGGTTTCCTATACTATCTGCGCGCCAGAAGTAACAGAACCTTTGAAAGCACAACCTATCGACCCACCTACTCTTGTGATGACTTTTGCGGTCAACGACTCGCCTTTGGCCGGTAGAGAAGGTGAAAAGGTAACCTCCCGCCTGATCCGCGATCGTTTAATGAGAGAACAAGAAGGTAACGTGGCCCTTAGTATTCGTGAATCCGATAACAAGGACTCCTTCGAAGTTGCGGGCCGTGGTGAATTGCAAATGTCCGTACTTATTGAAACGATGCGCCGCGAAGGTTTTGAACTTTCTATTTCCAGACCCCGCGTGCTCTTCCGCACGGATGAAGGAACGGGTAAAAAACTAGAACCTATAGAAGAAGTCTTTATTGACGTGGATGAAGAATTCTCCGGTATCGTGGTCGAAAAGATGGGTATTCGTAAAGGTGAAATGTTAGAGATGCGCCCATCCGGTGGCGGCAAGAATCGCTTGCGCTTTTTAGCCCCCTCTCGCGGTTTGATCGGTTATCATAACGAGTTCATGACCGACACACGTGGTACCGGTATTATGAGCCGTCTATATCATGACTATCAACCCTATAAAGGCGATATTGAAGGCCGCCGTAACGGTGTTCTGATTTCAACTGATGCTGGAACTTCTGTGGCTTACGCTCTCTGGAATTTAGAGGATCGTGGTATCATGTTTATCGAATCCGGCGTTCCCGTGTACCAGGGCATGATTATTGGTGAGAACAGCCGTAACAACGACTTGGACGTTAACCCGCTAAAAGCAAAGCAACTTACAAACATGCGAGCTTCCGGTAAGGATGAAGCGGTTCGTTTAACACCGCCAAAACTCATGACTTTGGAGCAAGCCATTTCCTATATTGCGGATGATGAATTGGTAGAGGTGACACCCAAATCCATTCGTCTGCGCAAACGCGCTCTTGATCCTAACCAAAGAAAAAGAGAAGCACGGAAGTAATGTAAAAAGGGGGCTTAGGCCCCCTTACTTCCATTTCTGGAATGATATAAATGCCGCATAGTATTCTTAAAAATTGGTTAGGTATTTTTACGCAAAAGAAATTTATTGCGATTGGTTTATTAGGATTTTCCACAGGCATTCCATATTTTTTAACGGCATCCACCCTTGCTATCTGGCTTAAAAGTATAGGTTACGACAACGAGACCATTGCTCACTATGCGATTGCGGCGCTCCCCTCTTGCGTGAGTTTTTTATGGGCTCCATTTATTGATAGAGCCCCCATTCCTTATTTAACGCAACGATTCGGCAGGCGACGAGCCTGGTTACTGTTTAGCCAGCTGGGGCTATTTTTCTCTTTAAGCTCTTTTTATTATGCGCCGCCCTCTATAGAACTGGCTATTCTCACAAGTTTTTTTGCCGCCACGCAGCAGGCCGTCATGCTGGCGTATCAAATGGAGAGACTCCATAAAGAAGATTACGGCCCCGGCGAAGCTATCGGCGTTATGGGCGGAAGGCTAGGCATGCTTTTGGGTGGTGCAGGATCCTTGTATCTATCTGTCTATATGTCTTGGGAAGCTGTCTATTTGTTGATGGCGATAACGGTTTGCGTGGGTATTTTTACGACGTTATGTATTCAAGAGCCCACACCCCTGATTAACCCAGAAACACTTCTACAAGAAAAAAAGATCCACGAATATTTAGCCAGGCAACCCAAACTACCCCGCCGTTTGAATATTATCTTTTCGTGGCTTTATGCGGCAGTTATCTGTCCATTCGTCGATTTTTTCTCCCGCAGTGGTTGGCTTGCGGCATTAGGAATTATGTTTTTTTACAAATTTGGCGATAATATTATCGGTACGATGCCCCATATGATGTATTTAGAGTTAGGCTATTCGCGGACAGAAATAGCCGACACCACAAAAATATTCGGCATGTGCACCAGTATTGCCGGGGGGCTTTTTGGGGGTATTTTGATAACCCGGATAGGATTTAATCGCAGTCTATTATATTTTTGCTTCCTGCACATGATTGCAACACTTATGTACATCCTGACCTATAAATATGGCTATAATATGCGCGTGCTTTATGCCTCTATTGCCTTCGAGCATTTTACTGCCGGCATGCGAACAGCCGCT
The DNA here is from genome assembly GCA_017993335.1 of Alphaproteobacteria bacterium. GTDB lineage: Bacteria > Pseudomonadota > Alphaproteobacteria > JAGOMX01 > JAGOMX01 > JAGOMX01. The sequence goes on along the minus strand of JAGOMX010000007.1, from coordinate 26,758 downwards.
TTATTTGCCTATCAGCTCACCTTAAGCAATCCGGTTTATGCGGCGACTCAGCTGGCCTTATTAACATCGATTGTCAATCTGGGCAGGACTGTATTTTCTTGGTTTTCTGGAACGCTTGTTTTATATCTGGGATGGATTCATTTTTATAATTTAGCCATTCTTGCCTCGATCGTTCCCTTGCTTATCTGCTTGCATTTGATGAAGGTAAATAACGAATTTATCTTTCCCAAAAAAGCTTTGCAAATACCCTAGGCATTTTGCGGTGTATCTTTTATGATGGTGAGAGAAAATAAAAAGAAAGATCAATCATGCAGCAAGAAATTGTGGAAACAGCAACAAAGGATGTCACCTGCGATGGAAACGTTCTCCATAGCCGACACCCACGTATTTATCTGAATATGGGCAATCAAAACGAAATCGTTTGCCCCTATTGTAGTTGTAAATTTGTATGGAAAGAAATTGAAGGAAGTCATGCAAAATCAGGTCACTAAATACCCTAAATACAATGGTGTAACCCTACACCCCCAAGAATGCTTTGACTCTATGCGTAAAGCTGGGAAATTGGCCTCGCAGGTACTCGATTATATCACCCCGTTTGTTGAACCGGGTGTTACAACGGAATATTTAGATAAGCTATGTCATGACTTTATCATTCAACATGGCGCAATTCCTGCCCCCCTAAATTATCGTGGGTTTCCGAAATCAATTTGCACCTCAATTAATCATGTGGTTTGCCATGGCATTCCCAGCGAAAAAGTCTTACAAACAGGCGATATTGTAAATATTGATGTCACCGTTATTTTAGATGGATGGTATGGCGATACAAGCCGCATGTTCAACGTGGGCAAAGTCGGTATCAAAGCCCAGAAACTTATAGATGCCACTTACGAATCTCTCATGCGTGCCATAGAAATTGTTAAACCTGGTGTTACCCTTGGAGACATCGGTCATGCGATTCAGAGCTATATTGAACCTAAAGGCTATTCCATCGTCAAAGATTTTTGTGGTCATGGTATAGGCCAAGTCTTTCATGCCGAGCCGGAGATCATCCATTATGGCAGGCCTGGACAAGGGCTCGAATTAAAAGAAGGTATGTTTTTTACCATCGAACCGATGATTAACGCTGGCAGATATGAAGTCAAAGTCTTAAGCGATGGCTGGACTGCTGTCACTCGTGATAAATCTTTATCGGCTCAATTCGAACACACCATTGGCGTAACCGCCACAGGTCACGAGATCTTTACCGTTTCCTAAAACAAACGACTCATACGCTCGTTTAGGATGGATTTATAACCAATTTTTTGTTCTGAGTTTAGGAAACTCTTATCAATTAATTGCATCCACTCGGGATGATTCGTCTGAAAGCTCTGTAAAATTCGCGCTATCGTTTGCGGAGAAAGTTCTAATCTCTCTTGGCCATAAACGTCTATGAAATCCTCTGCTTTTAGTTTTCGTTTTTTCCCATTGAGAGTCAGAGCAATCTCTTCCCGCACACCGGCTCCCATGGCAAGTGTCGTATTGAGCAAATCATAAGCCGGTGATAACGAAACGATGCCGTTTCTGGTAATCAGTGAGAAATTTTTTAAATGCATATCCTCATTCCCCACCAGGAAATTAAAGATCGTTAAATGAAAAAGCTTTTCTAACTCGAGAACCGGAAATGTACAGAACTGGCGAATGATTTTCGCGACTCTTTCCATAGAGCTATTATATTTTGTTTCTCTGTCTTCTTGACCAAGCTGAGCAAAGTCTTCCACATTCAGCTTTTGTTTCATCGGGCTCCGTAAAGACGGCCGATCAAAACGCCGTATCCAATAACTTAAGGCACCGTCCTTACAATATAACAAACCATGCACAGGCACATCGATCCCAACCATAGATGCAAGACGCATCGTGAGATCCTCATTTTCTGGCAGGCTGTTCCATTGGGGGTTTTGTGGCTTTAAAATATAAGTTCCACCTTGTTCTGCCATATCAAAGGTTTCTTGAGATACGTTCAGAATTACACTTAACTTCGGCTGCACACCTTGAATAGAAAGTTTAGAGGCCATGCGATTGGCTTCTTTTAGCTGCTCTCCCATTGTATAGGGAAAATCTTTTAAGGATTTAAGCTGCGGCGATAGTCGTTTCAAACCAGCCACACTATAGCGATACTCATCAGGCAGGAGTTTTTCGTAAGTAATCGGACAACGCATTACAAATCACCCTCTTGAATTGAAGGATCGCGCATTACAGTCACAGCCCCCACCAAGTCAGCCCCAACAGCCTCTAATTGCGCCATATAATCATATTTATCAATTTTATTCTGGCGAATCAGGGCTTCCAACTGCAGTCCTTCAGGTAACAAACCATCAAAGAATGGCGGAAATCGATCAAATGTATAAGCCGCAAGTCGCACGGGCATCGTAAGTGAAATAGGCGGCCCCCTATAACTATCGAGGTAATGGAAAGAATAATCATGCCGCTGGTTTTGGATCAGATACCCACAGGGAATTGAATGACAGGCCACCAGCAATCGACGAGATGATTTTTTCATATCTTCCATCACGCACCCTCCCTTTCATGAAGCAAGGGGTGACTTAAGTTCATCTGGATATTCAAAACTCTAAAGACCTTAAAGACTGTATCTAATTGACACGTCTCTTTACCAGACTCTAAACCTTGTATAGCGGTGCGACTGAGCCCGGCTAGCTCTGCTAACCTACCTTGAGATAGCCTCGCTTTTTTCCGCAAATCTCGAGCAATTCGACTTAAATCCTTTGACCCAGAAATCTCCACTCTGAACACTTCCTCTTCTTTTCTCTATTTTTGAGTATATCATGATAATATGATTTCTATAAAGATCATTTTTACGAATTTAGCTATAATGATGACGAATAGTAAATGAAATCGATGATTTTGAGTTTTATAGAAGTCATTCCCCATGGAAATAGCATTAAAATAGAAAAAACTGATGAAATGAAGCAAAAACGATTTCTGCAGAAATCAATTCTGCTAAATTCTATAATTAATAACTGTTTACAATAAAAAAGCCGACCCCACATTAGGATCGGCTTTTTATCTGGTTTATCCGATAAGGTTATCTAACACCCTTAATCGTCACTTCTGTTCTCTGCTTTGGCGTATTTAGCATAGGCTGGGCCTCATTATAGCCGGAATGGTCTGCAACGACGCGTGAGCGGCCGTCTTGACTGGTCATAACGAGAACGCGTTGACCTGGGCTCAGCGGATTATCCATACCTTGTACAACAGTCATCATCGTACCATTGTTCAAGCGAACCGCATATTCCATGGCCTCTTGGCTTTTTAGGGCTTTTTCTGCTAGCGTGCCGGCCAAACCACCAATGAGGGCACCCCCTACAGTTGCAGCCACATTGCCAGAGCCACCACCAAATTGATTACCAGCCAAACCACCAGCAACACCACCGATCGCCATACCTGTTGTGTTCTCGCCTAAGTATTCGCCTTCTTCCACTTGGACTTTACGGGCACTGGCAACAACACCTTGGTAGGTAAAGGAAGCTTCGCCTACGTGGCTCGCCTTGTACGTATCCGAGTTAATGTTACGCGCACAGCCGCTTAAAGCAACAACCGCTAAAAAAGGGCTTATAATCTTTATAATTGCGTTATTCATGTAGAATTACCTTTCTGTATTTATATTGACAGATCTATCACCCTTAACTTTTTCCGTCAAATTAATTGTAAGGATATCTGCTATGAGATTTAGGCATATCGGGAAATCTACACATACAAAAATGGCTCTGAAAGACTCTCTGTGCAAATTTCACAGATTTCTTTCAGAGCCACTAAAAGAAGGGGCTATTCACTAGCTTCATCATTTCCTTTTTGATTAACCAGCGGTTGCTGTAATCTTCACATTATCACTGCCAGAGACCGTACTGAACTTATCTTCCGTATTGCCTCTTTTTTGTGCATTGGATTGATCAAAGGAAGCGGCTTTATATAACCATTCTTCTGGACGAATGACCATCAAGTGACAGAATGTCATTGGACGCCAATAAACCAAATAGCATCCACCAAACACATGTTCATTCCGAACAATAGGCTTGTCGCCACCGGCCCAGCTGATCTCTTTAATCGAGATTTTTTCAATGGCTGTCCCTGTACGCAGATTCTTGACCAGGGGCGGTAAAGATGTGTGATGGGGTAGAACAATTACCAAATCTTCCAGCTTCACCGATCCTGAACCTTGAAAGCTTACACTCGTATCCGGATGCTTTTCCAAACCAATGCCATATTCCTTATAGTATAGCGGCGAATGGTCTTCATAACCTTTCAGGCTGCTATCCAGGAACCCATCCATCTGGATCATCATCTCAGGCGTCTGGGTGCAGCGGGTTAAATAACTCCCGCCCAGATTAACGGATCTCCATATGAGCTCACCCGAGTACTCATAAGGAAACTGGATGTTGATATCATCATGCTGTGTCATTTTTTAATTCTCCATATCCATGTCCAACTTATCTTAACGAGAAGCCGGCGGAGGTAGCTGCGCTACCAATCTTAACGAAGCTGTTAACTCTTCCAATTGGAAGTGCGGCCTTAAAAAGACAGTTGCCTTATAACAACCTGGATTTCCAGCATCATCCACCACATCAATTCTGGCTTCCCGAAGCGGATAACTAGCCTTTACTGATTGCGTTGCATTGTCCGTGATCAGAACGTACTGAGCTATCCATGTATTCAAGAACTTGGATACATCGTACCTTTCCATAAACGATCCCACTTTATCGCGCATGATCACTTTAATATAGTGAGCAAAACGAGAAGCCGCGAGAATGTAAGACAATCTAGCCGACAACCGAGCATTGGCATTGGCTTCCGATGTGTTATACATCTTAGACTTTTGCGCTGTCTGGATCCCAAAGAATGCCGCAAAATCAGAATCCTTCGAATGGCAGAGAGCAATGAACCCTTGATCCGACAATTCTTTTTCACGACGGTCTGTAATGGCTATTTCCGTTGGGCACTTCAAAGCAATATCGCCGTCTGTGGTTTTAAAGGTATAGGCAGGAAGGTCTGTCACCAAACCACCACCTTCTACACCACGGATCGCTGCGGTCCAATGATACTTCGCATGAGCATCTGTAATCCGCGCACCTAGAGCATAGGCAGCATTTCCCCAACAGAACTTGCTGTTGTCTGTACCATCCACATCTTCTTCAAAGTTCATTCCCATAACTGGATTTGTTCTGGATCCGTAAGGCATACGCATCAGCACCCGTGGCAGAACCAACGCCACATAACGGGAATCTTCGCTTTCGCGGAAAGAACGCCATTTCGCCATTTCGGTGCTTTCAAATATCTTACCGATATCTCTTGGTACACCTAGATCTGTGTAGCTATCCATATCAAACATGGATGGATCTGCAGCTGACAAGAATGGTGCATGAGCGGCGGCAGCCACTTCCGCTACTTTTTGTAGCAAAGACATGTCCATAGGATTACGGCCAAATTGGAAATCCCCGAGCAAGCATGAATAAGGCGTACCACCAAAAGTTCCGTACTCTTCTTCATAAACCTTCTTGAATAAGGCGCTCTGGTCGAACTCAATAGCTCTTTCTAGATCTTTCCTTAATTCTTCTTTCGATACGTTCAGAACACGAAGCTTTAAGTTGCTGCCTGTTTCTGAGCTATGCACCAGGTAATTCAAACCGCGCCAGCTACCTTCTAGCTTTAAAAAGTCCGGATGATGCAAAATCTCATTGAGTTGCGCTGAAATCAATTGATCCAGTTCCGCGATTCTCTTCGTGATGAAAGCGATTGAATCATGGCTCACTACTTTTTTCGCAACAACCTGATTTATAAATTCAGAAATCATATCTGTGGCTAATTTTTGCTGAGACTCGTCCCGCACTAATTTACCTTTAGATACGGCCTTGGCAAGATCGACACCAACTTTTCCGTCTTTTTCTAGCTTTTCCACATCTTTTTTCAGGGCGCCTTGCAATTTTGCATCCTTCAAAATGTCTTGCAAAAGCATATCCAGATCTTCGTTGCCATCCATTTTACCTAAAAGATCGGCCATACGTACACGAGCGACATATAAATCGGCCAAAGGCTTAACTTGAGAAACAATCTGCGTTGGATCAAAATCATCCATATTTTTGAATTTTAATTCAAAAGCAACTTTACCCTTAACGTTACTCAGGCGGTTTTCCACGTGGAGCATTAAACGTGGTTGTATGGCAGCCATGACATCATTGAGATTATCCCGATCGATATCCACAAATTTGCGATCCCGCAAACGAGGTTGAGGACCATCTGTATGCCCAGAAAGATCCGACATAATTCCCATTAAGAAAGGGAGCTCTCTGGTTTCGATTGCATTCCCAATTTCTACATCATACGTAATCTGAACCCGAGGTGGGCGCACTCTACCCAGTTTATGCTGTATGCTTTCTACAAACATCTCATTCACTCCTTTTTATTTCTGCCAATGATCTATTCATAGACCACCCTTATCATTATTTAACACCATAATACTTAAAAAGGAGTAAACAATAATAAATTTATTTTTAAATTGATTTGATTTTATAATTATTGAATTTAAAAATAGAATAAATTTTATTTCTTCGATAATTCACATTGATTTGAAATTGATGAGTTTTTATCTGTGAATTCCGGAAATATACCTTGTACATCAGACTTCGCGTGGAAATAAATCATTGCACTTGTCAGGACAACTACAAAACCAATAATCAATACCTTTGATGTCGTCGTCATATCACTCATGCACACCTCCATACTTAATCTTTATCCAGCATGCCAAAAGAAGATTAAAGGAGCGTTAAAATTAAAAATTATCTGGATCAAATTGTGGAAGATGTTAACATATGCCCCTTGTAGGATTTAGGGGAATAACAATGGCAGAAATTATTGAAATTAACGGCATAAACAAGCGCGGAGAAGGACAAGGCACCGGCTCGTCAGGCCCCATAAACGTGCCCTTTACCCTAACGGGCGAGAAGGTTGAAATTGAAGTCATCCCGACAAAAGACAAAACCTGGGGACAACTGACAAAAATTTTACAACCCAGCGCGGATCGCGTGGATCCATCTTGTGTCCATTACGGCACCTGCGGCGGTTGTTCCTTACAACACCATAATCCAGCATCTTATGCCGCATTTAAAAAGAAACAAGTTACCCAAGCCCTTCATGACAATGGACTGCACACAGGAAACGTGGAAGAACCCATAATCATCGGCAGCCACCACAGAAGACGCGTGGATTTTTTAGCCCGCAAGTATCCGGACGGATTTAACATGGGTTACTATCAGATCCATAGCCGTCGCCGCATTCATCTACAAGAATGCCCGCTTGTGGAGCCGAGGATAGAATCCCTCTTCAAACCTCTCTATGCGGTTTTAGAAGATGTTTTGGAAATGAAAGAACTGGTGCACATCTTTATTCTTTCCGCCGAAAATGGCCTAGATGTGCTATTAGCCGGCTTCAAAAGAACTTTAAGCGAATCAGACCTAACGCGGCTTTTCGATTTTGCAAAAGATAATAATTTGGCTAGACTAGCTTATAAAATAAAAAAGAAATCCCACACGATCTACTGCCAAGAACCCCCTTATGTCACCTTTGCGGGACATAAAATTGACGTAAACCCCAATGTGTTTTTACAGGCTAGCACAAAGGCGGATACCATACTGGCAGACCTGGTTGTACAGAACATCCCAACAGAAGCCACTTGCGTCATTGATCTTTTTTGCGGCAGGGGCACACTAACCCTTCCTATCCACGCCAGTGGCCGCCGAGTACACGGATACGAAGGCGATAAAAATGCCATCGCAGCTCTTCAAGAACTTGAACAGGAAAACTTATCCGCGCAAACCCGTGATCTCTTTGCCAACCCTTTATCTGCCGAAGAGTTAAAGGGCTGCCACACCCTCGTGATGAACCCACCCCGCAGCGGCGTTAAGAACCAAATCCAAGCCATCATAGATGCCAAAACACCAACGGTCATTTACGTATCCTGCAACCCAGAAACGTTTGCAAAAGACATGGCAACCCTATGCGAAGGCGGCTACACCCTCAAAAAAGCCATACCCGTCGATCAATTCATGTGGTCCCACCATGTGGAAGTCGTTGGCATCGCCGTGCGGGACGACAAGGCATAATAAAAACAAAATATCACTAAAAACGCTATTTAGTGAAAATATACTTTTACTAAAATGATATTTTAGTTTATATTTACTATATGTATGATGAAAAAAATGAAATTATTGCAGCCTTAGGGCATTTTAATCCTTGGTGGCGAGGCGTGGCTATTCCTGACTTATCCACCTGGAAACGCGCTGCCTTTCATGAACTCCTGACTTGGGTCACAACCCCGCCAGCTCCACGAGCCATCATGCTGTCTGGAGCAAGACAGGTTGGGAAAACGACACTCATTCTGCAAACTATTGAAGAACTCTTAAAGCGCGGCATTCCAGCAGCAAATATAATTTATGTAACACTCGATCACCCCCTCTTAAAGATACACGGCATACAAAAAATTTTAGAAGCATGGCGTGAACGTGAGCCCAAAAAAGAAGGAGATGAGTATCTTTTTATTGATGAAGCACAGTTCATCACAGATTGGGGTACATGGGTCAAGCATCAAGTAGATTTTGAAAAACGCCGACACGTTATTATGACTGGATCAGCCATGCCCCTAATGCGGACAGACCAAGAATCAGGTGTTGGCAGATGGCACACAATCAAACTGACAACCCTTTCATTTTATGAATACATACAACTGAAAAAAATAAATCTTGAGCCTCTTCCAAAGGTGGAATCCTTACGTGAGCTTTTTTCATGGACGCCAGCAGATTTTTACAAAACCACCCAACAAGGGGCTTCATATTTAGGACACTTCAATGAATACTTAGTCCGCGGAGGGTTCCCACAAACAGCCCAAGTGGAAAGCATCGACCAGGCCCAAAGACTCTTGAGAGAGGATATTATTGATCGCTCCCTCAAACGGGACATGACAGCTCTATTTGGGGTGCGCCGGATATTGGATTTGGAACGCCTTTTCTTATACCTATGCATGCACGATGGTGGCGCCCTTGATATGACCATGCTTTGCAATAACCTAAAAATCAACCGACCTTCTGTAGAAAATTTTCTAGAACTCCTGGAGTCCGCTCATCTTATTTACCGCTTGCCACCCTATGGCTATGGAAAAGAAATTTTGCGCGCTCGCTATAAAGTATATTTAGCTGATTCGGCGATCGCCCCTGCAGTGCTGCTGAAAGGAAATCAAATTTTAGATAATCCGCTCGCTATGTCTGTGAGCGCAGAAAGTACTGTTTTAAAGCATCTCCATACTCGCTATTATTCTCAGAACGCAAGACTTACCTATTGGCATGGTAAGAAAAAACAAGAAATAGACCTGGTTGCAGATTTATCAGGCCACCTCATACCCTTTGAAGTAAAGTACCAGTCTCAAATAACAACCCAAAGAGACATCAAAGGACTTATCGAGCTCTGTTCTGAAAAAGAGATAAAGCATGCCTATGTGATTACGAAGTCTATGGACGATATAGGACCACTCCCCCTAAAACAAGAGATAGCAACCAAGATCGTCAAAATACCAGCAGCCCTATTATGCTTCTGGATAGGGGAAAATGAGGCCCGGCAAAACAGCCACACAGATTATCGGTAATAATCAATGCCTACCGCCGCAGCGTTGCCTCGGATTTAATTTTTCTTTGCAACTGCATAATGCCATACAGCAGAGCCTCCGCCGTTGGTGGGCAGCCTGGGACATAAATATCGACGGGAACAATTCGATCACAGCCACGCACGACTGAATAGGAGTAATGATAATAACCACCACCGTTTGCACAAGACCCCATAGAAATAACCCAGCGAGGCTCGGCCATCTGATCATAAACTTTTCGCAAAGCCGGTGCCATTTTATTGGTCAGCGTTCCCGCCACAATCATCAGGTCTGCCTGACGCGGACTGGGCCTAAAAAGATAGCCAAAGCGATCCATATCATAGCGCGCCGCCGCACACTGCATCATCTCCACCGCACAGCAAGCCAAACCAAAGCTCATGGGCCATAAAGAATTCGCCCTGCCCCACTGCACCACCTTATCAACCTGGGTAATTAGGAACCCTTTATCTGCCAACTCATCATTGATATAACGATGCAAGTCTTGATCCGAAAAAGGCGCCTGCACAGCTGTTTCTATTCCCATTCCAGAGCTCCTTTTTTCCATTCATACACGAATCCAACGGTCAAAACCGCCAGAAAAACCATCATCGAGGCAAATCCAAACCAGCCAATCGCCTTAAGAGACATCGCCCAAGGGAACAAGAAAGCTATTTCCAGATCAAAGATAATAAACAGTATCGCTACCAAGTAATACCGCACGTCAAATTTCATACGCGCATTGGAAAAAGGCTCAAATCCACACTCGTAGGAAGATAACTTCTGCGCATCCGGCAGGGATTTGGAACGAATCCAGGCTAAAAGAATAATGAATAAAGACAATCCAAATGCCACACCAAAGAAAACTAAAATGGGCGCATAAGACGCAAGCATACTGTCCATCGTGAACCTTATTTTTTATTTATCCTCTAATTTATATCATTGTTTAGGTCTCATGTGTAGGGGGAATCCAACGGGCCTGAAACAGAGTTTTTTTAACCCTTGCTAAACTGCGGGCGATTGACCATTGCGAAGGGTACTATTTTTATTTATAATCCCTTAACATAAAGATAAATTTTAGAGAAACTAGCGCATCCATGACTCAGACGCTGCTCGCTATTGTAGAGAGAATCCAAAAGGCATTGAAGAAAGATTTGCTATCTTTTGATGTGTCCTTAAATGAAATCTCGATCACCATCCCCAAGGACGTTAACGTCAAAGTCTTCACATTTTTACGTGATGCGGCGGATCTACATTTTCAACAACTCATCGACATTACGGGGGTTGACTTCCCAGGTCGCACACCACGATTCGATGTGGTTTATCATTTGTTAAGCCTGAAGAACAATTCTCGCTTACGGGTAAAAATTCAAGTGGATTTGGACGAAACGGTTCCCTCCCTTACACCCGTATATCCTTGCGCCAATTGGTTGGAGAGAGAAACCTGGGATATGTTTGGCATACCCTTTACAGGTCATCCAGACTTGCGTCGCCTGCTAACCGATTACGATTTTCAAGGTCATCCTCTACGCAAAGATTTTCCTCTCACGGGGTACGTAGAGGTTCGCTATGACCACGAACAAAAAAGGGTTATTTATGAACCTGTAAAGCTCCAGCAAGATTTCCGTAATTTTGATTTTTTAAGTCCCTGGGAACATATGACACCTCCTTCTCCGGAATTACCAGGCGACGAGAAAGCAGCGGCTATGGATAAAGAAAAAACAGGGGCCAGCCATGCAAGCGCTTGATAACAACAATTTCACGATAAATTTTGGTCCTCAGCATCCGGCGGCACATGGTGTGCTTCGCTTAATTCTAGAAATGGATGGTGAAGTTATTCAGCGAGCGGATCCTCATATTGGGCTGCTGCACCGGGGAACGGAAAAGCTAATTGAACATAAAACGTATCTTCAGGCCCTACCCTATTTCGATCGTTTGGATTACGTATCCCCCATGTGTCAGGAACATACCTTTGCCCTAGCGATCGAGAAAATGCTTGGTATTCAAGCCCCGCCACGCGGACAATATATACGCGTGATGTTTGCCGAGATCACGCGCATTCTAAATCATATCTTAAACCTAACGACGTACGCCTTTGACGTGGGCGCTATAACCCCACTGTTATGGGGATTTGAGGTACGAGAAACGCTGTTAAGTTATTATGACAAGGTATCTGGCGCTCGCATGCATGCGGCTTACTTTCGCCCCGGCGGTGTTCACCAAGACCTTCCGGATGGATTACTGGAAGAAATAGATGCCTACATGGAAACATGCATTCGATTCTTTGATGACATGGAAACCATGATCACGAGCAATCGCATATTCAAGCAAAGAACTGTCAACATAGGCGTCGTTAATGCACAGGAAGCTATTGACCTAGGGTTTACGGGCCCCATGCTCCGTGCCTCCGGCGTGGCATGGGATTTACGAAAGTCTCAACCCTATGATGCTTACGCAGAAATGGACTTTGATATCCCCGTGGGTAAAACGGGGGATTGCTATGCCCGTTATTTAGTCCGGGTAGAAGAAATGCGCCAGAGCGTCCGAATCATTCGCCAATGTATTGAAAATATGCCTTCGGGACCGGTTTCTGTTGAGAACAACAAGTTTGTTCCTCCGAAAAGAAACCTCATGAAAAGTTCTATGGAAGCTTTAATTCATCACTTCAAACTCTACACAGAAGGCTTTCATGTCCCCGCGGGAGAAACTTACCTTGCCACAGAGGCCCCTAAAGGAGAGTTTGGGGTGTATTTAGTCTCGGATGGCACGAACAAGCCCTATCGTTGTAAAATCAGATCCCCGAGCTACATGTTCCTGCAAGCGATGGAATTTATGTCCAAGGGCCACATGCTGGCAGATGCAGTGACGATTATTGGTGCCATGGATATTGTGTTTGGAGAAATTGATAGATGACGTCTAACCCTTTGCAGAAAACGTTTACTTTTGACAAAGCCTTCCAAGAGCAAGTGCAATTTCATTTGTCCAAATATCCGGTGGAAAGGAAAGCCAGTGCCGTTATTCCTTTATTGGATCTAGCGCAACGTCAGTTAGGTGGTTCGATCAGTCAAGAGGCTGTTGAGCATGTAGCGGAGATTTTGTCCATATCCCCCATGCGAGTTTTAGAGGTGGCAAGCTTTTATACCATGCTCAACTTAGATCCTGTCGGCAAACACCACGTACAGGTCTGCACGACAACACCTTGTTGGTTAAGGGGAAGCGATGCCATCATGGAAACCTGTCGCCAGACGTTAGGTCTACAAAATGGGGAAGTCAGCCAAGATGGCAAATTCAGCCTGATGGAGGTTGAATGTTTAGGCGCATGCGTGAATGCACCCATGGTCCAAATCAACGATGATTACTATGAAGATTTAACACCAGAAACGATGAAAAAACTTCTAGAAGATCTGGCAAAAGATAAACAACCCTCAATCGGACCTCAATTAAAAAGACAGACCTCTGCGCCCATCAGCGGCCCAAAAACCTGTTTAGAAAACCTAAAGGATAAAACCAATGCTATCGGATAAAGACCGCATTTTTAAAAACCTTTATGGCACCATGGATTGGCGTTTGGCAGGTGCTAAGGCTAGAGGCGATTGGAGCGATACAAAAGAGTACCTCGCCAAAGGTAGAGACTGGGTAATCCAAGAAGTGCTAGATTCAGGTCTTCGTGGTCGAGGCGGAGCTGGATTCCCTACCGGCAGAAAATGGTCCTTCATGCCCAAGGAAAGCGGCAAACCCCATTACCTTGTTGTCAATGCGGACGAAAGTGAGCCAGGAACCTGTAAGGATCGAGATATCCTGCGGCACGAGCCTCATAAATTAATCGAGGGCTCTTTATTTGCTGGCTTTGCCATCGGCGCACATACAGGATACATATACGTACGCGGTGAATATTACCGGGAAGCCGAATGCTTGCAAATGGCTATTGATGAAGCCTACAAGGCTGGTCTTTTAGGAAAGAATGCAGCGGGGTCCGGTTGGGATTTTGATCTCTATGTGCACCGGGGTGCGGGTGCATACATCTGCGGTGAAGAATCCGCCATGCTTTCTAGCCTGGAGGGTGATAAAGGCTTCCCCCGCATGAAGCCACCCTTTCCAGCAGCCTGTGGTTTGTATGGTTGCCCAACAACGGTAAACAATGTGGAATCTTTGGCTGTGGTTCCAACGATTCTTCGGCGTGGAGCCAAATGGTTTGCCGGAATTGGTACGGAAAAAAGCGCTGGCACGAAGATTTTTTGTATCTCTGGTCACGTAAATGAGCCTTGCAACGTGGAAGAAGCTCTTGGTATTCCCTTAAAAACTCTGATTGAAAAGCATGCAGGCGGTGTTCGAGGTGGCTGGGATAATTTATTAGCTATTATACCTGGTGGATCCTCTGTCCCTTTGATTTTGCCAGAAACCTGTGAAACCATAACAATGGACTATGAAAGCTTACAAGCCGTCAGAAGTGGTCTGGGTACAGCTGCGGTCATTGTTATGGATAAATCCACAGATATCGTCAAAGCCATTGCGCGTCTATCAAAATTTTATATGCATGAAAGCTGCGGTCAGTGTACGCCCTGCCGAGAAGGTACTGGCTGGTTGTGGAGATTACTAGAAAAAATCGGTCGCGGCGAAGGTACGATAACGGATATTGATAAACTGGAACTACTAACCTACCAAATCGAAGGACATACCATCTGCGCCCTAGGGGATGCAGCGGCATGGCCGGTACAAGGATTAATTAGACATTTTCGAGATGAACTGGTCGCCCGTGTCAAAGCACGGAATGCGGCATAAGGTGGAAACATGCCAAAAATAACCATAGACGGACATGAACTTGAGGTGCCTGCAGGCGTCACAATTATTCAAGCGGCAGAAATATTGGGAAAAGAAGTCCCACATTTTTGCTATCACAGTCGCTTAAAGATTGCTGGTAACTGTCGTATGTGCCTGGTGGAAGTCGAAAAAATGCCCAAACCGGTTGCCAGTTGTGGTTTTCCCGTAGCCGAAGGCATGGTGATCAAGACAGACTCACCCATGGTTAAAAAGGCGCGTGAAGGCGTCATGGAATTTTTATTGATTAATCACCCACTTGATTGCCCGATCTGTGATCAGGGAGGGGAATGTGACTTGCAAGATCAAGCCATGGCTTTTGGTCGAGATGTTAGCCGATATGAACAATCCAAACGGGCTGTAAAAGAAAAGTATATGGGGCCTTTAATTAAGACTCATATGACCCGTTGCATTCATTGTACTCGATGCGTTCGTTTTATTACGGATGTGGCGGGCACGCCAGAGCTGGGCGCTGTGAATCGAGGCGAGCATACGGAAATCGTCAGCTATATGAATGGACCACTCACATCGGAGCTTTCCGGAAATATTATCGATTTATGCCCGGTAGGCGCTTTAACTTCTAGGCCGTACGCTTATCAAGCCAGACCGTGGGAGTTAACAAAAACCGAATCCATTGACGTGATGGATGCCGTTGGTAGCAATATCCGTATTGATGCTTATGGCCAAACGATCAAACGCATTCTGCCCCGTTTGCATGAAGACATTAATGAAGAATGGATTTCTGATAAAACTCGGTTTGCCTGTGACGGACTACAAGTCCAGAGGCTAGATACGCCTTATATTCGAGAAAACGGCCAATTAAAGCCTTGCGGCTGGGAAGAAGCTTTTGAAGCTATTGCGAAGAAAATCAACAGTCTCTCCCCGGATCGTGTCGGCGCTATTGTCGGCGATCAAGCCGATGTGGAAAGTGTGTTGCTGCTTAAAGAATGGTTACAACAATATAACGTAACCCATATGGATTGCCGTCAAGATGGGGCTGCCCATGAATCGGAGCAGCGAAGTCACTATCTTTTCAACACAACCATATCCGGTATAGAACAGGCGGATACTTGCCTACTGATCGGCACACATCCTCGCTATGAGGCGCCTTTAATCAATGCGCGTTTGCGCAAAAGCTATCTGTCTGGAACGTTACAAATCGCTCGCTTGGGAAGCGTACCTGAAAAGAAATTTGATTTAACTTACCCCGTTCTGGAGCTTGGCAATGATCTAAAGGTTCTACAGGATATTTTAGCGGGCACACACAGTTATTGCGATGTTTTGAAACAGGCCAAAAAGCCCATGCTGATCGTGGGTCAACAAGCCCTAACACGCGGCGATGGAAAAACAATTCTTGCCCTTGCAACACAAATTGCGGAGGCTTACAATTTCATCCAAACGGACTGGAATGGTTTTAATGTTCTGCATACAGCGGCCTCTCGTGTAGGCGCCTTAGACATGGGATTTGTTCCTGGCAAGGATGGTAAAACAGCAGCCGAGATGGCTCAAAACAATACACTAGACCTGCTATACCTTTTGGGTGCGGATGAAATTGATTTCAGCTCCCTGAAAAATACGTTTATTGTTTATCAAGGTCATCATGGCGATCAAGGGGCTCATCATGCATCGGTTATCCTGCCCGGTTGCACCTACACGGAAAAAAATGCCACTTACGTCAATACAGAAGGACGCGTTCAACGAACGCAGAAAGCCACACAAGCCCCAGGTGAAGCCAAAGAAGATTGGCGCATTTTACGTGCCCTATCCCAGGCTTGTGGCAAAGCTCTTCCCTATGACCAGATAGAAGATATCCACCATAAATTAGCCGAAATTCACTCCAGCTATAACCAGCTGGATACCACGGAAAAGTCTCCGTGGAAGGTTTTGAAAACCAAGGGCAAATTGACGAGCGAAGCACTGATGCCTTGGTCGGGAAATTTTTATATGACAGACCCCATCAGTCGCCACTCAGTAACAATGGCCAAATGCAGCCAAGAACTTGGTATGACATGGAACGGAGGCGCTCGTGCTGCTTGATTTAATAAAAACTTACGGAATGGATTTGTTAATCATTCTGGGTAAAATTGCCCTGATACTCCTGCCCCTTATTGTCGCAGTCGCCTACACCACATGGGCGGAGCGTCGTATTATCGGTATCATGCAATTACGCAAAGGTCCAAATTATGTAGGTATATTCGGTTTACTGCAGCCCATTGCCGATGCGATTAAGCTGATACATAAAGAAATTATCCTCCCCACTATGGCCAATCGGGTTATATTTCTTGCGGCTCCCGTGGTTACTTTTACCCTAAGCTTAACAGCCTGGGCCGTGATTCCCATTGGTTCTGAATTTGTCTTAGCTGACATCAATGTAGGGATTTTGTATCTATTTGCCATATCCTCTTTAAGCGTTTACGGCATCATCATGGCGGGTTGGGCCAGTAACTCCAAATACGCTTTTCTTGGCGCCTTGCGTTCCGCCGCCCAGATGGTTTCCTATGAAGTATCTATGGGGCTTATCATTGTAACCGTCCTTTTATGCGTAGGTTCTATGAATTTAAAGGATATCGTGTTAGCTCAGCAACATATGTGGTTTGCAATCCCCTTGTTTCCTATGTTTATTATGTTTTTTATCTCGGTCTTAGCCGAAACGAATCGCACGCCTTTTGACCTTCCTGAAGCCGAAGCGGAAATTGTTGCGGGCTATCATGTGGAATATTCGTCCATGCCTTTTGCGCTGTTCTTTTTAGGTGAATATGCCAACATGATTTTGATGAGCGCCCTCACATCGATTTTATTTTTAGGTGGCTGGCTTCCCCCTGTGGACATAGCTCCCTTTAATTGGGTCCCCGGGCCCGTATGGTTTGCCTTGAAGATATCTTTCTTTTTATTCGTCTTTATATGGGTTCGTGCCAGTTTGCCACGATATCGTTACGATCAATTGATGCGATTGGGTTGGAAAGTCTTTTTGCCGCTTTCTTTAGCCTATGTGGTCTTAACATCTGGTGTCTTAATGTACTTTGATTGGCTACCGAGTATAGGGGAAATCTCATAAATGATTGCACGCGCGCTGAACGGTATCAAAAGTCTATTTTTGCTGGATGTCATACGGGGGATGTCGTTGACTTTCCGCTATATGTTTAAACATAAAGTAACCTTAAACTACCCTTACGAGAAAGGGCCATTAAGTCCTCGTTTTCGCATGGAACACGCTTTGCGTCGCTATCCCAGCGGTGAAGAGCGTTGTATCGCCTGCAAACTCTGCGAAGCCGCTTGTCCAGCCCTGGCTATCACCATTGAAGCCGAACCTAGAGACGACGGATCCAGACGGACAACTCGTTACGATATCGACATGACCAAATGCATCTATTGCGGCCTCTGCCAAGAAGCCTGCCCCGTAGACGCCATCGTCATGGGCCCCAACTATGAATTTGCCACGGAAACCCATGAAGAGCTGCTCTACAACAAAGCCAAACTCCTCGATAATGGCGACCGTTGGGAAAAAGCTCTGGCAGCAAATATTCAAGCCGATGAGAAGTATAGATAAAATCATCAAAGATTTTATTGACAATAATGAAATTAATTCAACTTAAAGGGTACTCTTATGTTCAAAAAATCAATCTTCATCAGCTTAATTCTAGGACTTGCATCCAGCTATGCCGCTGCAAGCTCTTCATATACGGAGGAAGAAAAATCCGAGTTCCTTCAAGCAATTAACCGGCCCGTATCCTTCCAAGAAAGAGAACAACAAATTAAAAGCATAGCTGCACCCGCAGGACAATCAGCCCAGGAAATAATGTACAAAACGCAAGAAATTTCAAAATTAATTTGCCGGTTGACCCGAGAAAATAATAGTGTTTTAGAAAAGAACAATGGGAAAAAGACAACAGGAACAATCGTCAACGAAATAACTTCACAAATAATATCTGGAAACTATTTAATTGAGCGAAATAAAAACCTAATGAATATATACTCTCATTTACTTTCTACTGCAGACCAGTTTTTATCGCTCTGCTTCTTGATAAATTCCCAACAAAATAAATCGTCTCCATTAAATCAGCAAACTCTATCAGACTTCTCAGCCAGCTTCAGAATAACACTTGAAAGACTTCACTCTGAAGTCATTAGTTCATGGGGAAGCAAGGAACTTTTGCAAAAATACCTCGCGAAAAATTTTAATAAACTTCACAAACTAGAAACCAAAGCCATGCATTCTGCCCCCACATCAGACGATAGTTTGGCGAAAAAATTACGCTTGCTCGCCCATAATCATGCTAGATATGGATCTTACTTAAGGATATTAGAACATGCAGATTCAATCCAACAATTAATTAGCGACTTGAATTCCTGTATTTTTAAGTAACACCTATGTCCTGAGATTCAACTTAGAATGTTGGATAGCACACACCCCCATTGGGGGCATTTCCCACCTATTAAACCTCTGGATCTTTTGCGGTGCCGTGTTGGGCGAACCATTCGGTCCAGGAGGTTTGACCGAAGCCATGAGGATCTTGGCGATAGCGATAAAAATCCTCAATCATTGTCTTACGCATGACGAGCATTTGTTTTTCGTATGTGCCATTCCAATACACACGGGTATCTCGTACATCCACACCGCCTAAGGCATATTGGCGCTCGAGTATGGTCTCTAGGGGTACATGGCTACCGTTGCGGATAATGTCGTACAAGATCATCATCGTTGTCGTTCTGGAATTTCCACCATTACAGTGAAAATGCAACCAAACATCCTGCGGTAGGCTTGTCACAAACGCCATAAAACGATCTATCGTTTCTGGTGGATAAACTTGTCGCCGATTTACGGCAAAACGAAAATATTGACAACCCAACCGTCGCACCATTTCTTCTTCGGTTTCGACAATCGATTGTTCTGGACGAGGATACCATAACCGGCGGAAAAACCATTTCGCATTGTCATTCAAGGAAACAAGACCCCGAACCGGTTTATAGGGCTCCTCGATGCCATTATCCGTCTGAACCCAGTTAAACCATCGCAAGGGACGGCCATTGGCAAAAAGGAAATCATTGCCGGCCAAATCTAAAACATAGACTTTATCCAAAGGGATTCCTGCGCTCTTAAGGCTGGAAACGAAAGCCTTTTCATGCAAAACACCGCTGCCAGAAATGCGCAAATCATCCAGGCCCCGTCTATCCGCCCCAGAAAAAGTCCACCATTGATAGGCCGACGTCGACGTACGGAAGCTCAACAAAGATGAGTAATCCTTCAACCACATAAATCCAGCCACCGCAAAAACAACGGACAAGACCAAACTGGCACGCAAAATATATTTTTTATACGTCATTCATTTTTCCGTTTACTACTTCTCTCTCAAGCTGTTTATCACAAAAAAAAATGTACCCGCAAGGCTGTTTTTCCTATTTAATAGAAATGAAACAGCCATTCGTTACTGAATCTACTGTAGAGAGAGAAAAAAAATGCATGATTTCATACAAAAAAAGATTCTTTCCCTGGCAAAAATGGCAACGATAACGATTGCTATGAGCGCGATTATTATTTCATTCATTCTCTACCAGACCCACAGTAGCCCCTCCACAAGAATCATTGCCATATCCCAATTTGCCGCGCACCCATCCTTGGATCGCATACGCCTTGGTATCCTTGAGGAGCTGAATAAAAATGACTACCTCCATAAAAATAAAATTCAAATTGTTTACGAAAATGCCAATGGCAGCCTAAGCTCAGCTCACCAAATTGCTCAAAAACTTATGCATATAGAGCCTACTGTTGTTGTGGGGATAGCCACGCCATCTGCGCAATCCTTGAATGCCGCAAACAAAACAAAATCCATTCCGCTGGTATTTAGCGGCGTCACGGACCCCATCAGCGCCAACTTAGTCAAAGATTTAGATATTACAGCCGAAAATGTTACGGGAACCTTGGATTTACCACCGATGAAAAATCAAATTACGTTACTCCAAAAAATCGTACCAGATCTTAAAAGGTTAGGCATTCTCTATAACCCTAAGGAGATAAATTCTATTAAACAAATTGAAAAGCTAACCCCATTTGCTCAAATTGAAGGTATTGAGATTATTAAATCTCCGGCCCATAAATCCGGTGATGTCTTTACCGCGGCCACAAAATTAGTCGGACAGGTCGACGCCATATACATCCCTAACGACAACACCATAGCCTCAGCGATTAAAAGCGTTGTACGTGTAGCGAATGAAAATAAAATTCCAACCATGGCGAGTGATGACCAATCCACAAAAGAAGGCATCCTTGTAAGCCTGGCCAATGACAGCTTTCTTATCGGACAAGAAACAGGAAAAATTATCATTCGAATTCTGAACGGTGAACCCATCCGAGAAATAGATGTATGCATCCCCAGTCAGCTGAACTTCACGATTAATGAACAAACCGCCAAACTGTTGAGCATCCCGCTAGATCGTATCAACTTGGATTAGCGCTCGGTTAAAGCATTACCAGTCGATTTCAAAATAGGCTTCATGATATATTGCCACACGGTTTTCTTGCCAGTAATGATATCCACTTGCGCCGTCATACCTGGAGAAATAGCCAATCTTTTTCCATCTTTTTCCAAATAATTTTTATCGGTTTTCAAGCGTATACGGAAATACTGTTTTTGATCTTTTGTTTTTTCGTCCACGATACTATCCGCGCTGATATCCAAAAGAACCGCATCTAGGCCGCCATAAATACCATAGTCATAGGCCGTAACTTTAATGACGGCCTTCATCCCTGGACTTAAAAATGCTACATCTGCTGGAGAAATCTGCGCTTCCACCAGCAACTGATCTTCCAAGGGAACAATGGCTATTAAGTCTTTACCCGGTTGCACAACACCGCCAATGGTATTTATTTTTAATTCTTTGATCGTCCCACGCACCGGAGATTTTATTTCTGTTCTCTGCAAGCGATCTAAATCTTTTACGGTATTATCCTTAATCTCAGCCCATCGCAATTGAGCCTCTCGCAATTCACGATTTTCTTCATTGCGGATACTGATCTCGACTTGCTCGAGCTTTTGTTTCGCTTCGTTGATAGCCGCTTCTGCTTTAGGCACAGAGACTTTTGCGCTGGCGAGCTCTCCTTTGGTATCGCTGATCTCTCTTTGCACACGAATCCAATCCATTTTTGGCACGATCCCGCTTTTCAGCAAAGGCTCCATCAGTTGGGCTTCTTGCTCAATAAGGGACAAACGATTCTCTAATTGATCCACTTGTGCTTTTGCCTGCAGATACTCTTGTTGCCTTTGTTCCAGTTCATTGGTTGCAATTTGCTTCTCGTTTTGCACTCGATTTAAGGCTTGCTCATAAAGAGCCTGCTCACGCCTTGCAATCTCTGGCGCATTTTTTTGCACTTCTTCTGGCATCACAAAGGGTTGATTTTCCGCTTGTGCCTTTAAACGCGCAATTTGTGCTTGGGTTCTGTAATAGACCATTAAACCTTCTTCGTACTTATCTTTAGCCACCGTTGCATCCACTAACAACAAAACCTGACCTTGCTCAACGATATCCCCCTCTTTAACGAGGATTTCTTTAATGATTCCGCCTTCTAAATGATCAATGATTTTAGTCTGGCCTGAAGGTATTATTTGGCCTTGCCCTCGCGTGATTTGATCTAGCTGAGCAAAAAAGCTCCAAACTAAAGCTAATATCAAAAATCCACCGATAGCATATAGAAGCACAGACCCCCAACTTTTTGGCTTACTCTTGTGCGCACCCGTTACAGCGGACATAAAACCAATGTCTTCCGGGTCTTCTTTTGGGGTAGAACCAAAAGCAAATTTTCCCGCCCCAAGCAGACTCGTATCGAGCTCAGCCTTCTCCACATCCTCATTCTGAGGTTGAAGATTTGTCTCTTTTGTTTCCACAATGGGCTCTTTTTCAAAATCGATAGGGGGCATTTTTTCTTTCATTTATTTACCTGCACTATGAAGTTGAGTTCCGCTTAATGCCTTCAAAACATCATCCCGTGGACCATCCGCAACAAGTTTGCCGTTATCCATGACTAAAAGGCGATCAACGATCGATAGCAAAGACATTCTATGGGTTATCAAAATAAGTGATTTGTTGCCTAAACCTTCATTTAAACGACTGATAAACCGAGCTTCTGCCGTGTGATCCATCATGGCGGTAGGTTCGTCAAAAATCAAAATAGGTGGATCGCGCATTAAAGCTCGCGCAACGGCGATAGACTGTCTTTGCCCGCCAGAGACATTCGTGCCACTTTCACCCACAGGCATATCGTACCCTAAAGGATGACGACGAACGAAATCATCCACACCAGCAATACGAGCCGCACGCAACATATCTCCATCCGTCGCATCATCCGAACCCATCAATAGATTTTCCCGGACAGAGCCATAAAACAAAAATACATCTTGCGCGATATAACCAATATTTGTCCTCAAATCTGCCGGATCCAATTGCCGGGTGTCGGTGGCATCGATAAGAACAGAACCTTCTAAAGGCGTATATAAGCCTAAAATTAATTTCTCAATCGTCGATTTCCCTGAACCGATTTTACCGATCAAACCAATTTTCTCACCCGGTTTTATACTGAAAGAGACATGATCCAAAGCATTCATTTCCTGACCAGGGTACCTAAACACCACGTCCTTAAAATCGATTTCTCCATCGAAACGAGGCCTATGCAGAAAGATCTTATTTTTTGGCCTTTCTAAAGGCGATTTTACGATTTCATCAAGAGCATGCAAGGCTGTCATGGATTGATTAAAGCGAGTTAAAAGGCCCACCACTTGCGCCAATGGTGCCAACGCGCGTCCAGCCAAAATACTGCACGCAATCAAGGCACCCATCGTCATCAAACCTTCAGAAATTAAATACACACCAACGATAACAACGGCCACGCTACTTAAATTCTGTGCAAAAGCAGAAAAATTAATAGCCGCCTGCGAAAGGAATCGAGCCGCATTAGAAGAACCTGAAGACTGCTCCACAAAGCTTTCCCAATTTCTTTGCACACGACCTTCTATACCCAAACTTTTGATTGTTTCTAGACCATTAATAGCCTCTACAAGCAAAGAGTGTTTTTGCGCCGCCTCACGGAACATTCTCTTCACCCATGTACGCAAAGGCATTTGCAACAGCACAGAAACAAGAATCACAACAGGCACAATAACCATCGGCACATATGCGACAGGCCCACCGATTAAGTATATGATGAAAATAAATAAAAATATAAAAGGCAAATCGATCAACGCCACCAGCGTTACAGAGGAAAAGAACTCTCTCAAGGTTTCAAATTCTCTAAGTTGATTGGCAAACCCACCCGATGAATTCGGTTTTGAAGAAAGCTTCATCCCCATGACGTGCTCAAATAAACGACTGGCCAGAATTATGTCCGCATTTTTACCTGCCGCATCGACAAAATACCCGCGTAAGCCCCTCAATAAAAAATCAAACAGGTATATTATAGCGATACCGGAAGCAAGAACCCATAGGGTGTCCGTGGCATTATTTGGTACAACTCGATCGTAAACGTTCATCGTAAACAACGGCGAGGCTATGGCAAAGAGGTTAATCAATAAGGCCGCAATCGCTACTTGACCATATATCGGCCAAAACTCTGCTAAAGTCCCCCAGAACCATGACCGCGGACTTTCCGTTTCCAGCTCAGCAGAACGATTATCATAACGATACTGAGGTCGCACAAAGATAGCCAACCCCACATAAATTTTTTCTAATTCCGCAACCTTAATAAATTGCGACCCTCGACCCATCTCGGGTAATATAATTTCGGCTTCATCATCTTTTAGAGCCACCAACACACAAGCCTTACTTCCCTGCAAAAGGATCACACAAGGCAACGTCAAAACAGATATTTGTTGGAAATTTTTACGCACAATCTTCGCGCTTAACCCCACCCGTGAGGCGGCTCGCACAAAAAGTTCTGGCGTGAGGCGACCATTAACCAACGGAAGACCAGCTTTAAAGGCCGTTCCCGAGAATGGTCTTTCATATAGTGACGTAATAGTCACAAGACAGCCCAACAGCGGATCATCTAAATCAGCAGGTGTTGTTTGCCACTGATCATCCATGAATTGTTTGGAAAATTCAGGACTTGCAAGATCAGGCCCCACATCATTTTCATATTCATTATTCATAATCGGGTCTTTTTTCTCTGTCATAACTTTATTTTCTATATAATAAAATGACTTTATCTATTTACATGATCTCCTGTTATTGGTTAATATTTTAATAAAATATTCTAAAATTTTTTCTGCTTATGCATAAAACATAATCAGCAAAAGAAAAAAATGTAAAATAGGGATGCCCACATGAAAACGAAAATGAAGATTTTGTATAAAGCCGGATTGCTTTCAGTCGCCTGCATAATCCTTTCTCCGGAATTAAATGCCGCCACGAGCCTATCTGATGCCTTAAAAAAAATGGTTGAGGAAAACCCCCAGATTAAGGGAGATGCCGCATCGGCGAAGGCAAGAGAGCACCTAATTGATCAAGCAAGATCTGGGTACTTCCCTAAAATAGATGCCAGCCTCAGTGCCGGCTGGGAACGCACACGTAACAAATTCTGGACCACCAGTTGCGCGTCAGCTCTGAATTGTAAAGCTAGAAAATTCCGTTCGAACCCGTCTATCGATGTCGTTCAAAATATTTTTGATGGTTTCAAGACAACTGCCCAAGTAGAAAAAGCTCGTGCCGATTATATCCAAGGCGAGAAAAAGGTTGATGAGACAATGGAACTGTTGGCCTTTAGAACCGCCAACGCTTATATCGACGTCCGCCGTTTCCAAAGATTACTAAGAGAAGCCAAACGCAACCATCAAGCCCATAAAGCGATTGCCGGAAAAGTTGAGGAACTCATCAAGGCTGGTCGTGCTTCTACAAAAGACAGATTCACAATGCAAGCCAGAACAGCAACTGCAGCCAACGCCATTACGGACATCCAAGGCGATCTAGACACAGCTGTTGCCCAATACAAAAACCTAACGGGACAGGATCCAGATAATTTAGTTTCCGCCAGAATCCGTGAGGAATACATTCCTAAATGTTTGAATGATGCTTTGCGCGTTGGATTGGATAACAACAAAACAGTTATACTGGCCAGATCCCGTATCGACGTAACGACGGCTGAAATGAAAAACCGCCAAGGCGCTTACTTCCCCACGTTCGATTTACAAGCCAACGTTAACCGGGCCAAAAACAACGGTGGCAAAAAAGGTTACACAGACGTTTATAACGTTTTAGGTGTCGTGCGCTATAATCTTTACAATGGTGGTGCGGATATGGCTAGATCCAGTGAAGTTGCCGAATTACTGGCCGAACAAAGATTCCGCTTAGACTCTGATTTGCGTACAGCGGAAGAAGACATCCGTAAATCTTGGGCGCAATATAAAAGCTCTGAAGCCAGCTCTGTTGAAGTGCGTAAATCTGTAACCGCCTTAAAACAAGAAAAAGAAGCCTTTGAAAAGCTATATGAGTTGGGAGAGATTTCCTTGACCGACGTGCTGGGTTCCGTGAATCAATACTTCCTCGCCAGAGGTTCTTTAATCACGACGGATGCAGCCATCGACATCTCCCAAGCCAGACTTTTGGCTTCTATGGGTGTTCTTTTAGAAAGATATGGGTTTAAAAGAAATTCACCCCAGATCATGTCTGACGAAGGACGCACCGATCTTAAAGACACAAGCTACAGCAATAAATCTTGTGGCGAAGAAAAGCGTATCACCGATAAACAAATCGAGGCAGAAAAGGATGTCCTGTTGAAGGAAACCGCCAGCACAGAAAACGATGTTAGCCTCGAGCTAACACCGACTGAAGCCTCTCCAGCAACCGCTGAAATTTCAGAGGCAGCTTCTGTATCAACGGAAGAAAACACCACGTCTTCCAGCTGGTTTTCGGATTTGTTTTCTTCACAAGAACAAAGCACAACAAACACTGAGTTCACTGTAGACGAAACACCTACAGCGGCTCAACCCACAGGCTTTAGTGCGACAGCAGAAACAGCATCGGTAACCCTCGAAGAGGAATCCAGTATCTCTAACTGGTTTTCAGATATGTTTTCTCCAGATGGGACATCGGCACCAACGTCTGAATTTACAATCGACGAAACCGATGTGTTAACACAACCGACTACTTATACACAAGAGTAGAGTCCACTACATTTTTTAAAAAAGCCCCGGTGCCTATCGGGGCTTTTTTATGCAATTTTAAGACATCTACCTGGGATGTCATGGTTGCACAAAGACCTAAAAATCGAACCGCAAGGCAGATAAATCA
>JAGOMX010000044.1 GCA_017993335.1 Alphaproteobacteria bacterium | reverse complement strand
TCGATACATTCACCATCAGAAGCCACAGCCACAAAGCTGAGGACCGCAGTCTGACCTTCGGCCAAGGATTTAGAGCCATCACTCATCGGATCGGCTTTAAAGACGAGCTTGCCATCGACTAGCTTCAGCTCGCCTAAGTCACCGAGTTTGACGCCGCAGAGTAGTTCATCAACTGTGTAACAAGCGGCAGGGATCTCGATACCACAGCACTCATCGGAGTAGCCCATGAACTCAACCTTTGCCAAGGCTGCATCATCGCCGCAGTCTGGATCGGTAATGTGAACCCAAGAGGCATCTTTAAGATCTTCCATTGGTCCTTCACAGCAGTCCGGCAGCTGGATGCACATGTCACCGACTTTAATCTCAGGGGCGTCGTTGCCGCCAATAATATCGATTTTAAAATCAACTTTATCGGTGCATCCGGCTTTGTCGGTTACGGTGGCGTGGAAGTTAAGGTGTAGTTTGTCGCCGTCTGCTAGAGATTCTAGAGAGCCTTCTTTAACGGTGAGGGTTAGCTTGTCGCCATTAAGGACTAATTTGCCTAAGTTTTGAATGTCTACGCCCTTGATTAATTGGGCCATTGTCCAGTTGCCGCCTGGAATATGGATGGATTCGCCATCACAGCATTTTAACGTGACTGCGTCCATTTTGAGGGTCATTTTCAGCATGTCACCACAATCTACATCAGACATGACGAGTTTGACGACAGCGGTCAGGTCTGTTTTTGCTCCATCACATGGGTCGCAATCTTTGAGTTGGATATCGCCATCGATAACATATAATTTAATCTCAGGGGCATCGTTACCGCCATAGGCTTTGAAAGCAAAGCTTTTTTCCAAGTAACAGTTGGATTTATCCATGATTTTGGCATCAAATTTAATGTCAATGGATTCTCCTTTGGGTAAGGATTTGAAGACGCCTTCATCCATAACCAGCTTTACTTCTCCGCCTTTGTCTAGTTTGCTGGGGCTAGGGATATAGTAAAGAGTTCCGAGGCCGTCAATATGTTTGCCACCGATTAAATCTGCAGCTGTAAAACTCATTTTGGGTATAGAAATAGATTCACCGTTGCAGCAGCCATAATTTATTGGGTTTAGGGTTATTTTTATGGAAGGGTCAGGGCCGCAACGTGGATCTGTTACGCAGAGTACAGCAAGAGCATATAGGTCTGTTTTCGGTGCGCAGGGTCCGCAACTCGACATCTGTAAGTGACCATCTTTGACTTGAACATTTAATGAGATTTTGTGAGAAGAATCTTTGGAGTGGCAGTTGTCTTTAGGCTTGTCGTGGCAATCGTTTCTGTCATCTTTGTGTTTGTATTTTGGGGTATGCCCTTTGAAATCATTATAACATCGGGGTTCATGGTGACTCCCGCTCTTGTGAGATTCATGATGCCCTTGAAATGTGTTGGATCCTTTGCCGCCTTTGCCATTGAAACTTTTAGACATTTGCACTCTCCCTAATAAAAAACCCAAAAAAATAAAACGGTTTCTCTAAACCTATTATCTATTAGACAAGAAAAAGGTTAATTAAGAGTTAAATAGGGGAGTGTAAAATATTAAAATTTACGAGAGTTAAGGAAAATAATTTAATAATTCATGGCCTTAACGATAAGGCCAACATTGTGTTTCATGAGAGAGATATAATCTGATGCGGGGCCATCGCTTGTGGACAAGGCGTCGGAGTATAAAGTGCCGCCAATACGAGCATTTGTGCTTTCCCGGATCATATGCATTTGTTTTTCATTGGTGATATTTTCAACAAAAATGATTTTGATATTTTCTTTTTGAATGAGGCGTATGAGATCTAAAACCGCTCGAGGTGTCGGTTCTGTTTGTGTGCTTATTCCCACAGGGGCAAGAAATTGTATTTTGTACTCTTTGGCAAAATATTGGAAGGCATCGTGGGCGGTTATGACTTTTCTTTTTTTCGGATCAATTTTATCCACTTCATCGATGATCCATTCATTTAAAAGACGTAATCGTTGCTTAAAAGAGGTCGCCCGTTGAAAGTATTTACTAGCGTTTTCCGGGTTTTTCTTGGACAGGGCTGTAGCAATGTTATCAATATAAATCATGACCGCCGGTATACTATGCCATGCGTGGGGGTCGGGAGTTGCATTGTCAGGGCTCTGCAAACTATTTATGCCGTTGGAAACGGTGACGATTGGTCCAGTAAATCCAGAAGCTTCAATAAGGCGATCGATCCACCCTTCAAGCCCGAGGCCATTGACGAAAACGATATCTGCGTTGGCAATCATCAGACTATGTTGTGGGGTTGGGTCAAAAACATGAGCGTCTTCATTGGGGCCTACAATGGCTTGGACAGAGACATCCTCGCCGCCTACTTGTTTGACAAGATCCATCAGAATGCTAAAAGTTGTGACAACTTTCATAGGGGCGGCTTCCGCGGTTGTCAAAAAAAGCCAGCTGAGAAGGAAGTATAAATAAGTTTTCATGCGATATTTTGCCTTAAGCTACCGTAGCGACCGAAGATAAGAGAGAAAATATAAATAACTCCTGCAAATAACACGATAGAAGGACCGGACTGCCAGGCATAGTGATAGGATAATAAGAGTCCAACATAACCGGATACAAGGGCAATAAAGAAAGATATCAAAAACATAATCCAGATATCTCGAGCCCAGAATCGGGAGGAAATCGCTGGTAACATCATCATCCCTAAAGCCATCAATGCGCCAAGGGCTTGAAAGGCCGCTACCATACATAAAACGATGATCACAATAAAGGCACCGTGGTAGAAACTACCCCATGGGCCTAAAGACCTCATGTATCCAGAATCGAAGCATTCAATAATGAGGGGGCGATAGATGATGGCGCCCACGATGAGTGTGAATGTCGTAATAGAGGAAATAAGCAAGAGGGCCCCCTGATCCACGGCGAGAATTGTGCCAAATAGTATGTGCATGAGATCCACATTATTACCTTTGATAGAAACCAGAAGAGAGCCAAAAGCCAAAGAAATGAGATAGAATCCAACCAGGCTGGCATCTTCACGAAGTAAAGTTGTTCGAGAAACAATCCCCGCCAGCAGCGCAACAGTTAAGGCGGAAATAAAGCCACCAATGCTCATGGCTGTGAGGGAGAGGCCAGAGACTAAAAAACCTATGGCGACGCCGGGTAAGATGGAGTGAGACAAGGCATCTCCCATAAGACTCATGCGTCGTAGAACGACTAACACCCCTACAGGGGCGCAACTCATAGAAAGGCCAAGACAAGCCACAAGGGCTCGTTTCAAAAACAAAAAAGATGTGAAGGGTTCAATAAAGAACTCGTACATTAAGCACCCATGGTTATTGGCTTTTTAATCGTCTGTGGTTCAATATCCCATGATATACACTGAAGTTTTGCTTGTCTAAGGTTTTCGCGCGTAAGGACTTCTTTTGTTTCCCCATAAGCAACCGTATGGCGAGCCAGGATAAGAGTGGATGGAAAATAATCTCTGACAATCTCCATATCATGCAATACAGTTAATATGGTTTTTCCTAAGGATTGCCATTGGGTGAGGATATCCGCAAGAATATCCATCGTGGCGCCATCAATGGCGGCAAAGGGTTCGTCTAATAATATAATCTGTGCATTTTGTAAGGAAATACGTGCGAATAAAACGCGTTGAAACTGACCGCCAGAAAGGCAATGGATGGGCCGATCTATACAATCGGATAAGCCAACACTTTCAAGCGCCTGTTGAATTTTATGGCGATCTTGCGAGGAAAAAGATTTGAAAAAACCAACACTGGGGCAAAGGCCCATGGCAACCACATCTCCGACAGAAATAGGAAAGCTGCGATCAATATCCGCACTTTGCGGCAGATAAGCAATAGAGTTCTTTTCAGAGTTATGAAAGTGGATGGAGCCTGAAGTCTGCTTTTGTTGGCCAGCAATCGTTTTAAGAAACGTAGACTTTCCTCCACCATTGGGTCCTACGATGGCTGTCAGGCTTCCGGGGTTAAAGGAAAGGGTTATGTTTTCTAAGGCTCGTAAATTTCGATAATCTACGCATAAGTTTTCTACTGTCAAAATGGGGTGTATCGGGACGGTTTTCAAAATAGGTGATTTTTTTGTTTTCATTACAAGGCCCACCATGTGCAAGACCACAAAAAGAGGATAAGTATTAAAACAAATAGAATTCGATGCAATGAACTTTGTTGTAAAGGTGTCATATACTTTTCACTACATTGGGTAAATAAATATCCAATTTAATAGCATATTCTTATGATTTCTCCTACAAAAATGTATAGTTTGAAGCAGACCTCAGCATAAGACTGTCTTTGGGTCTGTCTGGCCCTGGTTTTCTAGCATGAGCTCTGTAACCGCCCAGACCAGCGCATCAATTCGGTCTGGTGACTTGGAGCTTACACCGGAAACAAAGGTGCACATTTGGTTTTCGAGTTTTTCTAGACCTTTTTGTGCATGAGATATTTTTCCTTGTTCATATAAGGCCGCCACGGGTTCTGCCCGGGTAAATTTGCCGCGGGTTGCGCGGACGGCTCGAAAGCTGATATGTGGGTCGACTGTACGGATGATACGCTCCACCAGATCTCCACCTTTGTTAATTTCTGCGACGATGCGATCTGCCTTTAAGCGGTGGAAGCAAGCAACGGCTTTTCGCGCCCATTCGGCAGGGGGCAGCTTACCGCTTAAATCTTCTAATACATAGGCTCTTCCATCATGACCTAAACCAACGGCGACAATACCTGTTTCATCACTTCCTGCATGATTCGTGGTTGCAGGATCAATGGCAACGACAATGCGACGTAATTGAGGCTGCTCTTTAAATTTAAGTTTATGGAGCTGGTCATGGGACCAAAGAGCTCCTTGGGTTTGTGAGAGTATTTCACCATAGACTTCTTGCGCCCCTAAGCGGGTGCCTTCAAATTTCTTTTGAATAGACTTTAAATAGGCTGGCGATAAATTCTTTGCATTATCGAAGGTGGATCCGCGAGTTACATGTACGTCTGGATCGGACATAAGTTTTTGAAGTAATTCAATGGGACGAGGCGTCGTGGTGATCACGCATTGGGGATTTTCTCCTAATCTTAGCGCAAAGGAAAGCTGATCCCATACCTCTTGTGGGTGTCTAAATTTCGCTAATTCATCGATCCACGCGCCATCAAACTGTGGGCCACGTAACTGATTATAGCTGCTTGCACTGAATAGAAACGCATGAGCCCCATTCGGCCATATGAGTTTTTTTAAGGAGGGTATGTATTTAGGGCGTTCATGGGAAGGACCAATATTCAGCAGACCACTAATGCCTTCAACCATGACACCCCTTACATCCGCATCGGTTTGCGAGATAAGGGCTACATTTTTACATTTCCCCTTCATGATCCAATCGCGAATAGTTTCGGCGCCAGTTCTTGTTTTGCCAAACCCACGGCCAGCTAAAATTAGCCACGTATGCCAATCTCCCTTTGGCGCTAATTGTTCCGGCCTTGCGATGGTGTTCCAATCGTAGGTTGCATCTGTTTTTCTTTCATGAAGCAATCTTTTTATGGCTTGAAGGGTTTCTTTTCTCAGCGCATCAAAATCACAAGAATCTATTTGTTTTGAATATGGTTTTTTGCTCACTTTTTATGCCTATTTTTTGTCTATGACATAAACATAAGTTTAAAAAAATAGAGGCTGTGCGTTTTTAATAAAATATGGGCAAAAGGTAGATTTTATTCCATGCGACGGCGGAAAAGCCAGACCGAGACGGAAACGGTGAAAAGGCCTATCAAAATATTAGGCCATGTATTGGCCCAAACATCGGCGGCTGGCATATCTTTCAGGAAAATACCTTTGATGACAATTAAGAAATGTTTTAATGGCGAGAGTTCAGCTACGTATTGTAGCCATAAGGTAATATTTTCAACCGGAACGCCAAAGCCGGATATAGTCATAATGGGGGTCATGGCAATAAATGTGCCTAAAACCGATTGTTGCTGCGTCATCGAAAGGGATGAAATAAAAAGACCGATGCCCACGATGGCGATGAGGAAGATAAGCATGGATGGGAATAGGTATAAGAGTGAACCTTGGAAGGGTATTTTAAAGGCATAAATAGCAAATAGAAAAATTATACTCGATTGACCAATGCCGGCCACAATCCCTGGAAGAAGTTTACCCAGAAGTATTTTTGTTGGTGTTAAGGGGGTGACAAGTATTTGCTCAAATGTCCCCATTTCCCTTTCTCGGGCAATGGTTAAAGAAGAAAGAGCTAATGCTGTAAACATAGCAATAATGGCCACTAAACTCGTGACGGTAAACCAGGCATAATTTAAATTCTCATTAAACCAATGACGTGTCATGATGACGGTCGAGATGCCGGGAATAGGATGATCGATGTTAATCGTTTTCATAAAGCTATCAACGATTTCGTTTAAGTAGCCTAAAACAATCAAACTCGAGTTGGAGCGACGCCCATCCAATATGGCTTGAAAGGTGGCGGTTTCTCCTTGTGCAATTTTGCTGGAAAAATTAGAAGGAATTGTGATAGTCACGATGGCTTTTTTTGTATCCATAATAGACTCAACGTCCGCATAGTTATCTAAAAAGGTTATGTTTTTAAATTGAGGTGAGCTTGCAAAGCGATGGATAAGTTCATGGCTGTGTGGGCCGGAGTCTAAATTGTAGATAGCTAAATCAATGTTTTTAACTTCTAGTGTTACCGCAAAAGAAAAGATTAAAAGTTGGAGCAATGGCGGCACAAATAAAATGCTTCGTGAGGGTTTATCCCGCCAGATGGCTTGGAACTCTTTTATGATCAGCGCTAAAATTTGGGTCATGGCTAGTCTAATCTCTTTCTGGTACTCCGAAGAACTAAAAACATCAGAATCAGCAGTATGGCTAATATGCAGGAGCAGTCAAATAAGACGATCTGCCAAACATTTCCGACGAGAAACAGAGTTTGTAGGGAGGAAACCAAATACCTTGCTGTGAAAATATAGCTAAAAGCTTGAATGGGTAGGGGCATGTTGGAAATCTCAAACAGAAACCCGGACAAAAGAAAGGCTGGGAGAAACGCTGTAAAAATGCTGACTTGTGCGGCGATAAACTGATTGCGAGCCAGAGTCGAAATAAGCAAACCAAAAGTAAGGGCTGCCAAAAGGTATAGCGAACCAACTAACAAAATTAAGAAAATAGACCCACGAAAAGGTACATGGTAGATAAAAATGGAAACGGCAACACATAGACAAAGAGTGCCCAAACCTAAAACAAAGTAGGGTATTAACTTACCAAAAATCAATTCTAGGATGGATACAGGGGTTGTCATTAAAGACTCCATCGTTCCTCTCTCCCATTCTCTAGCCACGACGAGGGCGGTCAGCAGATTCCCGACTAACGTGATAATAAGGGCGAGTGAACCGGGGATAATGGCGTATGGACTGATGTTTTCTTGGTTGTACCAAATACGGCTTTCAATGTTTATGGGGATGGTGAGCTCTTCTCCTTTTTCCTGAGCCTTTTGAATCAACCAATTTTGCCACACACCGCGAGTATAATTCTCGAGAACGGCTGCTGTGTTGGGTTCGCTGCCATCGGTGAGAATTTGTATAGGGGATAAAAAACGAGCTTCAAAGTTATCTTTGTCGAAATTTTCTGGAATAACAATCATCCCGCGAATTTTTCCTGCAACCAATAGGGCTTCAATATCCTTTCGGTTTTCAGAAACGGTGACATTGAAATATGGGGATCCTATAAAGCCGGCTAAAAACTTATTGGCGTCTGTGGATGGAGATTCAATTACGATGCCTGTTTTGATGTTGTTAAAATCTAAAGAAAGAGCATAACCATTTAAAAAGAGTATGAGTAAGGGGAGAAAAAAAGCGACCAGTATGCTGCTAGGATCGCGGACAATTTGATAGAGTTCTTTCAGCCATAGTCCTCGTAAACGTATGAGTCTCATCATCAGGCAACCCCTGTATTTTTTTGGCTGTAGGTTTCGATGAGCTGTATAAAGCAGTCTTCAATAGTGGGGTTGGGGCGAGCGCGGGTTGCAACCATAGATTTCAACTCATCGGGGCTCCCCAGTGCGATAATATTGCCCGCATAAATTAAGCAGATGCGATCACAATATTCCGCTTCCGACATGAAATGTGTCGTGACCATAATCGTGACGCCTTTTTCCACCATACTGTTGATATGGAGCCAGAATTCGCGGCGCGTAATAGGGTCAACGCCAGATGTAGGCTCATCCAGAAAGAGTATGTGAGGCCTGTGCATGACGGCACAAGATAGGGCCAGCCTTTGCTTGTAACCTAAAGGCAGAATGCCAGCGGATTCGTGTAAATATTTTTTCAGATCAAAAGAATCGATCATTTCTTGCACGGCAAAGTCTTTTTCTTTTCCTGAAAGGTTATAAGCACCGGCAAAAAAATCTAGGTTTTGACGTACAGTTAAATCATTAAACAGAGAAAATTTTTGAGCCATGTATCCAATTTTTTCGCGAGCCAGCGCGGCAGAGACCCTTAAGTTAAAACCGCTGACATGGGATTCGCCTTCTGTCGGCTTTAATAAGCCGCAGAGCATCTTAAAGGTCGTAGATTTTCCTGCGCCGTTGGGACCTAAAAACCCAAAAACTTCTCCAGGTTTTACCGAAAAACTGACCTGGTTCGTTGCCGTAAAATCCCCGAATTTTTTCGTTAAGCTATTGGCCACAATGACGGCTTCTTCGCTAGAGTCTAGGGGGGAAAGCAAGCTAGCAATGATGGATTCTCGCTCCCGAATGCCGCCGAGAATATCAATGAAGCCATCTTCAAAATCTGGCTGTTCTTCGGACCATTTTATATGGGTGTGTTGAGCCAGCTCTGGGGGTGTTCCCGACTTCATGGTGACCCGGATACTTTCACTTTGCACCGCGCCGTCCATCACGTCAGGATTTTTGAGAATATCCAGCAGGGCGGCTCTTCTATTGGGGAGGCTGCCTGTGCTTTTGAAAATACGGCCCTTGGTTCGAGAAAGAAGATCTTGAGGCGGGCCAGAAAATAGCAGATTTCCTTCATTGAGAACAAATACCTCTTGGCAGTCTTCGGCTTCATCCAGATAAGAGGTGCTCCAAACCACACATGTGCCTTCTTGAGCTAAATTTTCAACAATTTTCCATAGCTCGCGCCGTGAAATAGGATCGACACCGACACTCGGTTCATCCATCAATAAAACAGCAGGGCGTTTTAATAAAGCGCAAGATAGCCCCAGTTTTTGTTTCATGCCACCGGATAGGTTTTTGGCTAGGCGATCCTTAAAGGCATGCAGGTTCGTAAATCGCAAGAGCTTTTCAAATGTTTCTTCTCTTTCGGGTGAAAGTAAACTGCGTAAGTCAGCAAATAAATTCAAATTTTCAATCACGCTCAGGTCTTCATATAAGCCAAATTTTTGTGGCATATAACCAATAATATCGTGAATTTTTTCCGATTCCGTTATCGAATCAAACCCCATAATCGAAATAGAGCCACTTGTGGGGGTTAGTAAACCTGCCATGAGACGAATCCAAGTGGTCTTCCCGGCGCCATCTGGACCGACGATCCCGGTGATTTGGCCCGGCTTAATCGTTGCGTTGAGGCTATTGAGAGCGGGCTCTCCATCGGAGACGAAGGCTTTGCTGAGATCTTTAATGACGATCATTCGTTTCTAGCTTTATCGTGACAGGCATGCCTTGGCGCAAACCTAAATCTTTTTTATCGATAATGACGCGTATGCGATAAACCAGTTTTGTCCTCAATTCTGATGTTTCAACATTTTTGGGCGTAAATTCAGCAACTGGTGAGATAAAACCCACAGTAGCTTCATAAGGGGTTGAGGGGGCACTGTCCGTGTAAACGAGAGCTTTCATGCCTGGATAGACTTTTCCCAGTTGATTTTCATGAATAAAAGCGCGAACCCAGATGCTCTCGTCGGTTGAAAGAATGTAGATGCTTTCTCCCGGTTGGACGATGGAGCCTGGCTCTCGTATGCGCGTTATGATCGTACCATCCGTTGGGGATTGGATATGGGTGTCCGCATAGTTGATCTGGGCCTGAGCCAGATTGGCTTCTGCGGCATGCAAGCCGGCTAGTGCGCTATTGTAGCCAGCAATCGCTTCATCATAGGCTTGTTGAGAGGCGGTTTTGGTTTTTACCAGTTCTTTTTTTCTGACTAGGTTTTGCTGTGCATTTTTGAAGATCGCTGTTTTATCCTCAATATCGGCTTTGGCTGCTTTTAAATTATCTTCGTAAGGTTCTTGGTCTAAAGTGGCGAGGATGTCTCCCTTTTTAACGCGATCACCTTCTTCATAGTTCATGACTTGCAGACGCCCAAAAACCCGGAAACCCAGATTTACGTCGCGGATGTTGACGTTCCCATGCAGGATAATTTCCTTATCATTTTTGGTGGTGTAGGAAAACAAAGAATAACCAGCAATGGCAATTGCAAGAATAGCAAAAATAAAGATGATGCGTTTCACGCCTGTCGTTCCCTTATATAGGTTTTTTTCTTATGTTACCCCAATTTAAGGTTTTCTAATAGAGGCAGAATGATTTATTTGTGCAATAAAGACGTTCGAATCCAAACAAATAAATATTTATGGAATTCCCTTAAAACGAGAAATATCCGTTTATTTGTTGAATCCGTATCGGTCTTGTATTCCAGGTTAGGGTAGACGGCATAGGGAGTGATTTCTAATTCAGGGGCCATGGCTTTAAATTCTAAAAGGCTGCGCGGTAGGTGATAGTGGGCGGTTACGAGCACAATATTCTTGTATTGACGACGCTTTAACCAGGCAATAACCTCTTGTGCATTCTCATGGGTGTTGCGGGCTGTATAGCCCAGTTCCAGATCGCATTCCCTGACATTACTGTTTTTTTGGATGCGCCCGAGTATATCATGGCGAGAGACGTCTCGGTTGACACCGGAAATAAAAAGGTTTTGACAACCATATTTGGACATGATGTCCAAGCCTTCTTCAATGCGATTGCTTCCGCCCGTTAAAACGACGATGGCTTCTGGTTTTGTCAATACAACTTGGCGAAAACTATTGATTTGCCAAAGAAAGAAAACAAAACTAAATAGCCATGCGGCACAAATAAGGGTGAAAAGACGGCTTAAAAATTTCATCACTCCATATATCCATGAAATGGTTGCGCATTCAAGTGGTTTATTTTTTTCTTACCAAGAGCTTGTCTTTGATAAGGTGGATATAACCGTAATATGGGCGGATAAAACAGTTAATAAGACCGCAAGAGCAGGCGTGAAGGCCAGAATTAGGAGTAACTGCCAGGAGGAAACAGTACTTAAATAGCCCCATGTTGTTTCTATTCCGATCATAAAGGCAATCATCAAGAGGCTAAAACTCAGCAAAGCCAAACCGATCGCGCTGCCTTTACGCGCGAGAATAAAGGCGTAGTGTTGAAATTGTTGAGCGATATAACGATGCTGCGCCCCCACGAGATGCAATATTTCAATGGTTTTATGATGAACTTGTAGGCCTGTGCGCGTAACAAAGACTATCGTTGCGATGGCGGCGACACCTATAAAGGTTGCCAGCAAGATGCCAATAAAGATAAACGTGCGGGCAAAGGTTGCTGTCGTTTCCCGCCATTCGCGATGATCACGGATTGAAAGATCCGGAAAAATATTTAACTCGGTCTTAATTTTTTTCAAGTCAACCTCATATCCTTCCCGCATGCGGACATCCATGACGATAAGATTATTTTGTTCACTGGAGAAGGGGTCGATAAAAGGCGAGAGCGTTGCTTTCGATATAGGGCTGGCTTCTTCCACGCCTTTTAGGTTGCGCAAAGCCAACAAGAGAGCTTGCTCCTGACTGATTTTAGACGCCAAAGGATCATTGACTTCATACGTAATCGGCATTTCGACTGTAAATCCCTTCGTAAAAGACTTTTCCCATGATTGCAGATGGGAGGAGATCATCTGGCTGCCGCCGAGAGCAAGAATGGCCAAAAAGATCATCAGACCAATAATGATGGGCACATAACGAAAAGCCGCATCTTTTTCAAAAGGTAAATCCCGGGTTACATACCAGTTACGAAGCATGAGCATAGACCTTTTCCTTTGTTGTTTTGGCGGGCCATATATGAAGGGCCGTATTTTCTACACGAATCTCGGGGTGAGGAAACTCACCCGTTAAGTCTCGGTTGTGCGTGGCGAGAATGATCGTCGTGCCAGCAGCATGCAGTTGTTCAAAAAGGTGCAAAATTTTAATGGCAATCGCATCATCGACGCTGCCCGTGGGTTCATCAGCTAGTAATAGTTTCGGTTTGCCAATGACGGCTCTGGCTAGGGCTACCCGCTGTTGCTCTCCTCCGGATAAGGTGCTCGGTTTTTTTTCCGCATAGCGACTCAAACCAACCCAGTCCAGAATTTGTTCCGCGATCGCCCTGGATTTTCGAGAGCTAACACCGCACACCCTTAAAGGCAGGGCAATGTTATCAATAACATTTAGGTGTTCGAGCAAGTGAAAATCCTGAAAGACAACGCCGATCTTTTGTCTTAGCAAAGCTGCTTCATCCGTAGATAACTTTGATATATCTTGGCCCAAAATATGAACGGATCCGTTAAAAGACCTTTGGCCTAGGTATAATAATCGGATGAGTGTTGATTTCCCAGAGCCGCTGGCCCCCGTTAAAAAGTGAAAAGAACCTTCTTTTATTTCTAGGTTAATCCGACTCAAAATCTCATGATTATTTTCATAACGTAAGCTTACATTATCCAAACGAACGATCGGTGCATTTTTTGCCATGGCGCCTTACACATATTATTTTCTTTTAACATGCCACACCTTTATGGGTTTCGTCTAGTCTTGCTATAGAGATAGACAAAAAAAAGAGGTGCTCTTCATTCCTATCCTTAGCCAAGGGGATAAGTATTGGGGCTGTCAATAATCCATTTTAAAAGTTGGCAAATGAGTTGTTTTGAACAATTCTGCACCGTCGAAGGTTGTAACGTCTTCACCTTCTGTGGCCATACACGCGTATCCGAGAACTTTACAGCCTGACTCATCCAGTAGTTGTTTGACGGCCCTAAAGGTTGAGCCTGAGGATAAAACGTCATCGAAAATGATAACTTTTTTTCCCTGTATGCGGTCGTATTGATCTTTGCGTAAATTCAACTTTTTCTTCGTTGGGCTGGTGATAGATTGGTATTCGATGGACCTAACGATTTCACCTTTTGTGTTGCTGCGAACGATGCAGATTTCCAGCGCAGGATTTTTCTTTTTAAGTTCATGGAATAAAAGACCGGCCATCATATTTCCGCCATCCCCGGGGATGACGACAGCTTCTATATCAGAAAACCATGGAGCAGCTTGAATAGATTGGCATAGCTCTGTTGCTACGGCCATTGCTAGGTGCCAATTGTCGCTCACATCATACAGGAAAATAATGCCTGTATGTGGGTCAGCAGGGGCCGGAGCTATGGGGTAGCTTTTTGTAAAATTTCCAACCTTAACCTCATGTTCGCCTATAGATTTAGAGGTAAGCTCTTGACTTGTAAGCATAAATAGAAATATCCAGACGAGGCGCATTCATTAATTCCTTTCAGGCGTACTGAGATTTTAAACCACTTGAATCTAGCAGCACTTTTTGCTTGGGTCTAACC
>JAGOMX010000006.1 GCA_017993335.1 Alphaproteobacteria bacterium | reverse complement strand
GGCTGAACGCCCTTCTTCACCATCATTTATATCTTCGAATTTAAGCTGTGCAAAACCACCTGATTTATGCGGATTCCCATTATAAAAATAGATAAAGTTTCTGGATAAATTTGGAAAAGCCGCCTCTAAAAATTTTGTATCAAAGGTGCGAGTTGCTAAGTTTGCCACAACCTTATCCCAAAAGGCACGCGCCGAGGATTCTCCGCAATCGGAAAAAGATTCTTTTCTTTCCACTCCATTTTCATCTAGGTACGTATGTACCGCTGTTCCCGCCCCCAGTGATTTAGGAAAAGCGCTACCATATTTATCCTGCGCAAGCGTTAAATAGATCAACGCTTCAGGATCACGAAGCAACAACTCTATATCTCTTCTTTCTTTTGAATGCAACCGGCCCAGCCAAGACTCGTAAAATGATTTATTAAATCTGTGAGTTGAATTTTTTCCAGCATCCGGATAACCAATTTCCTCAAGTAATGGCTGCAAATCGCTAACACTCTGGGCTTTGGCAACAGCTAAAGCAAGCAATGTCGATTCAACAAAACAATCAGGATAACGTGACGTCTCTTTTATGGCACCCGCAAACATACTCGCGTAGCGTTTAGGCAACACAGCGAACACTTCCTTTGTCCATAATTTTTCCATCTCTTTACGATTACTACGCTTTATTGCCCATCCTTCTGCTTTCTTAGCTTGCCCCTGTTGGGGAACAAAATATGAAGAAAATAATTCATCCAAAACAACCGCGTCCGCTCCATTTTTAACGCGAACATATGCCATCAATAATCGACCTATCTCTCCAATAGGCATAAGACGGAACATATCACCATGATTTCCAGGTATAGAAAGACGACCACCAGCAGGAGATGGAAATATCTGCTGAATAATAGATGATGTACAATCATGAGGACTATCCACATTCGCACGAGGAGCATGCCTTGTAGGATTTAAAATTGAATAATGGCATAAATACTCCGGTTTGTATTCACCAAACCTCCCATCAAAACGAGCCTTCCATAATTGGCCAGATCTAAGAACGATTAATCCATTAACGGGTGAAAGACTCCTATCTTGGGGCGCCAGCGATTCATAAAGCCCCTCAATATCCTCTTCCTGCACACAGGCCTTAGAAGGAAAGCTCGTGAATATAGAAAGAAACGATAAATAGATAATAATTTTATTCATTTTAATCCTCAGGTAATCATTCGAAATCTTTTCATAACGACATCAATGAGGTATATTTACATTCAAAATATTGTCAAGTTTTTTTTGTTCAAAACCATATCGAGACCGTTACATAACCGCCTCCACTTATAAATTATTTTTTACTAAGCTACGCTTTTTTGCAAAGGGTCAGGCTTTCTTAAAAAACTGACCAGGGCGCAATTGGCGTGTACGGTTACCATGGTTCGGCCTGGATCGATTAGGGACTCTATAGCCACCAGTACAGGGTATAGACTTTCGAAAGGGATGCCTAATGGCGTTAGAACGACGGATAAGAGGGAGACGGAAAGAGTACCTACTTGTCCGGTTGTCGATATACCGGCCATGGTACTGAGCACGAGGATTAATCCATAGCTCGATAAGGATAACTCTACCTGGAATACATGGGCGGCGAATATGGTGCAGAAACTGAAGTATAAGATATTTCCAAAACGGCCAATAATGGAACCTAACGGAATCATTAGCTGGGCGAATTCTTGCGCATATCGGAATCGGGTCATGGCTGTAATCGATGTGGGGATTGCAGCCGCACTGCTTTGGGTGGCAAAAGCTATGATTAAGGGTTCGCGAATAATCATATACCAATCCCAAAAAGACATACGCATGTATAACATCATGCCAATGCCTAATATAACAATAAGCAAGAAAACCATAATATAGAAATGCACCACAAAATCGGCCAAACCTATTAAGGTATCCGGCCCTAACTCAGCCGCGTCCTTGGCAACAATACACATCAATATGATTGGCGCTAAAAATTCTAGAGCTCCAAAGATGTGGAAAAAAGTTTCTTTCACTTGTTGCAAGACATTCGATATCTCAGAATCAGGCCTTGTATACTTTCCTAAAAATATTCCAAATATGATTGAAAAAACCACAATGGATAACACGCTGTTTTTGGCAAAAGCACTGAAAATGTTTTCAGGGATAAGATCTAAAAACAAGGTCAATAAAGCGGATTGATTGAATTTTTCTAAAGGCTCATCCATGGCCAACGTAACCTGAGCGGATTTTTCAATAATTTCTTTTAGTTCTTGACTCGTCCCCGGATCCAAGGATTGCCCCGTCCCCAGGATGGACGGCACCGTCATGCCTAAAATACTGCAAAAGCCTAGCATGAGAAATAACTTAAAAATAATCCCCAACACATTATTCGATTGTAAAGCTAGCGTAAAATGCGAGACGCTTAAGATAAGCGAGGAGACAATAATCGGCAAAACGCACATCTTCATGACATCAATAAAAATCTCGCTTAAGTATCCTAAAGCCTCCGCCACCCCATGGAAAAAGACACCGATGAATCCACCGATTATAATGGCACCTAGAAAGGCGAGCTTGCTTTCCAGCGTTTTTTCAATCAGATTTTTTATATGCATACAAGTCTTCAAACTTTAAGATACGTTTCTTAACAGCCTAACATATAGAATGGGCATTGCAATCCATAAATAGTATTTGAATTATGGCTTCAGCTTTGCCAAAATGGTTAGATAAATAATAAAAAGAAGATGCATCATGGATTTTGACCCGATTTTGCTTGCACGCATACAGTTCGCCTTTACCATAAGTTTTCATATTCTGTTCCCTGCCTTCACCATAGGTCTTGCCAGTTTCTTGGCGGTTTTGGAGTGGCGATGGCTGGCAACCAATGACCAGAGGTTTTATGACTTGTACCAATTC
Source organism: Alphaproteobacteria bacterium (assembly GCA_017993335.1). GTDB lineage: Bacteria > Pseudomonadota > Alphaproteobacteria > JAGOMX01 > JAGOMX01 > JAGOMX01. The sequence goes on along the minus strand of JAGOMX010000006.1, from coordinate 56,127 downwards.
TGGGTAAAGATTTTTGCGGTTGCTTTTGGACTTGGTGTGGTTAGCGGCGTCGTCATGTCTTATCAATTCGGCACAAACTGGTCCGTGTTTTCCGATGCGGTTTCCAATGTTTTAGGCCCTCTTTTAGGGTTTGAGGTTTTGACGGCTTTCTTTCTCGAGGCCTCGTTTTTGGGTATTATGCTGTTTGGTTGGAACCGCGTTAGCCCGCGCATGCATTTCCTATCCACAAGCATTGTGGCTATCGGCACAATGATTTCCGCCTTTTGGATTCTTTCTGCCAATAGTTGGATGCAGACACCCCAAGGCTTTGAGATTCTTGAGAATGGTCTGATGTATCCTAAAAATTGGATAGAGATTATTTTCAACCCATCCTTTCCCTATCGCTTTGTTCACATGTTAACAGCCGCCTTTTTAACTACGGCATTCGTTGTGGGTGGTGTAGGATCCTTTTATTTATGGCGCAAAAGGCATATCCCCCAAGCACGTCTTATGTTGGGCATGGCCACGATTATGGCGGTACTGGTTGCTCCGGCACAGATCGTTATCGGAGACCTGCATGGCTTGAATACACTCGAATATCAGCCCGTAAAAGTTGCTGCCATGGAAGGGATCTGGAACAATGAAACCCATGCGGGGTTACGTTTGTTTGGCTTCCCCAATGAGGAAACTGAAAGTAATGCCTACGAAGTACAAATTCCGGGTCTGGCGAGTTATATCCTAACCCATAGTTTTGATGGCGAAGTAAAGGGCCTCAAGCATTGGAATAAGGACGAGCGCCCACCGGTTATGTGGGTATTTTGGAGTTTCCGGATTATGGTTGCCCTTGGTTTACTCATGGCCTTACTCGGTGTAATCAGCACCATTCAATATTTTCGCGGCCATTTATTCCAGAGCACTTTTCTACAATTTTCTTGGATGACCATGATGCCATCCGGTTTTATTGCGTTGCTGGCGGGTTGGTTTGTGACGGAGATAGGTCGTCAACCCTATACGGTTTTTGGCGTTTTACGAACAGCTGAATCCGTATCACCAGCCATACTTGGACCTCAGGTAGCCTGGTCGTTGTTGAGCTTTGTGGTGATGTACACCTTTTTATTTGGCGCGGGTAGCTATTATATCCTGAAAATAATCTATAAAGGCATACCCGATTCAACCCTTTTGAAGGAAAAATAATCATGTTTGACTTTTCTCCCTATATAGACCTGCCCTTAATATGGGGTTTATTGATTGCCACAGCCATTTTTCTGTACGTCCTCTTAGATGGTTTTGACTTAGGGGTGGGGATTTTATTTCCCTTTGCCCCTAGTAATAAATGCCGAGATCGCATGATGAATTCAATCGCACCCTTTTGGGATGGCAATGAAACCTGGTTGGTGCTGGGCGGTGGCGGATTGTTCGCAGCCTTTCCCCTGGCATACTCCATCCTGATGCCGGCGTTTTATATTCCGATTATCACGATGTTATTGAGTCTAATTATGCGGGGCGTTGCTTTTGAGTTTCGTTTCAAAACACAAGCCAGCTATCAATTCATCTGGAATCACGCCTTTCACTTTGGCTCTTTGGGAGCGGCTTTTTCGCAAGGTTTAATTCTGGGGACGTTCATACAAGGCATTGGTGTGGAGGGCCGCCATTTTTCAGGGGGACCTTTTGATTGGGCCACCGGATTTAGTGTCATGACAGGCATCGCGGTTGTCTTTGGCTATGCCCTCTTAGGTGCCACATGGCTTGTGATGAAAACCGAAGACCAAACGCAATCATGGTCAAGAGGGATTGCATCCTATGTTCTGACCTTTGTGGGTCTATTTATGGTTGCCGTCAGCATTGTTATGCCCTTTTTAAACCCGAGCATACGAACCCTTTGGTTTAGCCTACCTAATTTCTATCTATTGCTTCCAATTCCCACGTTAACAGCCACTCTCTTTTTTCTACTGTGGTCTGATTTACGTTGCACAACGCGAGAGTTTAGACCCTTTTTCCTCAGTATGGGAATATTTTTAATGGGGTATTTAGGCATTGGTATTAGCATTTTCCCATGGATTATCCCCTTCCAATACAGCATATGGGACGCGGCCGCATCTGGTCCGGGGCTATCCTTAATGCTCGTTGGCGTGGTTCCCTTACTTCCCTTAATTTTGGGGTATACAGCCTATAGCTATTATGTCTTTAGGGGAAAAAGCCACCATGATCACACCTATTAAAACCTGGCTACACGACCACCCCAAAGCCAAACAATGGCTTTGGTTTGCGGGCCTATGGTTGGGCGGCCTTGGAGCTGTTAGCTCCATAACCTATCCCATCAAGTGGATGATAAAACTGGCGTCTTAAGGCGCCATATCGTTTTGGATTGGAAGATTCATAAGCATAGAAAAGAAACGAACCATGGACTTACCACCAGCCCGATTATTTGTATTTATGGCTTCCAATCAACGTGTCGCGGTGATCCTGCGGCGGGGGCCTAGTCGGCATTGGCGGATGATTAAATGGGATTTGCGTAAAGACGCTCTTGATTATGGCCAGTGGATTAAGGGGCAAGTGAATCCTCTGGCTTGTGACATTTCTCCTGATGGTCTCTACTTTAGTTACCTGCTGAATAAAAGGCAAAAAATAAACCATAAGGACTATACATACATGACGGTTTTATGCCGGCCGCCTTATTTTACCGCATCCATCCTATGGCCCTTTGAGGATTTACATAGTGTTTATGGTGGCATATTTGATAAGGATAAATCCTTTGGTATTCTTGGGGATTATATCACACGTTCTGCCGTTAATTTCCGCATACATCAGGATGTTTTCCCTGAATTTGAACGAAAGAAAACAAGCTTGCCAACAGTCTACCGAAAATTATGTAACCGCTGGCAGTGGGAAAATTATGATAAATCCACGAAGGTCATGTTCAAAAAACAAGACAAATATAGTCTGCGTGAAGAAAAACTTTCCAGGGATGCTTATCGTTATCAACTCTATAAAGCTGATGAAAGCATCTTAACCCTTGAAAAGGCGCAATGGGCTGATTTTGATTCCACAGAAAAAGCCGATTTATTGTTCGCCATAGATGGCTGTTTGTATCGCCTAAAAAGAAACCATTTTGAGCTTTTTCCGACCCAAGGTTTAGCCTGTGCCACAAGAATCGCCGATCTATCGCCTATGACCTTTGAAGCCATCCCTGGTCGTTAGATCATATTTATATTGCTTTTATAAAAAGAGTTTGCTTAATTCAATGCAAATCAACACCTTATTTAGAAAGCAAATTACATGTCCAATACGGCTACCGATCTTTACTTAGACACCTTTCATCTGGACAAAAAGGCCAGAAAAGTGGCTTTTTACGAAAAGCTTGGAAATAATGATCGCCCTGCCCCGAAAGCTATGGATGCTATTCATAATATCCATGACATTATTGAAGACCTTGAATTTGCTCTAACAGGGTACCCCTATGCGGCGGTACAAGCGACCATTGCCCAGCAGGAATCCATGACACCTGTCCTTTTGCAATTCCTACGGGATGCGATAGATATGGGCGCCGAGATAGATATAGAAGATTTCAGTCATATCCACGCCCTATTCATTTTATCGCAACTGCGAGAGAAAAAAGCATTCCCCCTTATCATCGATATGGCATGCTTGCCCACAGAGGATGTGAAGGCTTTGATTGATGATTTTATTTGTGATGATCTCGCCCGTTTTCTTGCCAGCACCTATAACGGCGACTTTAACTTGCTGAAAAAATTGATTGAAGATGAAAAAGCAGATGCTTGGTGTCGTAACGCTGGCTTGATTTGCTTAAGGATTCTTGTACAAGAAAAGATTCTAGAAAGAGCCCCCATCGTCGCGTATTTAGGTGAACTGCTGAACAAATTACCTCATAATGATATAATAATGATAACCAATACCATTCTTGCAGCTGTTGATCTGTATCCGTTAGAGTTAAAGGACACCATAAAAACCCTGTTCGAAAAAGACCTGGTGGATACGTTTATGGTTCATATGGATGATGTGGAGGACGCCCTTGCTCTATCTCAGGAAGAATGTATTACCAAGAATATTATAGACGATAGATTTTTCACACTTATCGATTGCGCCCAGACCGAAATGAAGGATTGGGGTTATGATCTGAATTCAGAAGTTCATCCAGATTTCGTACCATTTCTTTCCCTTGAGCATATGATTGCCTCCTTACTGATGGTGATTATGTTAGAGGAAATGGATAGAAATGGTTTAGCCGATAGATCCTCCCCCGAAGAAGATCCTCAAGGATCCGAAACTTTCAATTTCATTCGTGATCTGATCAAAGAGAGTTTTGGGGAAAAAATCTTTGAACATGAACTGTTCGGCCCCAAACAAATTTGGTTAAAAATACACTCCATATTGCAAAATGAAGCAGAATCGAATGAAAAAATTAGGGATACATTGGCAGATATAGCATGGGAAAAAGTTTCTTATGAAAACCTGCTGAGTAACCTGCAGGATGTCTTCTTAACTTTTCAACGGGAAATCGCGGAAGACAATTTTGAAAATGAAGATGGCTGTGGCCACCATCACGTTCACCACGCCGGATGCTCCCATTCCTCACAACCGATCGTCAATAACACACCCAAAATCGGCCGCAACGACCCCTGCCTATGCGGTAGCGGCAAAAAATACAAAAAGTGCTGTTTGAATTAATCAGGACAAAGGGGATAAGCCATAATGTGATGGCTTATCCCTTCACTTTCACAAAACCGTATAAATAAATCTCCCCATCTTATTTTCACAAGAAATAAAATAATAATAATTTAAATAAAACTTCATTTCATCCATATAAAACTTGTAATCATAATATTCATACCTACATATATATTACTAATTATATATTTATTACATTTATTACAGGATTAAAGAAATGACAAAATTTATAATTAAATTAGCCACGACAACGAGCCTATTAATGTCCAGCACAGGATTATTTGCGACACAACAACCTCTCGATCAACCCCCCGCCAACAAAATCCGCTTTCTAGCCACGCACAGCCAACAAACTGTTTTGTCCGCAATAGAAACAGAAAACCATTCAACCCCCTCACTGCCTCTAGATATCTTAAGAATAATCTTTACTAAAGCCAGTCAAGATGGCGTTGATCCAAAAACAATGACGCTTATTTGTAAAAAATGGCACTCCGCTATGTACCTTAAAAATAATAGTCAAACAGAGAATCGTTCACAAGACAGATCTTTCATGATGAAATGTGTAAATTTACATAATAGCTATCTAAGTAATTTAATGAATCATACCTTTTTAAATAGTCACTTAACTGTTAAAACAGGAATAAACCAGGAACCTAAAAAAATATTTTTTTCTACGTCAATTGATGACACCGCAGACTTATCCAGCTACGAAAAAGTAAGCGAATACCTAATGGTCTTTACGCTAAATGAAGATCGTTTGCGCATGGTTGGCGGCGTCAACACGAACAAAATAATCATGTTCTTTTCCCCAGTTTATAAAGTAAAGCATCTACTTCCTAAGGGTACAAGCCTTAAAAATCAATTCTCAAATATCGTTATAATTTGGCACGATGGAAACCTTGCCTACAATAATGAAGAATCTGATTTTCTTATCGTACCCCACTCTAAACTCAACAAAGCCAACCTTCTTAATCATTGGAAAAAAAGCTCCATTCGTGGGTTTTCCGGATTTCGAAATCACCTAAAAGGAGCCTTATTAGGAGTCCAACTTTTCACTTTCACGACAGATGAAATTTAATGCAACTTATGACCATTGGGGACGGGTAAATCTATAGCGGCCAGGCTTATGTCGCCATTTTCATTAGAAAATCCTAGCAATAAGAATTGGGATAAAAAACCCGCTATGTTTTTTTCCCCCAGGTTTACACATCCGATTATCTGCCTGCCGATTAAGTTTTCTGGCTTATATAAAACGGTCACTTGTGCAGAGGTTTGTAGAATACCGAGTTCAGAACCAAAATCAGCCCAGATTTTATAAGATGGATTCCGTGCCTTAGGAAAAGTTTCGGCTTTTACAATAGTTCCCGCACGCAACTCAACGGCGGAAAACTCTTCATAAGAAATGGTTTTCATATACCCCTCGCTTTTTTAAAATGTGTTACAGCAATTCTAGAAAATAATACAGTGCACCATAAAGTAAGCACCATAACCCCCGTCATCCTGATTGAAGCTCAGCGTTAGCTGAGTGAAAGAAGGATCCAGGCGCACAAGCGCCACTTTAGTGGCTCTATATAGTCTATAAAGAGTCGCTTTCGCGACACTCTTGCACCTGGATTCTTCGCTAACTCCGCTGGCGCGGAGCCGCACTCAGAATGACGTGGGTAATGATACTTATTTAGGATAAATGGTATAACTACGAGTATCATCATCTTGATTCATTGCCGCGCAGCTATAAAAGCGAAAGATAATGACGTCGTGATGCTTTATGATAAAAAAGTTTTTTTAAACCTGCAGCATACGCTGTAAAATTTCCACATCTTCTGCAACGCTATGCTCGGTTTCCATGAGCTCCGCCACTTTTTTCACCGCATGCATAACCGTTGTATGGTCACGCCCACCAAATTTCCGGCCAATTTCTGGTAAAGAATTTGTTGTAAATTGCTTGGCTAAATACATCGCAATCTGTCGAGGCCTGGCGATGGTCCGCAACCGTTTCGTCGATTGCATATCCGATAGCCTTAAGTTAAAGTGCTCAGCCACTTTTCGTTGGATATCATCCACACTCACCCGGCGATCATTCGCCCGCAGCAAATCTCGCAAGACATCCTGTGCCATATCAATGGTTACTTCACGCCCCACCAACATACTGTGGGCAATAATGCGATTTAACGCACCCTCTAATTCACGCACGTTGGAGAGAATTTTATGAGCCAAAAACTCAAGCACCTTATCTGGAACGGATGCCTTCATATGATCGGCTTTGGCTTGCAAGATTCCCAAACGCAGTTCATAGGTCGTTGGATGAATATCCGCAACCAATCCCCACCCCAGACGAGACCGCAAACGTTCCTCCATCCCTTCTAAATCTGAAGGGGATTTATCCGCCGATACAATCACTTGGCGATTTTGATCCACCAACGCATTAAATGTATGAAAGAATTCTTCCTGGGTTGAGTCCTTACCACTGATAAATTGCACATCGTCAATCATCAAGACATCCACAGAACGGAATTGATCCTTAAATGCAACCGTGTCGCGAAAACGTAAAGCGCGAATAAACTGGTACATGAATTTTTCTGCCGAGATATAAATAACTTTTCGTTTCGGGTGACATTTTTTAATATGCCAAGCAATCGCATGCATTAGATGGGTTTTACCCAAACCAACACCGCCATATAAGAATAACGGGTTAAAGCTAACATTTTCCGCTTCAGCCACCCGTAAAGCCGCCGCATGAGCCAATTCATTGGGCTTTCCAACCACAAAGTTCTCAAAGGTATAACGCGCATCCAGCGAAGCACTTACCTTTTCCAGGAAATTGGGGGAATTAGGATCTGGGCCTTCTGATGAATATGGAGCCTCCGGCTCCACAGGCTTTGGTGATTCCGATTCAGCCTCTTGCCGTTTACCCGCAGAGGAAACGATGATCTCTACAGCAAAAATTTTGGGATTTTCCAGTCGACAAGCCTGGAAGATTTGTGGGAGGTAATTCGTGGTAACCCAATCCCGCATAAACCGCGTAGCAATACCTAAGACTAAGGTTCCTGCATCCATATTTATACAATGAAGAGGTTCAATCCAACTCTTGAAAGTACCCTCAGGCAACTCCTGACTCAAGCGAGCTTGTGCACGGGCCCAGTCTTCTGCAGACGAATTTGCGACGCCCGTTGATGACGCTTGTTCTTGATTATAGTTTTTTGCGACAACAGTCATGCTTCAGCCTTTCAGAAAAAAGACCCCTATTCGTTTTTTCTGTACACAAAAAAAACGGATCTCACACATCCTCTTGCCTTGCGGCAAGAGGATGTTTTACGGGTTTAAACCCTTATAGTGATTTAATTCTCGAAGAAATACGAGAGATTTTACGGGCCGCAGTATTTATGTGGAATAAATTACGACGTACGCCACGCATTAATTCAGATTGCATTTCACGAAAACGCACTTGTGCATCTTCTTTGCTACCGCTTGCGATGGCTTCTTCGACATAGCGAAGATGCGTACGGATACGGGACATACGAGCCTTATTCAGAATCGTGCGCTTTTCAGCTTGTTTATTACTTTTTAGTGCCGACTTATGGTTAGCCATGTGTTTCAACTCACCTTGTTAACAATTCAATAGACCGTTTATACACTAGCAGACACCATATGGTCAAACGAAAAGAGCCACAGAAATCTACAAATGTAAATTGGCGCACCCGAGGGGATTCGAACCTCTGACCTTTGCCTTCGGAGGGCAACACTCTATCCAGCTGAGCTACGGGTGCGGATCATGGATATATACTATATATTTGAGTCGCTGAAAAGCGTTACCTTTTTATATTCTTGTGCAAAATATATGAATTTAACCATTAATCATAAATAAGTACCCTTACCCCCGTCATGCTGAGTGCGGCTCCGCGCCAGCGGAGTTAGCGAAGCATCCAGGACCATAAGTGCCGCTTTAGCGGCTCTTTATAATCTATATAGAGCCACTAAAGTGACCCTTGTGCGCCTGGATCTTTCACTTACTCCGCTAACGCGGAGCTGCGTTCAAGATGACGGGGGTAATGATACTTATCTATTGTAAACGGTATAAGTCAAAAGAACCTACGCGTTTGTAAAAACGGCTTGATCTCCCAGCTCTTCTTCTATGCGCAATAATTGGTTATATTTCGCGACACGATCGGATCGAGAAGGCGCTCCAGTTTTGATTTGTCCGCAATTGGTGGCAACGGCTAAATCCGCAATAGTTACATCCTCGGTTTCACCTGATCGATGAGAAAGAATCGCCGTGTATCCTGATCGGTGGGCCATTTCAACCGCATTTAAGGTTTCCGTTAACGTACCGATTTGGTTTACCTTTACAAGTATGGAATTGGCATAGCCACCCACAATGCCGTCTTTTAAACGATTCACATTCGTAACGAAAACATCGTCACCCACCAGTTGAATCCTTGACCCGAGGCGCGCAGTGATGGCTTTCCATCCTTCAAAGTCATCCTCCGCCATGCCATCTTCAATGGATATAATTGGAAAGTCCTTGCATAAAGACTCAAAATAACCAATCAACTCGGTGGAATTATAATTTTTATTCTCGCCTTTTAGGTGATACACACCGTCTTTATAAAATTCCGTAGCCGCCACATCCATCGCAATAGCTATTTGATCCTTTGGCGCGTACCCGGCTCTTTCAATTGCCTTCAGGATAAATTCCAGCGCCTGTTGACTGCTTTTAAAATCAGGCGCAAAACCGCCCTCATCCCCCACATTTGTGCTAAATCCAGCCTTGGATAGTTCAGCCTTTAGGGCATGAAAAACTTCACATCCCATTTGCACCGCATCGGAAAACTTTGCAGCCCCCACAGGAACAATCATAAATTCTTGCACATCAATCGCATTATCCGCATGAGCACCGCCATTAATAATATTCATCATCGGCATGGGCAGACGGTTAGCATTAACGCCCCCCACATAACGGTATAAGGGCATTTCTTGATAGTGGGCCGCGGCCTTTGCAACCGCTAGACTTACACCCAATATGGCATTAGCACCTAAACGTGCCTTGTTTGACGTTCCATCCAACTGAACGAGCGTTCGGTCAATTTCCACCTGACACAACCCATCCATATCCATTAAAGTGTCAGCAATTTCGCCGTTTACAGCCTCAATAGCTTTTTGCACGCCCTTGCCATTGAATTTAGATACGTCGCCATCTCGCAATTCTACAGCCTCATGCTGGCCAGTAGAAGCCCCAGAAGGAACAGCGGCACGCCCAAAGGCCCCGCTCTCCAAAAGCACATCTACTTCAACCGTAGGGTTACCACGGGAATCAATGATTTGACGGGCATGTATATCAAGTATAGCAGTCATGGTTTTGCACCTTATTTTTATCGTTTAAAAAGAAATATAATCACTTACGCGACAATAACATCTTCCATATGAGCCTTAGCGATAGCGTCAAATTGCTGCAAAAGAGCCACCAGTTTTGGCATATCTTTCAGATAAAGCATATTTGGTCCATCACTGGGCGCGCGATCTGGATCCTCATGGGTTTCCATGAAGACACCGGCCACACCAGCCGCAACAGCTGCACGCGCTAATGTTGGCACAAACTCGCGTTTTCCACCCGTCCCTGTCCCTGTAGATCCAGGCTGTTGCACCGAATGGGTCGCATCAAAAACCACTGGACACCCTGTAGCACGCATAATCGGCAACGAACGCATGTCCGAAACCAGCGCTTGATAACCAAAAGAAGCCCCACGCTCACATAAAATAATGTTAGGATTACCGACAGACTCTACTTTTTTCACCACATTGACCATATCCCAAGGCGCTAAAAACTGCCCTTTTTTAATGTGAAGGGCACGACCTGTTTCGGCAGCCGCCACAAGTAAATCTGTTTGACGGCATAGAAACGCCGGAATTTGCAAGATGTCCACCACCTCAGCCACAACCTTACATTGTTCCGCCGTATGCACATCCGTAATGACCGGACATTTCCTTTTCTCACGGATTTCCGCTAGAATTTCTAATCCCTTATCCATACCCATACCACGATACCCGCCAAGGCTCGTGCGATTGGCCTTGTCGTAGGAGGTCTTATAAATCAAGCCAATCCCTAATTTTTGCGCCATATCGCAAAGAATTTCCGATATCTCTAGAGCATGCTCGCGACTTTCCAGCGCACATGGGCCAGCAATTAAGACTAAAGGCTGATTATTGCCAAAAACAACTTCTGCAACGTTCCCGCCACCAACTTTAACCTGTCTTTGTATTACCATAAGATACTCCGTTCGTTTGTTGTTTATCGCAAGCCGCCTCTATAAATGATCTAAAGATAGGGCTTGGGCTAAAAGGTCGGGATTTAAATTCAGGATGCGCTTGCGTTGCTAAAAACCACGGGTGATCTTTTCTCTCGATCATTTCAGGAAGTTTTCCATCCTTACTAACCCCTGAAATAATAAGACCGGCCTGCGCTAATCTTTCGCGATACTCCATATTCACTTCGTAACGATGGCGATGACGCTCATACACCACTTCCTGTCCATAAACGTTATAAGCCAAAGAATCCTTTGCTAGATGACATTCATAAGCGCCTAAACGCATCGTACCGCCTAGATCGCTTTCATGATCACGGACTTCCAGGCTATCCCCTTGTTGCCATTCGGTAAGCAAACCCACAACAGGTTCAGGCGTTGAGCCAAATTCAGTTGTGTTCGCCAAGGAAATCCCAGCCAGACTACGGGCCGTTTCAATTACGGCTAACTGCAGGCCAAAACATATGCCTAGGAATGGGATTTTATCCTCACGCGCCAAACGGATAGCGGCCATTTTACCAAAAGCCCCGCGCAGACCATAACCACCTGGAACCAAAATCCCAGAGACATCACCAATAAGGCTCCGGACTTCTTTTGCAGATTTCATTTGCAATACGCCGTCTACTTCTTCTTCTAAAGTCTCCGCGTTAATCCATTTTACGTCCACACGGGCATGATTGGCAAATCCACCATGGGATATCGCCTCTATCAAGGACTTATAGGCATCCCGCATAGTTATGTACTTTGCAATAACCGCAATCGTCACATTTTTAGAAGGATGCTGAATCCGTTGCAAAACCTCTTTCCAAGAATCCATATTCGGAGGTGTTTGCGTGTCCATATGAAAATGCTGAAGTACCTGCACATCTAACCCCTGCTCCGCATAGGTCAACGGTACTTCATAAATAGATCTTACATCTAAGGCCTCCAGCACTCTTTCCGGCCGCAGGTTACAGAACAAGCCCAGCTTGCGTTTTGCATCATCCGGTATCGGGCGATCACAACGGCATAACAATATGTCGGGCTGAATTCCTACAGAGAGCAATTCTTTCACCGAATGCTGCGACGGTTTTGTTTTCAATTCGTCTGCACTGGGGATATAAGGAATTAAAGTTAAATGGATAAAGATAGTGCGGTCACGACCCGCTTCATTCATAAACTGACGGATTGCCTCTAAATACGGCAAGCCTTCGATATCCCCAACAGTACCACCCACCTCGACAATCATAAAGTCTGTCCCTTCCGGCACATCTTTTGCTATGTAGTCTTTAATTGTGTCCGTTATATGAGGAATCACTTGAACCGTGGCCCCTAAATAATCGCCACGACGTTCTCTGGCAATCACATTAGAATAAATTCGGCCCGTGGTGATGGCATCGCTGGATGTACATGTGATGTCAGCAAATCTTTCATAATGGCCCAGGTCTAAATCCGTTTCTGCGCCATCATCGGTCACATAAACTTCACCATGTTGGCTCGGGCTCATTGTGCCTGGATCCACATTTAAATATGGATCCAATTTACGCATATGCACCTTATACCCGCGACCCTTTAATAAAGCCGCCAGCGCTGCCGCCGCCAGTCCTTTTCCCAGTGAAGAAACCACACCACCTGTTACGAAAATATACCGCGTCACGCCAACCTCATCATATGCTATTTGTTGCTTATAACCATGCATGAACATACATGATTCTGATCCATAGCTAAAGATTTTTCTTTACGGGCTTACTTTTAAGACTAATTGCAAACCAAAGTACAAAAGAACGCTACCTGTTAGACGACCAAACCATACACCTAATTTTGCAAATAGCACACGTATACGGCTGTCGCTGAAGAAGTAAGCAACCCCCAGAAACCAGATAAAGGCCACCAAGAAGATCTCCGTGCCAAAGAACAATTGCGCAGGCAAAGACAAATCAGAAGACAAAGTACCCGCAAATACAGAGATAAAAAATACCATGCAGAAAGGATTCAACACATCTGTTAAGAATCCATTACGCACCGCTTGAAACGGCGTTAAATCTTGAGGATTAGAATTATTCTCTGCACTTTCTTCGATGCGCAAAACATCATCCATCGTCAAAGGTTTTGCAAAAAATGAAGTTAAACCCAAATACGCTAGATAGCAGGCACCTAAAATTTGGATAATGAGAAAGCCATAAGCGGACTGTTTGATGATAAAGCCAAGGCCAATAAATGTATAAGTGGCATGCACGATCAGCCCCAAGCTGGTACCCAGAGCCGTATACATACCTGTACGACGAGAGTACAATACACTGTTACGAACCACGAGGGCAAAATCCGAACCTGGTGAAATCACACAGACGAGATAAAGCGCAGTAAACGATATAAACATTGCGATAAATTCAGGACCTAGACCAAACACTATTCAAATCTCCTTTTAAACCTTATACTATACATGTAAGGTCGAAGTATCATTTCGTCAAGGGGTTTAAGGGGCTTACGCATGAAAAATTTAAGAGAGGAAGTGCCGCCAACACCTGTCACATCTGCGAAGGCAGGTGTGACAGGCTCTGTGTATTTTTCATGCGTAGACCCTGGGGGTTTAAGGGGATTATTAGATTAAATGGACGAAAAAATTAAAAGAGCGTTGTATTTGTTGTGTGAATCTTGCGCAACAGACCTGCAAGAACAGCTACTTCGATGGCATGACTATATGGCTTTCGAGAAACATGCTTCAGCCCATACATTATATAATTACATCCTTGATTTTAAATCGTTTATCGAGTTCCTGCAGCAGCACATGGGAAAATCACCTGACTTAGATTTGCTGAAAACCATACAGCTCACATCTTTTCGCTCATTTTTGGCCTATCGGGTTCAACAAAATTGTAGCGCACAGTCCAATAAACGAGCCCTATCTGCCTTAAAATGCGTCTATGGTTTTCTAGAAAAAAACTGTGATATCCGCAATGTTTATCTGAAAGAACTCTCTACACCGAAATCTGGCAAAACCTTGCCACGCCCGGCATCCTATGCGCATATTCAAAATTTTATGGATTCCAGCACCTTTCGTCCCGAACAACCCCAGTGGGTTCATTTGCGTGATGAAGCCTTATATATGCTCCTGTATGGTTGTGGCTTACGTATTCAGGAAGCCTTAAACCTGGACATCGGCCATATTCATTCACAAAGCATCCTTGTGACGGGTAAACGCAACAAACAAAGAGTGGTCCCTCTGATGCTACCGGTATATGCAAAAATACAAAACTATCTTGAGCTTCGCCCCGGGCACATGGAGAAAGAAACCCCTCTTTTCATTGGCATTCAGGGAGGTCGATTAAACGCCAGAGTTATACAAAAACAAATGGAAAAAATACGGATTTCCCTGGGCATCCCTGACACGTCTACCCCCCACAGCCTACGCCATAGCTTCGCCTCACATATGCTAGCCGGTGGCGCAGACCTACGCAGCATCCAAGAACTAATGGGGCATGACTCCCTTTCCAGCACCCAAGTCTACACCCAATTAGAAGACGATTCTTTATTTGACAGCGTGCTAAAATCACATCCACGCTCGAAAACGAATAAATAGCATTTAAGTATTGTAATAGATTATGATTTAATTTATGCACTTAAAATCTGGAAAGAATGAAATGATAAAAAAAATAAATTTTTTTCTTACTACAATTCTCTTATTTTCTTCCTTCTGCCCTGAGATAGAAGCAAAAATTGTCGAATACAGATTCACCCTTGCCGAGAAAAAAGTAAATTTTTCAGGCGCTTTCACTAATGCTTTGGCGATCAACGACAGCATTCCAGGCCCCACACTGACCGCCACCATTGGGGATACACTACGCGTGGTTGTGACAAATCATATGAATGAAGAGACATCCATACATTGGCATGGGGTTCTTGTGCCTAACCATATGGATGGTGTCCCCTATATTAACCAACCTCCGATTAAGGCTGGGGAAACTTTTGTGTATGAATTTCCTGTAAAACACAGCGGAACCTATTGGTACCATGCTCATTCTGCTTTACAAGAGCAACAAGGCATTTATGGAGCTCTCGTCTTCCAACCACAACACAAAGAACCCAATTATGATGAAGAGCATGTGGTTGTTCTGTCGGACTGGACAGACGAGCATCCTGATCAGGTGCTCGCTAACCTTAAAAAAGATCCGGACTACTATGCTCTTAAAAAAGACTCCGTACAATCATGGGCTAAAGTTTTAGAAAATGGTATGGAGGCTTTAACCATAAGAATTAAAAATGCTTGGACTCGCGCTGGCCCTATGGATATGTCAGATATAGGATATGATGCATTTTTAATCAATGGAAAAGCCTCTACTGTTTTAAGCCGAGCCAAACCTGGGTCACGGGTAAAACTGAGGCTTATTAATGCCGCGGCCTCGTCCTATTTTATTTTAGAATATTCAGGTGGACCCATGAAAGTCATAGAGTCAGATGGCGTTAAAATTTCTCCATTTACGGCCAACAAAATTAGAATTGCCATGGCTGAAACCTATGACATCATCCTTACCATACCTGAAAATAATACTTATGAGTTTAGAGCCTCCGCCGAAGATGGCACTGGCTATGCCCTTGCGCACATCGGCCAAGGAGATCTTATACCGGCAGCACACTATCCAAAACCAGATCTAACATTGATGGATATGAGCATGGATCATGGAAATATGAGTCATTCCGCTGAAGCATCCGATCCTCACAGCCACAACTCTCATACAGCGAACAAACCAGAAACGGATGTTGATTTCTTGAACAATTACAAAGCTCTAAAATCTCCAACAAAAACAACACTCCCGATACATCAATCCTTTCGGGACATCACACTGAAACTAACAGGTTCCATGGAAAGATATGTTTGGAACATCAACGACACACCAATGTATGCATCCGATCATATAACCGTTAAAAAGGGAGAAAATATAAGATTCAATTTAGTAAATGAAACCATGATGAATCATCCGATACATCTGCATGGACATTTCTTTCGGGTGCTCAACGACCAAGGTGAATACAGCCCCCTGAAGCATACGGTTGATGTTCGTCCTTTTGAAACCGTCGTCATCGAATTTGATGCCAATGAAGAAAAGGATTGGATCTTTCATTGCCACAACCTCTACCATATGAAGCTTGGCATGGGTGGAATCCTCAGCTATGAAGGCTCACACAGAAACACGGATCTTATGCCCCATGAAGGGAATCATTCTTCAGAACACGGAAACGTCTGGTTTCAATCAACAGAAATAGCGGGATACTCCAATTTCGTAACAGCTAAAACCAGGCTTATGCGAAATAATGATAATCTTATAGCGGATTTTCGACATAATTATAAACGTGACTTTGAAAGTGAGCTGGCCTACCAACACTATGTCTCGCAATTTTTGGCATTATATACGGGCGGTCGAATCGAAAAAGAGGACCAACACAACACCCAAGAGGCCTTTATTGGCATAGAATACACACTCCCCCTATTGATAAATTCGGACTTAAGAATAAATACAAAAGGAAAAATACGCTTTGGACTAGCCAATGAGCATCAATTAACCGACAGACTTTCATTGGAATGGCACTGGAATACAAACAAGGAATATACCCTAAATCTGAATTACGCCATCCATAAACAGATAAATATTTCTGTAAACTATGACTCAAAAGAACGTTTTGGTATAGGCGCAATTTTGAGATTTTAAGATTTCAAAAGCCCTTAACCTATCGTACATAGCTAAACGTAATATTTGTTGACATTTATCCTGGACATAGGCATTTTACACTCATAAATGAAATTTTTTAAGTGACTAGGGGTTTGACATGGCTAAAAAAGGCGGCGCGCTAACAATTAAATTAGAAAGCACAGCTGGTACAGGTTACTATTATGTGACCTTTAAAAATCCACGGACACAAGTAGAAAAGCTTGAGTTCCGTAAATACGATCCAGTTGTACGTAAGCACGTTATTTTTAAAGAAAAGAAAATTAAGTAATTTTCGTACTTTATCATTACGAACAAAAGTCCAAAGCTCTGATGCTCTGGACTTTTTTTTATTCTTCTACAACGGGATTATCTTCAACTGGCGCATCTTCGTTGTTTTGTGCATTCCCCGCATCCGGATCATATTCACCAAAGTCTTTATCGGATTTAAAAGACTTATCCCTTAAAAACTCTTTACCTTGTTGCTGAATATGACACGATTCGTGCATATACTGATCCAATCCACCGCATTCATTCGGGAATAAATATATGGGGCCTTGTAAAAAATTTAATTCTTTTTTCTGCACGGCAAAAGCCGCGCAAGGTAATCCCATCATCAGAAATATTATGAGAACAAATCGACGATTCAACATCTAAATCCTCCAAGGCCCTATAGAATCCCAAACAAAACTATGTACTTATACCTTGGCAGCATTAGATGAAAAATGTCTAAAGAAAACTCTCTTTCTTCGTTAATTATTCAGACAATCCAGGGGAAAGCGCCTGTTTTTTAAACGAAAGTTCCGCCGTTTGCCAGAGATCCATATAATCTGGCAAATCCTGACTTACAAGGGGCTGATCCAGATCGGTTAGAACTCTTTCAGCCGCAATCATCCCCTGCCCTTTTTTATGAACTGAAAACTTGCGCAAGGCCTGGCAATAAACAAAATCATCTTTAATAAACTGTATTTCGGAGAAAAAATAGCCCCCATGAATAGAGATCAAACGAAATTGCACTTCAAATGGATCTCCCCAATGAAGACTGCGTCGGAAACGAATAAATGCAGAAGAAACTACAGGATTTGCCTGATTATTAAAAGCATACTCCCAAATTCCTGTATCCATCATAAAAGACACATGCACATAATCCATGCAGGTATGATACCGAGAATTGGTCATATGCCCGTTCATATCAATGCTTAATAAGGGCACGCGAAAAGATTGTGTATACACCTGACTTGCATCTGTATCTTGGCGCAGACTGCGCTTAAATTGATTACACATCATGCTTTTAAAATACAGTTGAGCTGTCGTGCGCATGGACCCTGCTTTATTACCGTCACCTATAAAGAATATCATCACATCCCCTTACAAACAATAGCCCATACCCAAAACACATAAGGGGTATGTGGAAATTAGTTGATTGAAAAAGTTGACAAATCCTCCACAACCTCATATATGTGTAGTGTAGCCAAGGAAGTATTTTGGCTATGATATTGAAAGGATTTTATTAATATGCGTAATTTTATAATTGGATTAAGCCTCACAGGCCTTATCTTATCGTCGGCTCCAACAAAAGCTGCTGATGATTTTTCGGAATGGCAGGTCATGCAATCTTCCCGTGTAGACATGGTTGAAAACATTGCTGAGAAACCTACTCTCCGCCAGATCGCGCAGGATCTCTATGAGGGTGGCACGGATTTGGCCAAGGGAACTGTAAGCCTAGCCAAAGTAGCGGGCGGATTAGGTCGTGATGTATTGTACACAGCTGATGCAGTTGGAAACTTTGTTTCCGGTGTTTCTAAAGTAACGCTATCACCTTTTGTTTTGGCCTTTAAGGATAAAGAACAAGCACAGGCGATGGTTTACAGCGGTAAAGACAATTTTGTAAGTGCGTTTTCTAGCTTTAGCGAAATTGCCAAAAGCCTTCCAGAAGACGCAAAGAACGCGAAAGACGTTTTTGTGAATGGTTTTGAAGGCGGCAAGAAATTCGCAACTGCGGTAAAGAAAGCTTACGAGAGTGATTTCGTGCAAACGAAAATTTCGGCGGCGACGCCTTACCTGGAAGCAGCAAAAGCGGCGGTTGTAGACTTATACTCTTCCGTCAAATCGACTTTAGGCGGCTGGGCAAGTAGTTTTTCTTCTTTTGCCAGCACCTTTGAAAATCTATCTTTCTAAAGACAGATGAAAACAAAGAAGCCCTGCCGAAGAAATTCGGTGGGGCTTTTTTTTATTCTGGGCCACGGAATATATCTTTAATCTGACGCATGTGCCCAAAGGCTTCGTGAGGTTTTGTATCCAAAGGAAGCCCCATCGCCTTCAACAGCATCGGTGCCCGCATGAATGGATTGGCAGCCACCTCAATTTCGATCGTGGATGGAATTGTCGACAGCCCCTCTCGTCTTTTATCCTCCACATGATGCACATAATCTTTTAAGGCTCGATTGTGAGGATCTAAATGTTGGGCAAACCGTGCATTAGAGAGCGTATATTCATGGCCGCAGTAGACTTTCGTCTTCGGGGGCAAATCGGCTAAACGCCTCAATGAATTCCACATTTGCGAGGCTGTTCCCTCAAACAATTTTCCACACCCTAGAGAAAAAAGTGTGTCCCCAACAAAAACGGCTTGAGATTCAGGGAAATAAAAAGCCACATGCCCAATCGTGTGACCGGGAACTTCCATAACGATCGCGCGTGCACTGCCTACCCGCACCTCATCCCCTTCACGGACATCACGATCTGCCCCTGTGATTCTGGATTTATCCGTATGGGAGCAAATAATCTTACAACCCGTCACTTTTTTCAGTTCCGTATTTCCGGCCGTATGATCAAAATGATGATGTGTATTCAGGATATAAGTTAATTTCAGCTGACGATCTTCTAAAATTTTTAAAACACTCGCAGCCTCAGATGGATCAACCACAGCCGTCTCATTTGTCGCAGGATCTATAAGCAAATAGCCATAGTTATCCGTTAACATGGGTATTTGTACGATTTCTAAATTCGACATATGCTTACACCTAGCCTGTTTATTTTATATTTTGAGACTAAATGCAGCAAATGTCAAAGACCCGTTTCATTAATTTTCCGTAGGCATATCCAGCGGTTCAAAACCGTAATAGTCTGTGGCATCCACTAAAGAGATCTGGCGCACGCTATAACTAGGACTAGCTGTGTACTCGGCCGTAAAGTTATTCGGATGGAATGAAGTCCTATGTTTGGCCGAAAAAGTTGCAAATTTACTCACAAATTCACCAATCATTTCTTTTGATTCTTGCGGTGAAGAAGCACCAATTAAAACAAAACCACTCGCTACAAGTATAACTGAACTGTTGAAAAGACCTTTTAGCATATTTCCCTCCGCTTTTATGTATGCTTTTTCTCTCTGTACAGTTTGATATTACATGCCAATTGGTAAACGAATTATTAACAAAAACAGAAATATAGATATTTATTATAAAAACTTATTTTTCATTTAAGAGCATGGAATATAAAGATATTATGCATTATTCCACCCATTTACAATTCATTAATAAATATTAATTTAACCTTAATCTAGCCAAATATCACATACGGCAAAAGACTTTGCCATAAAGGAGAGAAAAAAATATTTTATAAAATAAAAGTTATTTTTATCCGAAACACCCAACACGAAGACTGGACAATTTTTTCAAGTGATGTACTCTTATGTAAAGCAAGGAAAGAATACATGGCCAGAACAACTTTAGCTCTTTTACTTTTTCTCATCGACACTACCTATGTGCTGGCGACGGAAGGGTATGAAACTTTAAATAAAAACAGCGCTGTGCCTGCCATTGCGGAATCTCCACATGAGTCTAAAAACACCAACCCGGATACGGTTAATCTAGATCCAGAAAACACACCAGAATCACCTATGTACAAATCTGCTGTAAAGCATGCTTCTTCGACTATCATTGACTTTCTTGAGTACGGCATGGTCCCTGTCGAAGACCTAGAGGCCCAGCTAAAAGAACTCAGCAAAACAGCCACTTTAGGAAAACCCAGCAAGGGTAAAGGCAAAGGCAAAATAGCCATCATCAATGCGGCCAAGAAAGATGGCGAAAAGAACACGGAACTAGAAGATTGCGAAGAAGACGAAGACGAAGACGAAGACGAGGATGACGAAGACGACGAGGATAAAAATGAGTGATGTGGATACCAAACGCAAACAGCTCATATATAATAGCTGGCATCGCGGCGTACGTGAGGCAGATTTAATTTTTGGACCCTTTGCTTCTATTTACGTCCCCGATTTTTCACCACTACATCTAAACCAATTTGAGCATCTATTGGATCAACCAGACAGCCACCTGCTGGATTGGATCTATAATAAAGAAGAAATTCCCAATGAATTCAAAACAGACGTCATGCAAATGATTTTAAATTTTGTAAACAAAGAAGAAACACCCAATCCAACTATTTTAAGCTAACCCTTCCAAATTAACGATTTTTTTACCCCTGCAGAATATAATGTAATCATAGACTTAAGACGTCACACGGTAATCTTTGCGAGGGCCCTTAAGTAGCAACAGTGCGCAGATGCACACATTCATCTTGGTGGTTTAGACCGCCAGCAGGACCCTCGCATAGGTTCAGCCTGAAAGAGTCTTCCATGAAATACGGCGCGGCGGTTTTGTTATTTTACATGGGGCTTTCAGGATGCGCCCCAACAAAAGAATCAACTGCTTATATCTTCCAGCCAAAAGACATTAATACAAGGGAGAACTCCGTCATTTTTGAGCCGCATACTCACGCATACAAACCCACACTTGAATTCCCCAAAACCTATTCTAAAGGGTATTTCAGCCCAAAAGAACCAAAGGATCGAATGCTAACTCAGCCGATCGCCCCTCCCCCGCCACCGGCCTATCAGGGCCCCGATAGATCTAGCCGCGATATTTTTGATGAAATTAGAAATAAAAGAGAACTCGAAAGGTTAAGGGACAGGTAGTCACTCCTCCTCATTAGCGGAAAAAGAATCGCGTAGTATGTGCATTCGTGGCATGACATATATGATAAACATACGAGCCCTATTCATCCATCCGTCGCTGTAACATAAATCGACTTTATAAGCATTGAATGAATCTAAAACCTTGCGAATAACCTCAAGAAAAGCATTTGCAGGTTCTGATGGCGCCAAATTCTCACAACGCCCCAAAGCATGAATATAGAACAACAGCCTCAAGGATTGATACTGGCTAATGCTTTTATCCAATTTATGAAGAAAAGGCAGATTTAGATAAACATAACCCCTCTTTGTTTTAGCTTCATCCGCATCATAATATTCACTGCGGCAGATATACAGAGTCTCATCCGGACAACTATGAAATCTCAACCACTTAAAATGCAGGTAAATAGTTCCCCACAATGAGCGTACATCCTCAAGAAATTCAGCTTCAAACTCTTGTGTTTCCGCAATACGTTGAGCCATCGTCGTTTCTGGTCCCCACAAAGCATTAAACTTTGCGGCCATTAACTGGAGACGCTCATCGGCTAAATGCGCATCTGCCAGGGAATTTAGGCGATAAGAGATTAATTCTTGATCTAACAACGTGCCATGTAACTGCTGACACGTATCTGCAAAAGCCTTGTAATCTATCTCTGGTAAGTAGGAAGAAATCCTTACAACCATCTCAGCGGGCAGAATTCCATCCCCCTGGAAGTAACTATATCTAACGTCTTGTTCTAAACGACTATGTTCAGATGCATGCACAATTCCAAACCAACATAGATAAAAAAGGGACAATGTCCATAGGTTCTGCTTCATCTATGTCTCCATTTTTGTTACTCACCTTCGCTTGCCAAACTCCAATCGCTTTCACTATCCGTTGAATAGATTGATGCCGCTGTTTCTTTGGCCCATACCCATGTAGAGCTGTGAGATTGAGATTCTTCGTCTATCGCGTCTTCTTTCCATAAAATGGAACGAGAGGCTTCTTCCTCGGAGGAATAACTATTCACAATATGGCCGCGCAAATTCGGCATGGAATGCCAACGACGCAAAATGCTTTCATCCGGTAACGGCAAATCACTTGCCTGTATTGGCGTTGAAATATATAGGACTGGAACGACCCATAACCAAGTTCTGCGCAGCATAAAGTTTTCCTTTTCATGAAATTATATCTATAGGCTATTATAACTTTTGCACGCTGACTAGAGGGAATGCATATCTATCTTGTATGTTCTTTTAAAAACAGGACTATTTTTCCCATGGCCATTTTGGATTCTTCTAAAATATCATAAAATATGGGATAGGCATGGAACATATCTTCTTCTAGATCTAATGTCACGGAAACACCGGCTTTTTTTGCGGCTTTTGCATATTCAATACTATCATCTCGTAAAATTTCCCGCCCACCGACAAGGATAAGCATAGGCGGCAGACCACCTAAATCTCCAAGAACAGGCGAAACCAGTGGATTATCGATACTCGTTTCCCGATTGTAACAAAAATCGACAATAGCTCGATCCGTAACCGCCAGCAGAGGGTCTTGTTCCTTTAACTGGTGATAGGATTCATAAGTAAAATTCATATTCGTTAACGGTGACATGGTCACCACCGCACCAGGCAAAGGAACTTTTTCCATTTTTAACTTTAACATCAAAGCCAACGTCATGTTGCCACCAGCCGAATCCCCCACCACGGTTATATCCTGAGGTTTATGCCCTTGAGCTAACAAATGAGTATAGGCTGCAAAAGCATCCTCAAGGGCCGCCGGATATGGATGCTCCGGGGACAATCGGTAATCAATTAAATAAACATCCCGATGCGTCGATTTTGCCAATTGCGAGGAAAATAGATGATAGGAATATATGGTTCCATAAATCCAAGCGCCTCCATGAATAAATAGTATGACCTTCCCAGATGATTTTTCCGGCGTGAATTGTAAGGTCGGGACGTGATCAAGCGTAATGTTTTTTTTCACGACACCGCTGGGCATCGTACAAATAATTTTCAGAATTCTTTCAAAAAAAGGAATCCCTGCCCGTAATTTCAGGATACGACTTAAGGCTTCCTCATAAGTCATCCCCCCAGGCGCAGGTGCCGAAGCCTCCGCAAACCCTTTTTTCGACATGCGAAGCATCGCCATTAAGATGTTTCTTTTTACGTCCATAACATTCTCTGATCACAGGCTATCATTAATCGACTTAACTCTATTATGTGACAGAAAATTATAAGAATTTATTAACGGGCGAGATTTCAGATCTCAATAACCATATTATCGTAGGCTGGTTCAATTCCTGCGGGCAGGATAGAACGCAACGCCTCATAGTCCATATTTTGATTCATATGGATTAAAATCGCACGCCGAGGTTTAACGCGGGCAATCCACGATAGGGTTAGATCTAAATGGGCATGGGTGGCTTTAGGGGTTTGATCCAGACAATCGATAAACCATGTATCAACGCCTTTTAAAACTTCAAAAGCCGCCTCATCTAAACGCACCACATCCGTGGAATAAGCAAAATCTTTAAAGCGGTATCCTGTTGTCAGGCTATGACCATGATCCTGGTTAAAGGCGATAATGTCATGGCCCCACAACTGAAAAGAACCTTCAATTACATGAGATTCACAAATGTAAGGGTAGGCAACGGGCGCAAGTTCACTCTCAATGGGCTTGAATAAATAATCAAACCGACGCTGAATTTCCGCCATGGTCTCTTGGGATCCATACAAAGGAATAGGATTTTGACGAGACCCAAAATAGATAGGCCTTAATTCATCAATACCGTGAGCATGATCCGAATGCGCATGCGTGTACAACACGGCATCAATTTTTTTAATATCGTTAGATATCAATTGCTGGCGCAGATCCGGCGACGTATCAATTAATAGATTCCGCCCCTGATCCTGAATCAGCAAAGAAGTCCGCAATCGGCGATTTTTAGGATTCAACGGGTCACAAGCCCCCCAAATCCCCCCGATCAACGGCACCCCCGCAGACGGCCCACACCCTAAAACTGTGAGTTTCATGAATGCCTATCCCAATATTGGCCAATCAATTGCCCGACGCTCTTTAGCCTTCTTTTGGCGAGCCTCATAATCACTGGGTCCTTTAAGTTTATTGTCTTCACGAAGCCCACAAAGGCCCCAGAATATAGCTGTTTTTTCTTTTTCGTCCCATGCCAAAAAATCCATTTCCAACAAAGTTTTTGTGCTCTCATTACCCGATGGGCGGCGTGAGTTTTGAAAGTTAACGAACATAGCTTCCTCACGAATATCGGTCACACAGCTTATAATTCTTTCTAAAAATTCATATGGGCCGCATGTTCTCGTTTTATCCGTAAAATTAACAATATATCCGCTCACTTGCGATGCATCTTCAGTCCTCTTTAATAAGGCCTTATACCACTCAAGCTTAGTCTTATCTTGCATGGGTTGTTCTAGACTTAACTTTGCCAGATCTAGCTTAAGATTCACATCTGCCAAATCAATTTTGACTGTGCCGTAATAAAATCCATGAGGCAGAAAGTATTTTCCGGTAGAAATACTCGAGTTAATAAATAAAGGTGGGAATTGATAAAACAAGAAATCTCTTTTTAATGCGCGCAATTCCTTTTCTGTATACCTCTCTCCCCACTCCTTTTTAAACTTTTCAAGAACATCACTTAATGTTAATGACGGATACGACCCAACAGGAAATAGAGGTGCTGCAGTCAGCGCCCTATATAAATAAGAGGCGTTATTCACTACCGCATTAGAGACTGTCTCAACCCAACCTACGGATGTAACGTTTCTACGCGATGGATCACGGGCCTGTTCTTCAATCGCGGCTAAAGCTTTTGTTGCCGCCACCTCGCTCCGGGGAACGGCAGCTTTTATTGGATCGGCACTGGCTTTGGGTTCGTCGGATAATTCCTCTTTACCCTTTGGATTTGAATCAACGGCCAGCGGCATTACCTTTGTTTCTTTACTCTTTTCCATAGATGAAGCAGGACTCGGCGAAGCACTTGTCAAAGGAACACCCTCTAGCGAAATATTTAACCGGCCATTATCCC
The DNA here is from genome assembly GCA_017993335.1 of Alphaproteobacteria bacterium. Taxonomy (GTDB): domain Bacteria; phylum Pseudomonadota; class Alphaproteobacteria; order JAGOMX01; family JAGOMX01; genus JAGOMX01. The sequence goes on along the minus strand of JAGOMX010000006.1, from coordinate 30,467 downwards.
AGCCATCCGTCTTCTGTCCAGACTCCATCTGTTTCATTTGCTCTGCAATATCACGACAGGATTGAATGGATTGCGTAATTTCTTCTTCTTTTTTCGCTAAATTCTTTTCTAACCCCGCAATCTCTTGCTTTAAACGCGATTCATTCTCTTTAAATTTTTTGTTATTCGGATTTAATGCGTTAAAAAGTCTTTGTTTTTCCGCAATCGAAACTTGAATTTTTTGGCATTCAGCCTTTAAAGTTTCTTGCTGCTGCTTTAACAACAATCCCTGCTCTTCCAATTGTTGCATCGTATTATCCGGCGCAACTTCGACCATACCGACACGACTAGGTGCCGATTCATCTAACTGTGGCCATGAGGCCTGGGCGCTTGACAAGGCTACACAAAAAAAAGTGATATTCACGAATGAGTCCATTTTACGCATACTATTCTCCCTGGGTCATTTATCTTGGATTTTAACAATATCAGATTTTCTGGCCGTAAAAAAGAGGGGTAAATTCAAAGAGAAGGGCCTACGCATGAAAAAAGACACAAACCAGCCACAAGTACCTGTCATGCCTGCGCAGGCAGGCATCCAGCGCGACAAGCGCCTCGGAGAGGCTCCTTACAGTCTTCTTTACATCCATAAATATAGAGTTGCTTCGCAACACATAGTTTTTACTGGACACCTGCCTGCGCAGGTGTGACAGGTGTGGACGTCACCTCCTCTCTTAAATTTTTCATGCGCAGGCCCTGACTCAAAGAGATTCTCATCAAGGTATCTATTATTTTGGATTGTCAGCAGTTTTTTTCTCAACTGGGGGCTGAGGTTTTTTCAAAACGCGCACATATCCTGAGCGCTTCGGCGACTTGGCAACGGGGGATTTGGGCAGAGCCTCCTCCTTACCTTTTTCCGTAATCGGAAGCATTCCACGTTCCATGTCGTCCACATCCGAATCCTCATCTACCGGGGCAGATTCTCGAGCCCCCGTGAAATGCTGGTACATCGTTTTGACCATTTCAGCCATTTCCTTTTTTTCTTGGTCGACCTGCTCTTTTTCTTTTCTTTTTCTGGCTTCATGAATTTTTTGATATTCCACCACATCGTCCGAATGTTTAGCAATCACTTCTTTTTCTATATCGTGGGACGAATCCTTATTTTTTTCGCCATACTGAATTAAAGCAACACCGACACCACCAACCCCAGACGTAATATAAATAAGATATGTAGGCCAATTTAAAGCTGTAATCAACCCGGCAGCACAAGACGTCCCCATCACAATAAACTTACCGGTAAAGGTACAAATGGCGGAGCTGCGGTTATAAAATTTTATTTGATCCAGTTGATATTTAATCTCGAGCGAATCTGCGCTTGTTATCGCCCGGCTATCGGCTTGTACTTTTGCGCGCAGCTCATTTTCCCGACTCACCAACATATCCAAAGGCCAATTATCAAAAGGTATAGCATTGGAAGGATAACTACGCTCTTTAAAATCTATAGGATTGGATGCCAGGAGCGATGCACTGGCGATAAAGAATAAAGCGGTCGAAAAAACGAATTTCATGTAAAGCCTCCCTACCGAATGCATAAAGTATGGAGGAAATCCTCTACAGGGTAAAGAGCGGATTTTGCTATAATATTTTATATGGCACGTTTAGTTTGGCTAAATCCTTTAATACGCCTTTCGGCGCATTCACAGCCACAGCAAACAGACTGTCCTTCCATACCGCCAGATCCTGACTGGAATTTCCTAAATAAATATATCTAGATTTTCCATACTTACGAATTAATCGTTCCGCCTTATGATGACTCACACAATTCACCCGACCATCACTGGCGATAACATGGTGAAATAGTTTTAAAAATCGCGCCACCACATGTGCATATTTTTGATCCGCACCGGTTGCCAATATGATCTCTTGCCCCTGATGCGACTTAATAAACTGTAAAACTTTAGGGTTATAATTCAATCGAGCTGGATCTATATACACAAGATTAGCCACACGTTTTTTGAAATAAGCCACCCCCTTCATCAACCATAAAGGTGCCAACAAAAGCTTAAAAGGACGCGTCACAATCAAACGTTTAAAGGCCTTACAACTAATTTCATCAAAGATCAGAGTCCCATCTAAATCGACAACGATAGGAAATTTTCGATACGTTTTATCTAACATCATTTACTTATTTCCTTTGTCCTTAGGATTTTTTTCCTCAAGGCTTGGATTTAAAATAACAACCTCTTTCGGATCCACATAACCTAAATTTTTGCGTACCTGCTCATCTAATAAGTCTGGACATAAGGAATTTGGTCTTAATAAAGTTACACGCTTTTGCATATCATCATGCTGTTCTTTTAACGCCGTATATTGCGCCTGCGTTTGCTCCAACTCAGCCCCCAGACGCCAATAGGCCCGAAGCCCATGATTCCCTTGGATTAAATGGTAGGTAAAATACCCCACCAATAGAGCCGATATAGTCGGACCAATTAAAAATGTAAAACGACGACGAACTTCACGATATAGCATTTATATCAACCTTAACTTCTTTCTTCTCAAAAAACTGTATTATAGCAATTCCATAAAACAACGGATAAATCTTATCTTCGCCGCCTATCATTCCCGCGAAGCAGCGCAACAAAGTGCTGTGCCGCAGCTCTCCATTTATTTCAATGCCACAGAAGCAAGGAAATATTGAGCCTCTTCGAGGTACATGTTGCGCTGGATACCTGCCTGCGCAGGTATGACAGACAATGGTTGAGGAGATTTAAGACAGCCTCTATCTGTATACTTAATTATAGAATTTGGTATCATAGCAATCATCATAAACAAGCACCATAAATCTCGTATCTGGCTTCAGGGCCTACGCATGAAAAAGACAAAAAACAAGTACCTGTCATACCTGCGAAGGCAGGTATCCAGCACAACAAGCGCCTCGGAGAGGTTCCTTTTTACATAAATAAAGAGTTGCTTCGCAACGCATAGTTTTTGCTGGATACCTGCCTTCGCAGGTATGACAGGTGTGGATGGTATATCCTCTCTTAAATTTTTCATGCGCATGTCCTGACAAGCACCATAAATCTCGTATCTAGCTTGAAATCTTCAGCCCCACCCCTTATGGAAGAGGTGAGCTGCTGGATGGGTGATAGGTCGACAAGACCAAAAACGGCTCATCAGATGCCTCACCCATATCTTAGTCTAGTAATTCAACAGTCCAAGCTTGACGACCACGATCTGAAGACGTTACCTGCATACGAACTCTCTGCCCAGGATTTACCTTTTGCAGACCGATTCGACGCAATATCGAGGCATGCACAAACACATCTCGACCACCCGTTTCAGGCGTCACAAAACCAAAGCCGCGAATGGTATTGAACCACTTCACTTCGCCTTCCATTTGTTCTAACAACCCGACAGGCTGTACCGGACGTTGCATCATTTTTGGATCGCCAGGGAATTGCCTTGCTGGCGCTACTTCCAAAATTTTACCCACTTGACGGCCTTTGCGGCCCTCGCCCACAATACATTCCAGTTCATCACCTGGACTTAAATATTGATACCCGGCTGCATCTAGCACGGAAAAATGAAGAAAAATATCTTCATCCTCATCCTCTGGCATAACAAATCCGAACCCCTTAATGGGATTGAACCACTTTACAATACAATGTAATTGCACACCTTCCGTTGGTGGCAATGGTTCATAATTATCTTGATGTTGTAGATTCTCGAAGAAAGTCACTACGCGTCCCCCCTATATTTTGCAACACTGTGTCCCATTATTATTAATTTGGACACAAACAACTTTTGATCAACGATAAGCCTATCATGCCATGAACTTCGTTACTTAAAAAGTGTTTTTATAAAAACTGTCTAAATTTATTCTAAATAACATTCTTTTAACAAACAGAACACCTGATGACGTATATGCATCGGTTATTTTTTATGTTAAACTTTTAGCCATATCCATTCATACAGGGAGACAACTATAAATGGCGCAAACGCACAAGATTACACTTATTAATGGCGATGGTATTGGACCGGAAGTCGTTGGTTCTACAGTAAAAATCCTCGAGGCTACGGGTGTAAAATTCGACTGGGAAGTGTGTGAGGCTGGCGCGGAAGTTTTCAAACGCGGCCTACCTTCTGGGGTTCCTTTAGAAACCATAGAATCCATACAGCGCAATCGTTTGGTGCTGAAGGGGCCCTTAGAAACTCCTATTGGATATGGAGAGAAAAGTGCAAACGTTACGTTACGCAAAATTTTTGAGACCTACGCCAACATTCGCCCCGTAAAAGAATTCCCAGGCGTTGCCACGCCATTTTCCGGTCGTGGTGTAGACATGGTCATTGTCCGCGAGAACGTTGAAGACCTGTATGCCGGTATCGAGTACATGCAAACACCGGATGCGGCTGAATGCCTGAAGCTGATTACCCGCAAGGGCTGCGAAAAGATTATTCGTTTTGCTTTTGAACTGGCTCGTTCCGAGGGCAGAAAAAGCTTACATTGCGCCACAAAAGCCAACATCATGAAGCTGACAGAGGGCTTAATGAAGAAAGTTTTTGAAGAGGTTTCGCAAGATTATACAGACATTGAGCCCCATCACATCATCATCGATAACTGCGCGCATCAGCTCGTAAGGTTCCCAGAAAAATTCGAAGTGATTGTTTCCACCAATATGAATGGAGATATTCTCAGCGACCTCGCCTCTGGTTTAGTGGGCGGATTAGGATTTGCACCCGGGGCAAACATCGGTGAAAACATTGCTATGTTTGAGGCTGTTCACGGTTCCGCACCTAAATACGCGGGACTCAACGTCATCAATCCTATCGCTGTTTTATTTTCTGGCGTTATGATGCTGCGCTACTTGGGTGAATTCGAAGCTGCAGAAACCATTGAACAAGCGGTTTTTGTGACATTAGGTCGAGACAGAACATTCACCATTGATGTAGCCGGAGAAGGCAAAAAGGCTGTTTCCACAACCGAATTTACCGATGCCGTTATCGGCAACTTTGGGCAAAAATCGGACCAAGCTCCGCCTAAAAAATACAAAAAAATTACAATCCCGAAAAATACAATGGTTTCAGGCGTTACGGAACGTCATGTATCCGGCATTGATGTATTCACCGAAGCCAATGAATTACCTGACGTCCTCGGAAAAGGCATGGAAGAACTGATTAAAGGATCTAACTTCACCCTCACCATGATCGACAACCGTGGCGTAAAGGTCTACCCCAGCATCGGCGGTATACCAGAAAAAGCAGACTTCTATCGTTGCCGTTTTATGCTGACATCCAATGACAATAGTGATGTGAAGCAAGAATGCATTATGGATCTGTTAAATCGCATCAACACGAAATACAAATGGACACACGTGGAAAAATTACACGTGTTCAACGACGAACAAGCCTTTTCTAAGGCTCAAGGAGAAGATTAATCCCAATTCTATAATTAAGTATACAGATAGAGGATGTCTTAAATCTCCTCAACCATCGTCTGTCATACCTGCGCAGGCAGGTATCCAGCGCAACATGTGCCTCGAAGAGGCTCAATATTTCCTTGCTTGTGTGGCATTGAAATAAAGAGAGAGCTGCTGTGCAGCACTTTGTTGCGCTGGATTCCCGCCTTCGCGGGAATGACAGGCGGCGAAGATAAGATTATCCGTTATTTTATGGAATTGGTATAATTCACTCCTTCAAGCCCCGGTATAAAAACCGGGGCTTTTTTCTTCTATAAATCTTTTTACTTTTTGCTGAATCGCCTCAAAGCTATAGGCCATTGAACTTTTATATCCTGAACGGGCCACATCCATATACAAAGATGAATCTTCAATCAAAAGCTTAATAGCCTCGGCCGTTTTCAAAGGATTGTTGACGGGCACGACTAAACCGTTTTGCCTATCGGAAATAATCTCCCTAGGCCCAGGCAAGTCTGTAACAATAACAGGTATCGACCGGCAAAGCCCCTCAAGTATAACAATTCCAAAGGATTCCGATAGCGACGGAACACACAAGATATCAATCTTATCATAAAATGAAATCTTATCCTGAACCCACCCCAGCAAGTGAACATCCGATTGTAAACCGTACAAATTTAGTTGCGTCTCTACCTGTGGTCTTTGGCCACCATCTCCTGCTATTAACGCTTTAAAGCCAGCACCATCCGCCTTTAATAGTCGTAAAGCTTCAACCAGAATCATAGCGCCTTTTTCCGGATCTAATCGCCCCATAAACCCAATAACGGGAACCCTTTGTTTAAAATCAGGAACTTGTTTTATTTCTCTAGGTGTAAGACTTACGATATTCGGAATATGGTCTATACGATCGCTAAAGTGAGGGTAAAGCCTAACAATTTCCTCCCTCAGGGATTGACTTACGGTGATAATCTTATGACTGCGGGTAATATACCCAATGCTTCCGTGGCAAACACCTATAGAGGGAATATCCCCTTTAATTTTATTTAATAAATAATGAGCCCTATTCCCATGCGTCACGATAAGATCAGGTTTTTCACGCCTTAAAAATAGCTTGAGCCTACACAAGGCAAAAACATCGTATTTAGAACGATTGTTATTTAAACAATACCTTCCGGAGACGTTCGGCAATATCTTTGTATTTTTATGCAGCAAAGAAATGACATCATGACCCAAAGATGTAAAAATCTGATTGTAATCTAAAAATGATTGCTCCATACCACCCAAGGCAGTCGTAAACAAGCAATTGATTATTTTCATAAGTTATTCCAAGACATCCTTAATCTTTGAATAACAGAAAACACCCCCCCTTACAATCAAAACCTAATAAATAACCTGCCCGCCTCGCGGTAATTTTTGGCGCCAGAAGTCCTGCACCGCATGATATGGGTTATTCACCATGCGGATTAACATCAGGTTGTTTAAAAAGACAAGCTTTACAGGAAAGGATGTAAAATTATTATCACTCACGTCTATGGCTTGCAAGGCATGTAAGGAAATTACGCTCTTGGGCAAGGAAGACAAAGCATTATCTTCCAGATACAATAGCTCTAAAAACCCTAACATACCAATTGTATCTGGAATTTCGGATATTTGGTTATGGCTTGCGGACAACATACGTATAAAGCTTAAATCACCAATGGAGCTTGGCAATTCCTTTATCTGGTTTTTGGATACATCTAACGTCACCAGGTAATGCAAGTCTCCAATATTTTCAGGCAGATGAACCAATTTATTTTTCGATAAATCCAACCACTGCAACCCTTCCATCTGACCGATTTCTTGGGGAACCGTTATCAATTCGTTGCCAGATAGATTTAATTCTTGCAGATTCGGCATTGCGCATAATTCGGGCGGAAAATACTGAATCGCATTATTAAAAAGGATCAAATTTTCCAGCTTATTAAGTCGATCAAAACCATTGGGCAAGCTGGATATTTTATTGTTAAACATCTCCAACCTTTGCAAATGCTCTAAATCACTCAAGCTATCGGGCAGGACAGATATATCATTATTAAATGCAATCAGTTCCCGTAAATTTCTCAGCCGCCCCATATCTTTTGGAAGAACCTGCAGCTTATTGCTGGCGATTTTTAATTCTTCCAATTTATCTAGCTGACAGATAGATTCTGGTAACTTGTCGATATCATTGCCGGTTAAGTTTAAAAATTTGAGATTCTTCATGCTCTTAACCGCATCAGGAATTTCCGTAATGTTATTATAAGACAGATCCAGAACCTCCAAATCTTTTAAAGCCAATACGGACTCTGGTATGGTGGTGAAATTGTTATGGGCTAAATTCAACGTTTTTAAACCCTTTAAATTAGAAAAAGCCTGGGGCAGCGTCGTCAACTTATTATTACGCAAATTCACTTCTTCCAAGCGATCAAAGGAGCCGAAATTCGGTGGCAATGCGACAATTTTGTTGTTATGCATATTAAAGTAAGTCATCTCAACAAATCGCCGAATATTTTTTGGCACCAAGGGGATGTCATAAAAAGGTGCATAAAACTGCGAGGTACGCATGTTGGCTGAATAAATGTAGTTGGCAAGCTTTGTAAAGTCGCGGGTAAAAACACCTTTAAACTTTCCTGTTGTTAAGATTTTATTTAAGGGGCCATGCTCCCAGATGAACTGCTTTCTTCCCTCCTCTGTATCCAAACTCAGTTGTTCCATGACTTCTTTATCGGTCATATCTACCTGATTGGGTGCCCGAGCCTGACGAACTAAAGACTTATAAGGAACTATCATGCCGTCGGAAATACCCATCTGTTTGTAATCCAGAAGGGTCGTTTTTTCTTCTTCTTTTTTTGCTTTAAAATCTTTCCATTTCGATTTTAACTCTGGAAATAATCCGGATTTATAATAAGGAGACAATCTTTCCATAGCATCTTGTATTTCCAACAAATTGGAAGAAGCCTTTCCGGGAATTATCATGAGAAAACAAAACACAAAGCATGCATAAATTCTTGTATATACTATCATAACCCATCTCCCCTGTTACTGCCATTAGACTATATGGCAATAAATAGGGGGTAAAAGAATGTATAATAACAAGTTAAATTAATTTATTATTTTATGCATTATTACTTTTTATACAATAAAGCCGCTCTGGTTTCAAAAGACCGGATCATAATTCGAACGGCTTCATTAAAGAATAGTTCGATGGCAGATTGCATAAAATGGTTATTAAAAGCAAAGTCCACGTAAAAATCGACTTCGCAACCACCTTCTTTCAAGTCTTTAAACTTCCAATGATTATTGAGATAGCGAAAAGGCCCTTGCGAGTATTTCACATCAATTTGTGTATACGGATTAAGATAGACTTGCGAAGTGAACGTTTCTTTGAATATTTTATAGCCAATCACCAAATCCGCAATGACGAGATTTTCTTTGCGCTCCCGTATACGAGAGGCTATACACCAGGGCAGAAATTCCGGGTATTTTTCGATATCTGCAACCAAAGCATACATTTGTTCGGCACTATACGGTACGACTTTTATTTCTGCATGGGTGGGCATAGTTGTTCTACCTCATTTATTTTCTGCAGCTAACTTAGCCTCACGAGCCTCACGCAATCGCATAAAATCATCCCCCGCGTGATAAGAAGAACGGGTTAATGGTGAAGACGACACCATTAAAAACCCCTTGCCTCTGGCCATGGTGGCATATTCAGCGAACTCTTCCGGAGTGGCATAGCGCATTAAGGGATGATGCGTTGGTGTCGGCTGCAAATACTGGCCAATGGTCATAAAATCCACATCCGCTGAACGAAGATCATTCATCACTTGGTAAATCTCTTCTTTTTCTTCGCCCAATCCGACCATGATACCGGATTTTGTAAAAATGCGTGGGTTTATTTCTTTTACTCGATGCAAAAGCTTCAGCGAATTAAAATAACGCGCCCCTGGCCTTACGTTCGCATATAGGCGGGGGACCGTTTCTAAATTATGGTTATAGACATCTGGTTCAGCCTCAACCACGATTTCGATTGCTCCAGGTTTGCGAAGAAAATCCGGCGTCAGCACCTCAATGGTTGTACCTGGCGAATAAATACGGATGTAGCGGATGGTCTTGGCAAAATGCTCAGCACCCCCATCGGGCAGATCATCCCGATCGACGGATGTAACGACGACATGCTTTAAGCCTAGCTCCGACATGGCTGCAGCCACTCTCTCAGGTTCATGAGGATCCAACAAATCCGGCTTACCTGTCGCAATATTACAAAAACGACAAGACCGCGTACAAACACTCCCCAAAATCATAACGGTTGCGTGTTTTTGCGCCCAACATTCGCCGATGTTCGGACATGCAGCCTCTTCACAAACTGTATTCAGTTTTTGTTTGCGGATGATATCCCGTGTCGCCTGATATTGTGGCGAAGTCGGAGCCTTCACACGAATCCAATCAGGCCTTTTTTGCGGCAGAGTCGTTGTCATAACCTATTCCTTACATATGGATTACACGACCATAGGCATCGAGTACGGACTCGTGCATCATTTCAGAAAGCGTTGGATGCGGGAAAATCGTTTGCATCAGCTCCGATTCTGTGGCCTCCATGGTTTTTGCAATGACATAACCTTGAATCATTTCGGTGACTTCCGTACCAATCATGTGGGCCCCTAAAAGCTCGCCCGTTTTTTCATCAAAGATCGTTTTGACTAACCCTTCAGGCTCGCCCATCGCTAAAGCCTTGCCGTTGCCAGCAAAAGGAAAGCGACCTACTTTTAAGGAATAGCCTTTCGCCTTAGCACTCGCCTCTGTTAATCCTACACTGGCTACCTGAGGTGAGCTATAGGTACAACCGGGAATATCCAAACGATTCATCGGATGCACGTCTTTGCTGCCGGCCATGTGTTCGGCCACCATAACACCTTCATGACTGGCCTTATGGGCAAGCCATGGCGCGCCGGCCACATCTCCAATGGCATATATACCAGGCTCATCCGTCTGACAATATTCATTCACCTGGATCTGATTTTTGTCCACCTTAACTTTGGTCAATTCCAGACCTAAATCTTCCGTATTGCCAACAATACCGACGGCAACGATAACTTTATCAAAAGAAATCTGCTGCACGGCCCCATCCTGGAATTGCATCTCTGCAACGACAGCTTTTTTATCTTTGGCTAACTTTTTTACCACAGCCCCCGTATGTATCTTTATGCCTTTTTTTTCAAAAGCTTTACGGGCAAGCTTTGATATTTCTTCATCCTCAACCGGCAAAATACGATCCAACAATTCAACAACTGTCACATCTACACCCATCGTGGCGTAAAAAGAAGCAAACTCGATACCAATCGCCCCAGAACCTATAACCAACAAAGATTTAGGCATTGCTTTTGGAACCATGGCTTCTTTATAGGTCCAGATATCTTGTCCGTCTGGCTCCAGTCCAGGAATCACTCGGGCCCTAGCACCCGTTGCCAAGATCACCTTCGCAGCGGTAATTTCACTGACCTGACCGTTTGAATCTGTAACACTCAACTTATGATAGCTACCTGTTTTACCCTTTAAACGCCCAAATCCATTCTGGACATCCACTTTATTTTTTTTCAACAGGTGCTGAATGCCTTTGGTCAGTTGTTCAGAAACCGCACGTGATCTTTTCACAATTTTGTCAAAATCAAATTTTACATCCTTCACGGAGATACCAAAATCCTCAGAATTTTGAATGGTATGATAAACTTCGGCGGATCGCAGCAAAGCTTTTGTGGGAATACATCCCCAATTCAAACAAATCCCACCCAAATGATTGGCTTCAACCACCACAACTTTTTTACCCAACTGTGCACAACGAATAGCAGCCACGTACCCACCGGGTCCCGCTCCTAAAATTGCCACGTCATATATCTGATCGGCCATGCGATAACTCCCTAATATTCATGACCTCACTTTACTCTTATTTCCGGTAAATGTCAGCTAATTATAAAAACAGATTTTTCGCCGATTTCATCTTCCAACCCCGTCATTCCACCAAAGATTGATAAATGGCACGGGTTATTTCATTGCGGATGGGATAGGTGCTCGAGGGGAGTAACTGTGTCATCAGAACAAAGGATAACTGTTCATGGGGGTCGACAAAAAATGCGGTACTGGCGGCCCCGCCCCAGTAATACTCGCCCAGACTTCCAATGTTTTGCGCCTGAATATTATCGACTCGTACAGCAAAGCCCAAACCAAAACCATATCCAGGCTTCGCAATGCCTTCCTGTACCCGCGGTGTAATATCCAAGTTCTTCGGCAGAAACTCAGCCATCGTCGTTGGCAAATGATTACATGTCATATAGTCGATCGTCTTTGGGCTTAAGATGCAATGGCGCCCTACACGCCCTTTATTCAACAACATATGAAGGAATTTCATATAATCCATAGCTGTTGAATATAAACCACCTCCACCACTTTGTAACGTCGGCACACGAGCTTCCGTTGGGTTATCCGGATCATTTAGTCTCTTCATTTTCTTTCCAACGGGCATTCCTTTAAAACCAGGAATCATATTGCCCGCTAAATGACTACCGTACATGCTAGCGACTCGGCTTAGTTTAGATTCAGGCACATGGAAATCGGTGTCCTCCATATGCAATGGCTCAAAAATCTCTTTTCGCAAAAATTCACCCAAAGATTGGCCTGTTATCTGCTCGATAACACAGCCTAAAACATCAGTGGAGATACTATAGTTCCAAGCGCTTCCAGGAGAAAAAACCAGGGGCTGCTCCGCAACGGTTTTCAACACTGCCTCTTTATCCCCCATAGAGTTTCCTACAAAATCTATATTATTTTTCTTGTAGAGATCATCCACCACATTCGACGCAAGAAACGCATAAGTAAGGCCAGACGTGTGCTTCATCAAATCAGCGACCGTCATCTCACGTTCGGCCTTAACGGTTGTATAATCATCCACTGTACCTGCGGAAAACACCCCCATTCTTTTGAAGGCCGGAAAGAATTCAGATACAGGCGTATTTAAATGAAACAACCCCCGTTCCAGCAAAATCATTGCCGCAACCGTTGTAATCGGCTTTGTCATGGAGTATATACGGAAAATATTTTCCATTTCCATCGGCACAGACGCCTCTACATTCGCCATGCCTGTTGCCTTTGCATGAACGATCGAGCCACGCCGAGACAGAACGGTCAACGTACCCGCCAGCTTTCCCTCATCCACATAAGATGCCATAAGCTCATTAAGTCTTTCCAAACGATAAGAATCTACACCAAAGTCTTCAGGGTTATGAATAATCATGCTTGTCTCACTCGTATCTTCAATTCTCATTATAACTTAATCCTCTTAAAATATTCTTACTGGCTGGTGTTTGTGCTTTATATTTTATATGATGTATTATCGTATATAAAAAGAATAAAACCATGAATTTTGATTCGTATATTGCGAAAAATCGCCGACATCACAACTCTCTCAAATGGACGACCTATCCAGAGGACGTCATCCCCTTATGGGTCGCTGACATGGACTTTATAGCCGCAGAACCAATCCGACAAGCGATACAAGATTGCGTTCAGCATGGCGTCTTTGGTTATGCACACATGTCCAATGAGCTGCAGCAAACTATCGCAAAACGCTTAAAGTATTTATTCAATTGGGACATCGACCCAGAGCACATCGTTGACGTCCCCGGAGCTCATCACGCCACCAACATCGCGGCCGAAACCTTTTGCCAGCCGGGCCACGGTTTTTTGATTCACACACCAGCCTATCCACCCTTTTTAAGCAAAACCCCTAAAAATGGTGGATTGATTTGCCAGACGGCGCCGTTAAAACCCATCAAGTCCGGTAATACAATTACCTACCAATTAGACTGGGACACAATGAAAGATGCTGTTCATAAGAATGGCATCCGCACAGAAATGTTTTTACTCTGCTCCCCCCACAATCCCACAGGCCACATTTTTTCCCAACAAGACCTGCAAGATATGGCAGAGTTTTGCCGGCAAGAAAAGATTCTCATTTGTGCGGATGAAATATTCAGTGAATTAACGCTGGATGGCCCGCCCCACATCCCTATTGCCAGTTTATCACCGGAAATAGCGGAGCAGACTATATCCATCTTTTCCGCCTCAAAAACTTATAACCTGCCAGGTTTATATACAAGTTTTGTCATCATACCCAATCCGACGATACGGCAAAAATTCGTTGAGACTGTATCGAAGAGGTCTATTCATACCAATAGCATTGGCTTAGCCACCGCAATGGCTGCATACTCCGGCGCATGTGATCCATGGAAAACACAAATGCTGAGCTATATAAAAAGCAATCGAGACCTTCTGATGACTTACGTCCAGGAACAGATGCCAGAGATCCAAACAACCTGCCCCCACGCCACTTATTTGGCATGGATGAACGTCAAATATTTTATAGATAACGGTAAAATCAAAGGCAGACCCGCTGATTTTTTCCTCCACAATGCAAGAATTGCGGTATCCGATGGTCTTGATTTCGGATGCACGACACCTGGCTTTATTCGCCTAAACATGGGATGCGATCAAAATAATTTAAAAGAAGCCCTCCAACGCATGAAAAAGGCTTTGTACGGATAGAGAAAAAAATAGATTATATTTGACGACTATACATTACCTACATAAAATACAAAAAAAAAGATTCGATTGGCATGACCAAAACAATGAAATTACAAGCGATTATGGATGAATGCGATTTCCATGTTAGACAGCTAGATCGGGCCCATAAACACCTTTTGCCTAATTTTCCTTTAGATCATGATCGCTTACACCTATTGCTAGGAACAGAGATGCATTATCTGGATCAAATGGTGTATCGCTTTTCACGTCTGCAAGATTCTCTTGGTGCTAAACTATTTCCATTACTTGCCGAGGCCTTTATACCATCACAAGAAAAACTAACATTTATTGATATGCTAAATCTGCTTGAGAAGAATGAAATCTTACCGAATGCTAAACTATGGCGGGAAATGCGCGATTTTAGAAACCACCTTACCCAGGAGTACCCAGAAAATCCAGACCTCATGATCAACAATCTCAACCAGGCGCCTACGTACGTCAAAAACCTGCTAGATATTTGGGTCTTCGTAAAGCCTAAAGCAACTCACATCTTGTCCCAGCTATAGTCTGAGGCCATTTCAAAATAAATTCCCCATAGTTATTCCAGACTTAAATATATATTACAAAAAACCCATCTATTGTTAATAAATACGCAATAAATCCTTAACATATCGTAAGCATTTAATTAATAAATACTCTGTAGAAATTGAATATCACCTCATTCTTTTAGGAGAATCCATGATGTTCAACGAGCCTCTACGCATCCTTAAAAACCCCATTTCTTTATGCTTCGTTCTCTTATTTTCCCCCTCATTAGTTGCTTCCGATATAGGCACAGACACCCCTAGGGTTGCCAAGGCCTCCATATTTGAAAGTCATCAGCTAGCAAAGCGAGATAATGAAGAAGATTTGCGTCAGATGATGCAAAAAATGCAATTCCATGGCACCGTTATTATACAGAATAAATCTAGTAAAGAAGCCACAGTAAAACTTCTCCATGAAGAGCAAAGCCAACACACCCCTTCCCTTGTTCTCTGCATGGGTGGCATATTTAATAAACTCGAGGATTTTTTCCAAAGTCTAGATCCGACAAAAAGCGATTCAGAACGGCTTTTTGATGGGGATAACCAACCCAGAAAATTTTCCATGAAGCCCAATTCATCCATAACGATCCATCATTATTCACCCACAGGCAATCGCATAAAGTTAAGCAAGAAGCTTTTTTGGAATGAAGTTTTCTTAAATGTTACAGATGCTTCGCCAAAAGCTATGTTGCTGAGTATTGAAAATGCAGCTGAAGCGATTTTCCCCAGAGCCCTACCCCCTTTTTCTTTTATACCCACATGCTTTTCTCCTATAAGAGAAATGCCGGAATGGGCTCAACAAAATCCGGGTAAAATAATTAAATTGTGCCCCCAGTATCCCCCGCGGGAGGATATGTCTTCTGCTGAATTTCGCCAGGAATTCGACAGCCATTTACGCACCCTTGCTTATATAATCTGCCCTCAGGAAGGTATTTCGGATATAGCCAGACTTTATGAAAAACGCCGGCAATTATTTGAAACTGCCCCCATTCCTCAAACGATAACCTTGAAAGAATTATCTCCCAAAACAAAAATACCTTTAATTACCCACACCATCTGGCTTACCAATCCCAATAAACCCATTGAGTTTCCAGACAACTATCTGAAATGGCTACAACAAAGCATTGCCGTCATGCCTGAATCCGATGGATGGCAGCATATATTGTGGGTGCAAAATAAAAAAATACTCCCCCTCACAACGGAAAAACTTCGGAATACAGGTGTGCAAATTAAAGAAATCTACACCGATAGACACTGCAAATTCATTAAGGACCTGCCTAAGTTTAATTCAAAGAAAACTTTTGAAATGGTTATGAGTCAATCTCGCTTTGGCATGGCCAGCGATATCCTGCGCTTGGAAATACTCAATCAAATGGGTGGGCTGTATAAAGATACGGATTATATTATTGAACAGAACCCTATCGTGCTGATGCATATGTATGACAGTCTCTTTGGTATCGAGCCCATGTCGACATTCCTGTGCAATGCCTTTATGGCATGCAGACCAAAGCACCCCATTACAAAAACAGCCTTAAAACTTATCGAGAGAAACTTTGATGCACGAGTTGCACCTGATTATGTTCTAGACATTCCTCAGGGTGACGGCTACCAGACCATCGCCATGACCGGTCCTTTAGTCACCATGCTGGCCTTTTATCAGGGGTCCGGCCTGGAAGGAAACCTAGATGTAGCCTTCCCCCCAGAAGTCTTATACCCAGCAAAGATAAGAGGCCTCTACCCACAAAAAGAAATCGTTAAAGAAACAGATGCTCTGCCAGAAACCAGCCTAGGCCGACATCTCTGGGAAGGGGCTTGGGTAAAAAAGACCGAAAAAGACGATAAATACGGCAGCAAAGGCTAAATAATCAATAATAAAAAAAGGAGTCTATCCGCATGCAACTTTACAAATCAATCTTCACGCTGAGCCTGTTATGCTCACTCCACACGAATGCCCCTTGCTCATTTTCTAACCTGGACACGATGACACCAGAAATAAGGGCTCAAACCATACAAAGCATCTGCGTGGATCCCAACATCATCCGGGAAACACAGCAAATGGCAAAAAATGTCACTGAGCTCATGGACAATCATCACGTTCAATCCTGGGCATTGTTTGGAACGTTACTAGGCGCCATGCGCCAAAAAGGTCCCGATGGTCAACAAACCGGCGGCATGATTCCATGGGATGATGACATTGATCTATGCATTCATGAAAAAGACATGGGAACCCTTCGCGATCGACCATTCAGAGCCGAACTGCAAAAACTGAATTATGCGATCGTCATTCATGATCAGGTCGGATTACAAATTCAATCCAGAATAGGAATCTTCAATAGTAAGACGCAAAAAACCATATATCCTTTTGTGGATATCTTTATGGTCAAACTCAATCCAGAGAACAATCGTTATGAAATTTTTCCTGACTCGGTAAAGAAGCTATGGCCAAAATGTTGGTTTGAACCCTCACAGCTGGAGACTTTACAAAAGATTGCCTTTGGAAAATTTTCCTTAAATATTCCAGCACGCCCCGAAGAATATCTTACGCGCCAATATGGTCAAGACTGGAAAACCCATGCCTACTATTATTTTAGTCATCATGCAAAAGTCAGTGGCAATAAAAAATGGAAACTACAGGGTGATGAGTTCAATCCAGCTACATTCGATGGCGATCTACAAGATTTAGTTGAAAAACGCCACCTCCTCCACCACGCCTCACAACCGACGACAGAAACCTTCACAGAACACAATAAATCCTACTGGGATCATTTCTATCCCACAGAAAATCTACCGCGGGAACCTTCTACATTTGCTCAGTTTATCTTAAGCCAGAATTACCTACAACCGGGAGCAAAAGTACTGGATCTGGCTTGCGGAAATGGCCGAGATACTTTTGCATTTAGGGCAAATGGCCTTGAAGCCTTCGGCTTAGAGCAATCTGTTGCTGCTGTGGGGTCTAATCTGGCTCACGCAAGAGCTTCTGGAATTAAAAATGAAATCTTCCTGGTGCAAAACGTTTGTGATTGGCAAGCTATGGCTAGCTTTACCGATTACGATGCCATCTACGCCCGCTTTTTTATCCATGCCATTACGCAAGAAGAACAAGTTGGATTCATGTCCTATCTGTCCATTCTCCCCCCACAAACAAAAGTCTTTTTAGAGTTCCGTACAGACAAAGACCCCATGTACCAGATGTCTGTGCAGAAAGGCGAACTCATCGGTAAAACGGACCATTATCGTCGGTATATCCCTTTTGAAAAGTTCTGTGCTGAATTGGTGAGCTGTGGCTTTGATATTCTCCATGCCGAAGAGAAAAACGGCCTGTCCGTCGCCTATAAACAAGACCCGCTTAAAGGAAAAATCCTGGATGACCCCATGTTAGGAAGGCTGGTGGCGATTAAAACAAAACCCTAGGATCGCACACCTATGGTGAGCTCATAAAGATTGTCGGATAAATGCATGAATCGCTACAGCAGAACCTGTACGAGACCATTGATCATACTGAAACATGAGCTCATCCATAACTGTAAGCCATCGATCCCCTCGCTTGCTCATTTTTGAAATTTTTTCACTCAGGAATACATCAGAACCCACGTCCCACATGCCTAATTTTTTCAACCACCCTTCAGTCTTGCTGAGAACTTCCGGACAAACGGGCCGTAGGTTAGATAAAACTTCAGGGAACGTCCGCCCATCGCACTTATTTACAAAGCCAGATACCCTCATCCATTCCCCCAGCTCTTTAAGATTATGGGTGTTATTTTGCAGTGCTTTTATAAACTCTAGAAAAGTCCCCTTTTCTAAGCACTTGTCCCACATACCCAACTCTCTCATCCATGTCTCACATGGCACAAAAAGCGCAGTGCGCGCCTTAAACTGCAAGAGAGCAGCCATATCCACGACGACGTCTCTCGCGTTTAGCGTTTTTAAGATCCCTAAACTTGTTATCCACTCAAGAGAGGGAGCTACAGATGCGTAATAGGCAGCATCCTTCTGATTTTTATCTCTCATATAATTTAGTAGATCTATAAACGCAGAGACATCAAAAAGGCTTATAAAATTATTGTCACGAACCCAAGACAAAATAACTTTTCGTTCATTTTCTGAAGATTGCCGCAAGAGGGAAAGAA
Organism: Alphaproteobacteria bacterium; assembly: GCA_017993335.1. Lineage (GTDB taxonomy): Bacteria > Pseudomonadota > Alphaproteobacteria > JAGOMX01 > JAGOMX01 > JAGOMX01. The sequence goes on along the minus strand of JAGOMX010000006.1, from coordinate 11,774 downwards.
CCCCGCATATTTCTGTAGCTGTGTAGGGCTTGGTTACAACCTTATCCTCAAGGACATAATTAAACTTTTGAGCCTCCATAATGCCTGCATCTTTGAGCCAAGCCATAACTTCTATTAAAGACTCACGTTTATAATTTTTCGCTACACGTATTACTTCAGGCCTCTCCCCTTCAAGACAGCGATCCCACAAGCCGCTATCCTTTAGAATAGTCTCTACTTTTATTTTTGCTCGTGGCGGCTCTATCGCATCAGGCGACTGCGTCCCCCAGACAACAGGAGTAAAAGCAATCAAAACGGTAAGATTAAGGAGGAGTTTCTTCATATAAACCTCATAGCCAGGTTAATTTATCTATCTATAATCATAGGCAATTGGGAATATAAATCAATGAGAAATAGGCACTACCCCAGGGCCTGCGCATGAAAAATACACAGAACCAGTCACACTAAATTCTATAATTAAGTATACAAATAGAGGCTGTCTTAAATCTCCCCAACCATAGTCTGTCACACCTGCGAAGGCAGGTGTCCAGCACAACATGTGCCTCGCAGAGGCTCAATATTTCCTTGCTTCTGTGGTATTGAAATAAATGTAGAACTGCTGCGCAGCACTTTGTTGCGCTGGACACCTGCCTTCGCAGGTGTGACAGGTGTGGGCGGCACTTCCTCTCTTAAATTTTTCATGCGTAGGACCTGGACACTTGCCCGAGGCCTACGCATGAAAAATACACAGAACATGTCACACCTGCGAAGGCAGGTATGACAAAATGGTCGAGGATAAGGGGCTATATTAAGCCCCCTAAATAAACCGCTAACTAGATGTGTTTTTCGTGGGTGCGTCCGCAAGAGTTGTCGATTCCTTCAGCTTTGCGTATTGCAAATCGAAGTCTCTTTTTGTTCTCAAGAACTCATCCTTTTGCTTACCGGTCAGTTTGTTCGCCGGCATAGGCTTTACCTTTAAAGGATTGATTTGCTTATTCGCGACAAGTACTTCGTAATGCAGGTGAGGACCAGTTGCTCTACCAGTTTTGCCCACATAACCAATAATTTTTCCCTGTTGCACATGCATACCCTTACGCAAATCTTTTGCATAACGGCTTAAATGTGCATAAGCCGTTTTATAACCATTGTTATGGCGAATCAGGATATAGTTACCATAGGCCCCATAAGAACCGAATCTTTCCACTACCCCATCACCAGCCGCCATAATGGGCGTACCAATCGGACAAGCAAAGTCTACACCCTTATGATGCTTGGTATATCCAAGAACAGGATGATGACGATGACCAAAACCACTACTCAGACGCGCACCATCAACGGGCGTCTTCATCAATCCCTTACGATTTCCGGCACATTCGCCTTTTTCATTATAAAAACCTAAAACACCATTTTTGGGTTTATAACGATAAATGTGATTAGGCTGACCACCCGCCGTTAACGTGGCATATAATAAGGTACCTGGGCGTTGTCGACCGGTTTCTGGATCCGTAAAGACCGTATACATCAGGCCAAAACGATCCCCCTCCTTGATACTACGCTGGAAGTCAATATTATGACTGAACGCTGTAATCATTGAATGAAGGATCTGATGAGGCACACCATTTAAGTTCGCGGCTTCCGACAGGCTGCCATTGATTTCAGCCTCCGCCCAACGACGCTCTTCAACTAAACGAACTTCATGCTTATCGCACTCAAACCCATCCTCATCATTTCTCACCGCAATGATTTGATAATCAATGCTCGGGCGAATTTTCATTTCCTGGATCATCAATTGGGTTTGGCTGGCATCCGTCTTAAATAAAGTCAGCTCCACATCCAAACCAGGCTTTAAATCCTTCGGGCTATAATGCTTGCGTATAGATTGCATCAACATATGCGTTTCTTGAGAAGATATGTTTTGACGCGACAAAATGCTTGCCAACGTATCGCCATTACCGACCTTCACATTGATGGTCTTGACGAGTTCTTCCTCAGGGATTGCATCTACTTGATCGGGAACATCACTAACCGCCACAGCCGTAACTTCCACGACGTCTTCTGCTTTTTTGGGCTTACCGATAAATTCGTAGGAGGCTATGCCCATTGCGAGAAGAAAACAAAAGGTACTTGCTGACCAGCGATAAATGTCGTTGCGCTTCATGGGCTCTCTTTAAACTGATTTCTTACTAAACATACCTTACATGAAAAGCATAGGTCATTGCAAGAGATAGCTTTAATATTACATAAATTAGATTATACTCAACAGATAATAAAAATTGCCAGAAATGGCGGTATACATTCGAACAAAAGGATTTCACATGCAAGATTTATATACAGGCCGCTTGCTTTGCTCACGTATATGTCATGACCTTATCACACCGATTGGCGCCATTTTAAGTGGGCTTGAACTACTGGAGGACCAACAAGGCAGCGAAAATGGCGAGATTTTTGATCTTTTAAGATTAAGCGCCCAAGAAAGCTCTCGCCGCCTCATGCTCTTAAGGTTTGCCTTTGGCGTCGGCGCAGCCTCCACGCTTTCCAGCTTAAATGAAATCGAAAAAGTATTAAATCAATCCCTTGACCCAAAAAAACATACCTTTAACATTGAACTCCCTGCATCGTACCTGGCAGAAAGTGCCTTATTAAAAGTATGGGCTCAGCTCCTCGCCAATTTGGTTTCAGTCGGCATGGAAGCCCTACCCTATGGCGGCAATATCTCTATTTCCCATGGTCATTACCCTGAACCGCAACTTCAACTCTCTTTAACAGGCAGGCTCATCACCCTCCATGAGGACGTAAAAGAAGTTATGCAGAATCAATATGTAGAAAGCGACCTCACCCCCCGCACCATACAAGCCTACCTCGTCCAAAACTTGGCCGCGCAATTAGCCAGACGCATGCACATCTCGCAACGAGGGGAAGAGCTGATTATTCAGACACAGAATACTTAAACCATTGCTTTACACAACAGGGCTGCCTCATATAAAATTTAATCAAAATCTGCTACACATGATTATCTCCTAATTATTACTCAGGAAATGAAACTGTTGACAGGGACGCCAGATTTTGAGCCCCGTCATCCTCGAGCGGAGCAGAGCCTTCTTAGGCTCTGTCGCAGCGAAGGATCCAGTAAAAAATGTGCGACGTAGTCGCTCTGTATCTCTTTTTTTAAAAGAATAAGAATCGCTTCGCGATGCATGTTTGACTGGATCCTTCACTACGACAGAGCCCCAAGGGGGCTCTGCTCCGTTCGAGGATGACGAGACCTCACTTGAGGATCGAAATGCCAACTGTTTCATTGCCTCAGTAATAACAATAACCATGTGGAGTAGATTTTAATTAAATTTTATATGAGGCAGTCCTGTTGTGTAAAGCAATTTTCATTGCATACACAACTCTTATTTGCTATTCATTTGCCTCATAGGTGCATTCAAAAAAATCCAAAGGAAAACATTTTGACCACCCCATCTTTAAGCAAGAAATTTCCGTGGCTCGATGCAAATTTTATAATCCTGTCTTTGATCATAACCTTTTACATTTTTATTCAATCCCCGCCAGAATTAGCCCTTGATTCAGCAACCATGTACAATGATGCCGTAAACTTGAATTTTAAGGATTACTGGCCACCCCTGACTCTTTTATTATGGCACTATCTGGATAAAATTTATCCTGGTGGATTACTCATGCTCTTTTTGAATCTTAGCTTTCTATGGGGGGCATGCCTTATAGGATTTTACTGCTTTAAAGGAAAAAGAATTTCTTATTGGTTTATTTTTATACCCTTTTTTCCCGTCTTATTTGCACACGCCAATGAAATCTTGAAAGACAATATCATCTCCTTTGGCTACATGTTTTTAGCTATGTATTTAGCAAAACTAACTTTAATGGACGAACGCATAACATGGATTAAAGCGTTGCTCGTTTTAGTCGGAATCTTCTATTTTTCCATGGCCAAGATTCAAGCACAATTCTTTTTCCCCTTTATGACGCTTTGGTTGGTTATGCTCCTACCCCCCATAAAACCGCACAAACCCCTCAATATTATAGCCAAATCATTGATTTTTATAACGATAACCGCTGGTGTTTTTTTCGGCATGAAGGAATGCAATCGCATCATGATACAGGATAAAAACAATGCACATTTTTGGCAATTTGTAAAAATATATGATCTTGCGGGAATGAGTGTTTATGGGAAAAAAAATTACATTCCCCCATTCTTATTTAAAACCCCAACTGTCACATTACAAGACATCGAGGATCACTACGCTTATTTATGGGAACCTCTTATCCGCAACGAAGACTCCCCTTTAGTTGAAACAAAGAACGATGAAGAAAGGTTACTTTTGGTAGAGGCCTGGAAAAGCGCCATCATAAAGGACCCCATTTCCTATTTAAAACACAGATCTAGAATCATGATAAAAATGCTTACCAACAGTGGCCTAAAAGGCCTGTATCAATCATACTTTAGCAACAACCAAACAATGTTGCTATTCTCTCCCCTTTTCTCTCTGTTTCGTTTAATGGTATTTATGCCTTTTTATCTATATTTTTGGTTTTTAGGAGCAAGGTATTTTTGTCAGCAAAAATCAGCCATACCCTTATTTATGCTGTCTTCCATGGGGCTTACTTTAATTATGGTGCTTTTTGTTTTTTCTTTAGCCGCCGCTAGCCGATATGTATTTTTCTCCTGGTGCTGCCTGTTATTTTCTCTACCCTTTGCATGGGATGTTTATTGGAAAACCAGAAGAATATAGGAGGCCATTTCAAAACTGGCTTTTTTGGAGGGATTTATAGGAAAGGTGAGAACCGGAGCGCAGCGTACCTCTTCGTACGTGAGCACCGGAAGCGGAACCTTGACGACGAAATCACTCAAAAAAGACGTTTTGAAATGGTCTCTATAGGTTATGCCACTTATACTATTTACCCTCAATAAGCACCATAACAACAGCAAGTCCGGCTAAAAAACAATACATAAAAAAACCTCATTCTAAAAAGGAGGCCCTGTACAAAAGCAGGATTAAACCCGTTATATATAATTTTATATAAATTTTATTAAAATAGTAATTAAGATTTATCTGTTGTTTTTTTATTTGTTCTTGATTTTTTTATCTACTGTGATTATGTACTTGATAGAGAGTCTTCGTAAGGTGATAACTATGAAGCGTTACGTATTTTTATTTTTTTTAATGAGTATTTGTTTTTCGGCTACAAACAATGGCTTTTGCAGTTACGAAACCCATGGCTTTTACATGACACGGGCGAAAGCGAAAGAACTATTGACGGCTCCAGACACGCCAAAAGACATGAAACGGCGCAATTTTTATAGCCATGATGAGAATTCAGAAAAAAGGGATTATCCCTTTAGCGATGAATCCAGAGATGAGGATGAAACCCTAAAGAAAAGTAAACCCAAAAAGCAGGCCGCAGAAGAAAATCCTGCAGCCAAAAGAATATTAAAATTTTAATAGTACATAATAGTAAGGAATACAAACACATGAAAAAGTTAAACATCTTGTTTTTTGCCTATGCGGCAATTTTAATCACTCATAGCTTGCCAGCCAATGCCAGCAATAGCTTTGAAGATGAAGACACACCCCGCGCAAAAAGAACCGTGGAATCCATAGACAGTGACCAAGAAAATATCCCCGGCACGCCTGTTTTGGGCGAAGCTGTAGCAACGCCTCAAGCTCCACTAAAAAGAAGAGTCTTTGCCCATTTGGAGCGCAACGATAGACTTAAAGTAGCCAGACAAAATCGTTTTGAAGATCGTATGGACCAAGCTGAACATGACGATACTGAATAATACTAATTCCTATAATTAAGTATACAGACAGAGGCTGTCTTAAATCTCCTCAACCATCGTCTGTCATACCTGCGCAGGCAGCTATCCAGCGCAACATGTGCCTCGGAGAGGCTCAATTTCTCCTTGCTTCTATGGCATTGAAATAAATGGAGAGCTGCTGTGCAGCACTTTGTTGCGCTGGATTCCCGCCTTCGCGGGAATGACAGGCGGTGAAGATAAGATTTATCCGTTATTTTATGGAATTGGTATAAGCACAAGCCCTACCACCCCATCATTGTAGTCGCGATGCATGTTTGACTGGATCCTTCGCTACGACAGAGCCCCTTGGGGCTCTGCTCCGCTCGAGGATGATGGGGTTTCATTTGAGTACTGCATGAGCAATAAAAGTATTCACTACGGAAAAACCTTACCAAGCCAACAACCACGCATAGCCATAATGATAAAATCGACGGAAGCAAGACATCGTCAGATATTGAAGTGCGGGATGACAGAGAGCATCCACACGATTCACCCTCGTCAAACAGGAAACATCCACATCCAAACCATCACACTCATGTAAACAAGCACGGGGTATATGCGTTAAATCTCTCAATCCCTCGATATTTATTTTTTTCAAGCCCTCACAACCCGCAAGAAAGCTAGTCCCAATACAAGACAACCGATCCCACGAAGAGGTATCCAAATACTCAAGACTTGTACACTCATATAAAAAACAACCGCTAATTATTTTTGGATTAAGGGAACGGGCATTAAGCTTTTTGAGTTTTGCACACCGAAAAAAGAATTCCTCATCAATCAGCCATACATTACGCATATCAGATAAATCAACAGCCTCTAGCTCGTAGCAACCAACAAAAAATCCGTTATTAATACATAAAAGATTACGCATCCAAGATGCATTAAACACCTTAATCCCTGACTGAGCCATAAAAAAAGGGCCTATGCTTCCCACATTTTCCCAAGAGGATGGATGAAAGTACTGAAGATTCTCGCATCTATAAAAACAAGCCTTACCAATATATTCCAAGCTTTTCATACCTGAAAGATTTAAATGAGACAAATTTAAACAGTACCCACAAAAATCATCCCCTATTTTCTTTAAGGACCCCATGTTGCTGCATAAAAATGATTTTAATCGACGATTATTATACATACAATTGCGACCAATTGAGGTTAGATTCTTCATCCCCACCAGCTCAACAGAAAAAGGATATTTTTCGTGATCGAAATAAGCCCGAAAAGGTCCAGAAAGAAAATCATCAGAAACCCCCTCCACCACACCATCCCAATCTATCAGCCGTAGATTTTCAAGTCCTCTAGGTAAATCATCGTTGCTCAGCTTTAATTTATTCATCTCCAAGAGTGATTTAGTGACAATTAAACTCAAAGTGCAATTATTCCGTCGACATATTCTTTCTAAATTTAGGCGATAGCTCACATCAATCTCATATAGAATGATTTCAAAACTTTCATTTTTCACAGAACGCAACCATTTATCCTGCCAGTCAAAATAAACCAGCCTATTAAAATCCTCAAAAGTACGCACATGCTGCATAAATAGACTTTTATTCACAGGAATGCGTTTATTCTTGTATGGGCTACTCACATAAATATGAAACGGCAAGAAATGCAGGATATGCTTCAGCTCCATACGTACATCTTGGCCTTCTCGAAAGAAATGGCGATGGAGCTGCAATAAGTCTTCTTCATTTAAAAAGAAATCGAACTCGTCCGTAAAGGATGTCACAAGACAAAACTTATCTGCACATAAGCCATTCAACGCATCAAACCGAGACAAAAGTATAAAACCTGACTCACGGAAACAATCCCGCAAGTTTTGCTCCACATATCTTAAATCTCTTGTGGACAAGGCATACACTTCATTTCCAGTTGGATTCAGCGTATTTACGTTCTTCGTTAAATATCGAAATGAAGATTGACGATAAAAATCTACTTGCGCACGCGCACCACGATTGACGCAGGCAAGCCGCGAACAATCATCTGTGTCTAAATACCTATAAAAAACCGCTTGAATAGGCCGATGTGACAAAATATCGCTCAAAGCAGAGGCATTGACTTCACCGCCGCACAGAAACTGTACCGCCATAAGGAAACCTAGACTAAATCTCCGCCAGTTCCTCATCCTCAACACCCCGATACCTTTTATCCATGCCTGAAATGTAACGAATAACGCGAGCCACGGCAAAATAATATTTTTCTGGGACTTCTTGGCCTACCTCAATACCTGCAAAAAGAGCTCGAGCCAGGGGTGGATCCTCAATGATGGGGACATTGTGTTCGCCACCTAATTCACGCATCTTTAACGCGACTAAATCCTGGCCTTTAGCAATGCATTTCGGCGCACTCATATCATCCGAATACTTTAAGGCCACCGCAAAGTGAGTCGGGTTTGTAATAATAACCGAGGCCTCGGGTATAGCGCTGGCCAGACCCTGTTGTTGAAACTTTTCTTTACGAAGCTCTGCCAATCGACGCTTAACAGCTGGATCACCATCGGACTCTTTATGCTCATCCTTAATATCTTGCTTCGACATACGCATTTTTTTGAGGAAAGAAAATCGCTGATAAAAATAATCCAAACCGGCAATCAGCCCAAAAACAGCCAATACGATCAATAATAATTTAATCAATACCGTTTGAATAACTTCAAATATACGGCCGACAGGGATATTGCTCCATTGGTTGATTCGTCCAAAATCTGGAATAAGAACAATGACAAAGATAGCCGAAACAATCACAATTTTTAACAAGCCCTTGCCAAACTCCACCAGTGACGTTACCGAAAAAATCCGCTTTAAACCTTTTAACAAAGATATCTTGGAAAAATTTGGTTTGATACTTTCCGCGCTAATTAAAAATTGCGTTTGCATAAACCCCGCCAACAGGCTAGCAATAATAAAGGTCAGAAAGACAAAAAACATCGGCTTTATGGTGGAAAACAGAACGCTTCGGATTAAAGCCAATAACTCAAAGCCCTCTAAATGAGCCAGCTGCCCCGCCATAAAGAAGGGCTTCAAAGCCCCAGCAACCTCACGAATGACAAAAGGCGCCGTAATAGATACAGTCAAAAATAGCCCCAGGAAAGTCATCCAATGATTAACTTCCTTGGAAAACGCCAATTGCCCTTTTTCACGCGCTTTTAAAAGCCGTTGGGCCGTCGCCTCTTCCGTTTTCTGCGAATCATCCTGATCGCCTTGATCTTCTGCCATGGGGACTCCTTAGGATTGCCACAAATTATTATACATTGTGGCTAATCTTTCAAGTATAGACAGACTCGCCGAAGAAACCAAAAGGGTCATAATCACAAAACCTATAAATATTTGAAAGGGTTGCGCAATAAAAAATACTTGCAGCTGAGGCATCAAGCGATTTAACAACCCCATCCCCACAAAGAAAAACATCGACATAATAATCAAAGGCGCCGCGATTTGCGTTCCCAGCATAAAACCTTCTGTCAAAATATGCACAATCGCCTGCATAAAGTCTGATGTAATATTTTCATAAGCGCCTATTAGACCTGGATGAAAAGACTGATAACTATTAAAAATTGACTGCAAAGCCAAATGATGAATATCCGCAACAAAAATTAACGTCATCACAACTATGGAAAAATAGGTGGCAGGCAAGGAACTCTGGCGACCATCTACCGGGTTCATGACAAAGGCGTTTGTAAGTCCCGACTGAAAACCGATAACCGTACCGGCAAGCTCAATACACACCAACAACAGACGCCCCATCGTACCAATGAATAGACCCACCAGTGCCTCTAGTATCACCATTTTAAAAAAGAGGAAGGGGTCTTGAGGCGCGACGGGCATATGATCCATCAATTGCGGCGCCATTACACCCGCAAGCCCCATCGCAAAAAGAATCCGTATGGGCGCGTTAATGTACTGACTCCCCAAACCAGGAATCATCATAAGCGCACCCGTAACCCTTGCAAAAACTAATAAGAACGGGAATAAATCAGCGAATAAAAGATTCATAACGCCGCTAGACTCTGGCTATCAGTTGAAACAAGTTCATGGTGAACGCCCCCATAGATGACGCAATAAAGGGAAGCGCCAAAATCAGCGTCAAAAAAACCAAGACAATTTTTGGAACAAATGTTAAGGTCATTTCCTGGATCTGGGTCAAGGCCTGAAACAATGCGACCGTTAAACCGGATAGCATCGCCACAAGCATCATAGGCCCAGAAATTTTTAGTAAAAGAAAGACCGCATCACGGCCGATGTCGAGCACATCTGTTGGATTCATGTTTTTTTCCTAGTCCTTGGGGTTAATTAACCCTTGACAAACTTTTACAGAAATTATACCTAAAAGAATGTCGTTAAGCAAACGACTACAATTTTTTATTTTTTGTGTGAACGCACATAACAAAAAGGTTAAACATGTACGCAGTTGTTCAAACAGGTGGAAAGCAATACCGAGTCACTCCCGGTGATTATGTAATCGTTGAGCGCCTACCTGGCGAGAATGGTGATAATGTTGAATTAAACGATGTCTTGTTAATTGATAACGATGGCAAAGTTTTAGTAGGACAACCCTTTGTAAAGGATGCCTCTGTCACGGCCACGATCGTCAATCAAAATCGCGCTGATAAAATCATTGTCTTCAAGAAAAAACGCCGCCAAGGCTATCGCCGTAAAAATGGTCACCGTCAACTTCAATCCGTATTGCACATTGGTGCAATTAAGGGTGATGGTAAAACGGTTAAGGCTGAAAACACGCCAAAGGTATCTACACCTGTAGAGGCACCCGCACCAAAGCTCACAAGGGCAGCTAAAATTGCCATAGCCAATGGTGAAGCCCCTAAGGCAACGGAAAAGGCTGCGGTTAAGAAAACCGTTAAGGCTGAAAAGCCAGCTAAAACTGAAGCCGTTCAAGAGGCAAAGGCAGCAGCTCCTAAAAAAGAAGCTGCAGAGAAAAAGCCTGCACCTGCAAAGAAGCCAGCGGCAAAAAAGACGACTGACAAGTAAACGACGAGGATAAATTATGGCACATAAAAAAGCGGGCGGTAGCTCAAGAAACGGACGCGACTCACCCGGTCAAAGACTCGGTGTAAAGCGCTACGGCGGTGAGAACGTTTTGGCTGGTAACATCCTCGTTCGTCAACGCGGAACAACATTCCACCCAGGTGACAATGTCGGTATGGGTCGCGATCACACACTGTTTGCAAAGATTGAAGGAAAAGTTTCCTTTAAGCACGCACGCGGCGGACGCACTTACATCAACGTGCTCTAAGCATACGCTTGGTTCAAGATTTGCCCGTTAGGGCAAAATTCCTATTTCGAATATTTCTCTTTAGAGAACCTTAATTCGAGCAGAAAACTTCACCCTCCCCTTGTGGGAGGGACGGAAGTCATGTCATTTATACTGTTTACCATAAATAAGCACCATAACTCCCTTCATCCTGATTGAAGATCAGCTTTAGCTGAGTGAAAGAAGGATCCAGGCGCACAAGTGTCACTTTAGTGGCTCTATATAGTCTATATCGCAGAGGCTTCGCCTCACATTTGTGCTGGATACCTGCCTGCGCAGGTATGACAGGTACTGGTGACATTTTTTGTGCAATTTTCATGCACACCCCCTGCACAAGACCTACAGGGCCTACGCATGAAAAATACACAGAACCTGTCACACCTGCGCAGGCAGGTGTCCAGCGCAACATGTGCCTCGCAGAGGCTCCTTATAATCTTCTCTACATAAAGAAACAAAGTGTTGCTTCGCAACGCATATTTGTGCTGGACACCTGCCTTCGCAGGTGTGATACTAATTCCATAAAATAACTGATAAATCTTATCTTCACCGCCTGTCATTCCCGCGAAGGCGGGAATCCAGCGCAACAAAGTGCTGCGCAGCAGCTCTCCATTTATTTCATACCACAGAAGCAAGTAAATATTGAGCCTCTTCGAGGCACATGTTGCGCTGGATACCTGCCTGCGCAGGTATGACAGGCTATGGTTGAGGAGAT
>JAGOMX010000043.1 GCA_017993335.1 Alphaproteobacteria bacterium | reverse complement strand
TTGCGGAAGCACTCGCGGAAGCGGCCTGTATTCTTTGTGGGGTTCCCGAAAGCAACCCAGAGGATGATGGTATTGGAATCTGTTAGCGCACCCTCTGTTACTTCCCAGATCTTATCAACAATGGCCGATGCCTCATCAAAGATCACGATAATCATTTTACCTTCGTTATGCAGTCCAGCAAATGCCTCGGTGTTATTCTCGCTCCAGGTAACAGCATCAGCACGCCAGGACTTTTCATGATCTCCGTCTTTAACAGTGATCGCCGTAGCTGTTGGGTTGAACCAGTGGCTATTGATAGCTAGCCTGAACCATTTCTGAACCTCAGGCCAGGTCTTAGTCCTTAACTGAGTTTCCGTATTAGCTGTGACCACCGCCCTGCAATCTGCACAGACTGACATTCCAAAGTGTAGTATCTGTGATATTAGGGCTGACTTACCTATCCCGTGACCTGAGGCAACTGATATAAGATACGGCTGATAACGTGTTGATTTGTTCTTGAGATGATCACCCCAGCCGGACAAGACATTTTGTTGCCACTCCTTAAGCCCGGCATAATTCTTGAGCTCTCCTTTACCCCAAGGGAAGGCAAACTTAACCCATTTAACCGGGTCATATTGAAACTTACTGGCGTACTCAGCTATTTCAGCATTAATTTGCTTTGTCTTCACCGATTCGTTCCTTGGCTTCATTAAGCATAACCGCAAGCGATACATTGCCCTCATGCTCTACAACCTGGCGCTCGCCGTATTTCCTAGCCGCCCATTTACCCAATAACCACTTGCGGGTGTCAATCTTAATCCGCGACCTTTGGATAAACTCATTATCGGGCTTAGGCTTTCCATTATCATCGTAGCCGCCAACATCACCATGGCTGTCATCTGCAATCTGGATCAGCTCTTCTGCCATAACATCATAGCCCACGTCTCGCGCGTGTGCGTATCTGCTGCTAAACGCGTCTATGTCATCTACCACCCACTGCTGGACAGTGTCGCGGCTCGGCATATCATCTCTACGGCATATATCACTTAAGGTTTCGCCTTTCATTAGGCGTTTAAGTATCTTATCAGCAAGCTGTGCCGTATATAGATGAGGCCATTCTGAACCCCGCTTCGCGGGAGTACGTGTATTCATCTTTGTTGATGATGCGGCTTTTCTTTTGTTTGTCGTACCTACCATACCCACCTCCTTTACGTTTAAAGACAATTCCTTTTGTTATTACCTTCTCGGCGCACTCGCGAATGAACACAGGATCGAACCCCGCCATATCGCATACGTAGCGAAAGTCTCTACCATTTTTTAATAACCAATTTTTTGCATTATGTCCGTCGAGTCCGCCTTTTGACATATCAAAAAATGCTTGCTCTATTACGGCAATATATAATTTTTTAACTGAGCGAATTAATTGCACTTCTGCATCAATATCTATTTGTGCTTCTAATATCATAAACCCCCGATGGTTGCTGTCATAAAAGCTTAACATTAAACTTCTAATTGTGTCAACACCGGAGGTTAATAACAAGATATTGTGTCTGTCGAGTGGTTGGGGCGCTGAAATTGGTACATGAGGGAAATGTTATGAGGAATGCTGCGCCCCGTGATTATGGTAATAATAATTTAGTAACAGGTCAACTGAAAATGTGAGTGGCTGTTATGAGATTTTATCAAAAACAGACGGTTCAATTGACTGAAGTTAAAAATGCCACTCACAATTTAATGTTATCACAATTTATAAAATGAGTATGCGAAATCGGTTAACGATTAACGAATTCGGTTTTGATAACGGTATTTCGGGGCTTGAGACATGATTGTGTTTGCCCGGGAATAGTGCGCGACACTGTTTCCGGGTGACATTTTATTGCTTCTGTCTTATGGGGTTATATATGGATATAGGCGCTTGAAACGAAAAAGCCCCTAGAGATATAGTCACTAGGGGCTTTCTTGTCTTTAAGAAAACATACTCTGGATTACATCCATGTTTCAATCCTACATCTCGCACGGGCGGGAGATGGATTCGCCTAATGTTTATCTATCATATTTCTTTGTATCGCACAAGCTTTGCATTAAAAGATTAATGCTCCGCCACTTGCCTTTATTCTTTTTATGGTTTAATGAAGGGATGTTAACTTTATGGGGTAAGGAAATGAATAAACGAATTATCATCACCACAGTGTCCAGCGTTGGATTAACCTACATAGTGTCTGCTATACTTGGCTTTTTTAATCTTGCCATACGTAAAATAGGAGAGCCTTGGGATTTCAATTCCGGGAGTCTATTAGCACAGACTCTGATTATTATAATGATGTTTGTGCCGCCACTGTCTGCTATCTTTGTTGTGCATGTTTATGACCGCCTTACGGGTAAAGGTGACAATCAATGGACTGGCAGGGGGCGTTAAATATCCTCTCCCGCATCCACTAATGTCCACCTAGGAATATTGTCATACTCGGTGGTGTGATATACCAAATTACCTTTGTGATCAAAAATATACCCATCTCCTGTGCTGGCTATGGGGATGTATTTGTCTACTGCTTGCTCTAGGCTGTTAAAGCCGCCCAGAAATTCTTCAGTAATGAATTTGTTTCTGCCTGTACGCTCCTTTATTCTGCGTTTTTTCATGTATTTTATTCTATCTTGAATAACCACTTTATCGACCACGAATAGATGATATCTCTTTTCACAAAGCAGCCACGGCTTACGCACAAAGAGTGTATCTTTAAACTTAAGCTTAAATTCAACCCTATTCCAAATATCGGGGTCGATACTTTTTAAGTAAGTTCGCACTTGCTCTTCAACGCTTTCTAACCAATTATCAAATTCTGTTTTCATCCTTAACCTCTTGCATATATTCCACTTCTGAACTCCCCCAATTAATCACGAATTTCGGCTTCGCATTGGCAATGATTTGCTCTAAGCGCTCGATCCTTTTAAGCATATGTTGTCGATCATTGGGATGGGGATTTGAGAAAAGGCTATTCACACGCGCTTGCTGTTCTTCACACTTCATTTTTGATTCCTCCGCCCTTCTCTGTGCTTCTATCATTGTTGAGTATCCTTTTGTCTGTCTGTTGTGGTTAAGCCTATATTGTTTTCTCTTTGTATCCCTCCAGTACGCAATTTTTCTTGCTCCTGCTCGATCAAATAATCGAGATAATGCTTGGCTTTCATGAGGTCTTGGAGTCCATTTTTCTTGCGCCATCTTACGACGTATTTGATTACATTGCCCTCGCTGAATCCGATCTTGTTTTTCTCGATGAAATCCAGGGGCTGAATTACCAAATCCTGGTAATGGCTTCCCCCTTCTTGGCTGTCAAGCGCTCTTGGCGCGTATCCGATTGGCATCGTTTTGTACAACATATTTTCCTCCCTAAGCGAAAAAGACTGGTTGATCTGGGGTTGGGGTGTATGCGCCTTGTTTGGTGATAAAAGTTCGGCTGTAGAGCATGCTGTAGTCGCGTTCGATTTGCTGCAAGCTCTTGTATTCGCGGTTTGCTACCTTGGCCATGATGATTGCTATTTCGGCGGCGAAATCTTCGAGCTCTGAGCGATGGACTTGTTGCGCTTGTGTGAGCATGCTGACTGCTGCCATTTCTGCCTCTTCGTGCTCTAATCTGACTGGTGAGCAATGTTTTGTGATTAAGTTGATTATTTTCATTTTGAGTGTCCTTTTGTCTGTCTGTTGTGGTTTAAATTATGCTATCTAGTGTGTTGATTTGCAAGGCTTTTTGCTAGATTTTCGGTGATTTTCGCAAACGCTTCTGCCTGTTTTTCGTCGAGGTGTGAAGTTGTCTGATTATCATCGATATTGCTCTGTGTTTTCCCAATATTTTCCAGAAGGAGTGAAAGCCTTTCGACCTGTTTTTTCCGCTGGAAATGCAAAGATGCAGCCCCTTCGATGATCCATCTATCCCCTTCTGACAACCCGTCTCTAAGCTCGCATGGTTTGGGCATAAAACGCGATTTTATGACAAATTGGTTGCAAACATGCTGGATGATATCAAACGGTATTTCCGCAACGGCGTTGAGATAAAACCGGTCGCCCAAATCCTGGATAACTTCGCTATCACTCGTTCGTTGTCCGGCGAGTATAGACCTCATCCCGGTTAGCAAAAGCTGAAATTCGGTGATATCTCGTTCGCTTGATGCGATGGGCAAAAGGAGTGATTTTTTATGCTCCAGCAGCGCCTCTACATCGCCTTTTAGCTCCCCAGACAAGCACGGCACAGGTTTTAATATTTTTCCATCATCACCCGCCAAACCTAGCGCTTTATTCCACGCTATAGCCCTGGGATTCTGGGTGCTGATTAAGTCTTGCAAGTAGCCTTTCGACTCTGTTCTGATCGCTAGGTTTATTGCTGGTTTTGGTATGGTTTGCAGTTCTGTTTTCATATTTCCCTTCGATGATTTTTGTTAGATTTTCGGGCTTTAACACCCAGTCGATATCGGCTTTCCAGGTACTCTGTCGCCCCGATAGCAGGTCGCTGGCGGTTATGTACCGGCACAGGGCTTCCCAGGATTGATCAGGAGGTAGGCCGTAATGGTCAACCAGCCGTTTGACCGTGTTTGCCATTCCCCTCCGCCTGGTTTCCCTTGAGTTTTTCGGGCTAACCTTGCCACCGGTGTGCAGATTCCAGTTTTCGATGGCTCGATCAAAATCAAAAAGATCAGGGTCTTGGCTTTCTTTGGGAGAGACCCCTTTAGGGGGATCTCCTTTCTTTAGTTCTTGTTTATTCTGTTTGTTTGTTGTTGATGACCTTGTTGCTGTGCTTGTTGCTGTGCTTGTTGCTGTGCTTGTTGGTTGATTACCACAACCCATAAATTCGTCAATTAAATCAATGGTATACAGAGTAGCCCTGCTTGTTGCTGTGCTTGTTGATATGATTGTTGCTGTGCTTGTTAACAACCTTGTTGATGGTTCTTTTTGACCCCTCAATTTGTCCAAAGCAGTCCTAACTTCTTGCTGTGACAAACCAGTCTTATCGCTGATAGTTTTTATAGAGCCTATCCACTGCCCACGCTTAAGTGGGAATGGCCTGCCTTCAAGTATATAATCTGGGTTATCGCGATCACGGCACTCAGTAAGCAACAAGGCGAGCACAGTCCTTACCGCCCCATTAAACTGATTTAATGCTTCTCTATTTATCGCTGCAAATGACATTCTATAAACCCCGTAATTGTCATAAAACTTTAACCAAAATCTTATTGATAACTTTGCGAATCGGGGGTATACAAGAACCACGTTTTGTATGGTTCGGTTTTCCCCCGAATTCGACTAAAAGCCCTGTTTGCGCGGGGCTTTTTTTATGCCTAAATGGCTTCCTTAATTTTTCGATCTTTTATTCCGTACAAATCATTTGGGGAAACACCGGTAAGCAGATATACACGCTGTACGTCGTCCTCTTTTGTTATCTTAGACAACCCCATTTCCCATCGATACCAGTTTGATCTACATGTGCCAGCTAAGATTGCCGCCTCGGTAATGCTGAATTTCATTCTCAATCTCCAACTTCGGAGCCCATTTCCTTTTTTTTCGCTCTTCATTTTCGTTCCTTATTTTATATCTGGGATACTCATGTTCCTATAATAAAAAACAATTGTCAATCCTATTGTTCCGTTTTTGGGTACACACATCTGGGATTTTTATACTCTAATGTAAAAAAAGGAGCAAGGTATGGGTAATTTAATCCGAAAGCGTATGGAAGCGTTAGAGGTTAATCAGGCTTGGTTGTGTAAACAAATACACTCGTCTAAGGCTGCCGTATCGCGATACCTTGCGGATGATGCTGACAACAAAATATCAACCCTACAGAAAATTGCCCGTGCCCTCAACTGCTCAATTGTAGATTTAATTTCAGACACCGATACAATGCAACAAACGCTATTGCAAGATGATCTACTAAAGCGTATTCTTAAGATATGCCTTAAGGTAATAGGGGAAGAAGCGGGTGTTAAGCTGGATTCTGAAAGCTTATCAAATGTAATTCTTGAACTGTACCAATGGGCACAGAAACGGGAAAATGCAAACGATGATTCACTTGAAGCATACTTATCGGGAGCATTAAAGCATGAAAGACGATCAGCAAATAGAGAATAGATTTCGGCAACTTATTCATACGCCGGTTAACACTAATAAGAGCGAGAACCAGGTTCTGGAGAGGGTAATCTACGCCTTGATTTTGATGATCTGTATAAGCCAAATTGTTATGATGCTTTCAAGGGGCTAACATATATCAATAAGCGAATAACCCATGACAAAATGTCACGACTTTATTGATATTTAATAATTAATATCACATTCGCCAACGATAGCAATCGGGTCTATATATTTTCTGGATTTTCTAGAAATAGCGTTGCATCACCCTCCCCGTTTTGTTACCCTTTTGATATCCCTTTTTAAAAAACCATCCCAGGCGGACATTTGGCTTGATATTTTTGTTCCTTAAAACGGAATATTATTATTGACATGTGTTCCTATTTATGAGAATATAATAATATCACCACCCGAAAGGCTCTTTAAGATTAATGCCTAGACTGGCACCGGAGAGGATGGGGATAACAAAACGTAACCATATTAAGGGAAATAATATGCAATATATATTCACACACATGTTTGCTCGGCCAGAGCTTGACAGGGATGGCAAGAAAATATTCAAGTTTTATCCAGCGGAAACAACAACACATAACATTATGTCTGCGGTTGAAAATCTTGCTGACTGGATAGAGTGCTACGAAACAGACCGGGATTACGTACACACCATCGTAAGCTGTGTTCCTAATGACTCACACGAGCAAATAGAGGTAAAGCAGATAGACCTTGCTAGGGCTGCATCTATCTGTATGCAACAACGTGAGGCTGATCAGCGGAGTGAACTGCTTCACCGTATTGATACCAACGATTTTTATTTTGGAGCGAGGGGTTAGCCATGTCTGAACGCGAAGCAATTGAAGTCCAAACAACACACCAGGTCGTTGAAGGCTTTATATGTAATGGATTTTCTAAGGATGTGGCCTTGTTAAGGGCTGCGGAAGTGATGAACAAGTCTCACGACAAAATCAAGGAAGAGTACTATGGCAAAATCAATTAATCATTGGGAGGCAAGCGGTACGAATTTGGACACTCAAGCCGCTCACCACCACAACAGACATATGTTAAATAATCTTATTAGCCGCAAAAGTCAAATCGTGAGCATAACAAAGGATGCAGTAACTATGTGCCTTTTAGTATCAGTTCTAATCGCTGCGCTTTACTGCCAGGACGGGTTAAACGATACGGTTGTTGCTCTTAAGGGGGGGTATTAGTATGAACGATTCCATCACCCCTACCGTGAACGCTCACTTTCCGGTATCAAACTACGCCCCTGGATTTTATGCCAACTTGAGCAATGAGGCTTATCATGCTGACCCTTCTATTTCCAGCAGTGGGCTTAAGATGTTTGCGGAAATGCCAAAGCTTTTCTATCTCAATTATATTGATGAAAACTCGCCAGAACGCAAGAGAACTAAGGCGATGAACAAGGGAAGCAGGCTGCATACCGCGTTGCTTGAACCAGACTTCTACGGAGAGCGCTATAAGGTTGCACCTCCTACGTGCATTAATGATAAAGGGAAAACAGTTCCTTTTACTCGTATTCAGAAGAAGGCGTGGAAAGAATTTGAAGAGCTTGCAGAAAGCGAAGGCAAAGAGGCGATAACCCATGACGAGAAGATACAAGATTTTGATGTTGTTGAAGCTATAACAGCCGACCCATTTGCTAAGAAGATTTTTAGTATTCGTGGCGCGGTAGAGGGATCTTTCTTTTCAAAATGCGCTGACACTGGATTACCTATAAGAGCAAGACCAGACATGCTGGTTGAGCTCCCAGGTGGTTATGGATTTGACGGCGGCCTGTATATTATTGACCTTAAAACAACAGCACAAGATTTAAGTGATTCATCACAGATCAGGATAGCTATGGGGTCAGACAAACGGCATATACAAGCTAGCTTTCATACCACTACAGTCGAGCAAGAATTGAATACCAAAATACAGGGTACGCTTCACTTCGTATGTGATATGTCTTTTCCATTTTTCTACCGATGCCTTCAATTACAGCCGGATCAAATGCAGCAAGGGCACGATGAGAAACAAGCGCTTATGGTTAAGCTTGATCGATGTTTCCAAGCTAACACATGGCCTGGATATAAGCAGGGAGTTGATTATTACATTGATACCCCTGAATACCTAACCTATCCACGCCATTATGCGTTACAGATCGAAATTTAAGGAGAAATGAAAATGTCTGATTTAATGAATACACATGCTACTTTACCTTCCATGCCGTCTACCTCAACCATGACAATGCAGATAATGCTAAATGAAGCTTTATTTGAAAGAGCTAAAGAGATTGCTAGGTATATCAGCAACGCCCAGGGATTTACACCCCCCCATCTTATAGGAAAACCAGAAGCTTGTTTTGCTGTAGTAATCAATTCTTTGACCTGGCAGCTTAACCCCTTCCAGGTAGCTCAATCAACCTACTCTACCCCTGGGGGAAAGGTTGGATATGAGGGCAAGTTATGTCAGGCCATCCTTGAGAATAGCGGCCAATTAGAAGGTGGTGTTAAATTTTCTTTCTATGGTGATTGGGATAAAGTCCAAGGTAAATTTGAGATGAAGAATTCCAGCGATGGAAAAAAGAAATATCCCGCGCAAGCTTGGACCCAAAAAGATGAAGAAGGGGTTGGAGTGACGATAAGTGCTAAGGTTCGTGGCGAAGATGCGCCGCGCACGATTAATTTTGACCTAAAACAGGCACACCCTAGAAATTCTACATTATGGGCGACAGATCCAAAGACTCAATTGTGTTATGCCGGTGTGCGTAGATTCTGTTCAACAGCCATGCCGGGAATTTTCATGGGCATTCCATTTGATGTGGAAGATTCACCAGCTCACATTAGGGATATTACCCCCGCCCAAAATATCACAGCAGCAATAGAAGCATTGCCGATTGATCCCCAGGCTCAAGCAAGCCTTAATGATCTGCTCGAACGTGCTAAACCAGTAGTCAAGGAACCCTTGACACCTGACCCAATACCTCAGCCTGTCGGTAATCCCGACATACTGAAGTCCGATATAGTGGCGGCTCCATCTCACGAAGCGTTTTCCTTAGACGCCGCGATTTCCCCGCAAGTTGAGCATCCCCATGAGGAGCCGCCACTACCACTTAACGATTCTATTTTTCCAGGAGATATCAATGTCAACTAATGATCAGCAATTGCAGGCACAGCAGCAGGCTGCACAGGTTCAGCATTTAGAGCATCTTGCGTCCGTAAACAACGCAGCCCTAGAAGCAATCGGTGCAGTTATAACCAGAACGGAATCAGCAATAATAGCGGACATGGCAAAGGCCATAATGCTTGATCTTTACATGCAGGCAATCGGGATGGGGGTTGAGTGATGACTGATAAAACTTTTGAGGTTGGTAAGGCTTATAAACATAAAGGATGGGGTGATATTCTCCATGTCATTATAGATTATAGACCATTTGGAATACCAAAAGATCAACCTCATTATACATTTGGTTGCATCTTCTTTGATAGCCAACATAACTTTGAGTTTTCAGATCTTACTTGGGTAGGGCTTGATGAAATTAAAGATTATGAAGAATGCATCGTAAAAGACCTAAAGCCTGGCGACAAAGTGCTGTTGCGCCGTGGATCTGTACGAACATGCGGACTCATTTATAATCACATTGACCGAGTTATGATCCAGCTTCTCGAAGATAATGGAGTTATACATACATCCGTTTATCAGGACGATGGAAAGCACGGAACATGGGATAAGAATGACGTGGTAGCTATCCTTGAAAGAGCAAAGCCTGAATTCAAGATGGAAGTGGGTAAGTGGTATAAAACAAGAAGTGGCAAGAGTTTTCATAAAATATGTGAGCGAAAAGGTGATTTATATTTCTCTGAATGGCAGTCCTATTCTAAAGATGGCAGAATTGTTCATGAACTTCATGAAGATGAATCTGACCTAGTCGCAGAAGTAGACATTAAGGAGGTTGAGTAATGAACCAGAAAGAGCTTTTTGAAATGGAGTTGCATTCCTTTAGAGGGGTTTATAAGGGAGACAATGATTACTTAACGGATTCATTTGCTGTTTTGCGCGTTCCTGGTGGGCTTCTATACCGAAGCGTTTATAAAAGAAACGGCGACTCATCGGTGACTATGTCGATGTGCTTCGTGCCAGAGCCAGCTAACCATATTTCCGACTCCGGAAAAAAGGTACGTCACGAGCCGACATCAATGTCGGTTGGTAGCGACATCAATGTCGGTAGCAAACTAGACGATATGGACGCAACCGTCCGGGAATTCCGGTCGGTTGAAGAAAATTCTTCGATGGCTCCATCGGTCAAGAAATTGTCGTCTCTTCCTCCGGAAGAAATGCTCACGCTCCACAGACTTATAGATGTCGAATCTTATATTCGCGAATGCGCTCCAGATCGTTGTACACATATTATGTCGGTGGGAGATATACGCTTCATGGCAAGGACAATAAAAGGATTAATGGGAATATTATGAACGCGATTGAGAAGCTAATTGAGTTGAGAAAACGGATGGATAAGCGCGGATTCCCTTCTCATTATTTTGTTAATGATATACAGAAAATCATTCAAGAGCTTGAGAACCCGTGGAGGCCGATCACTGACCATAAAGCCAAGTATAAAGAATTGTGTGATAGTGGTGCCATGATGTGGGGGCTTATGACCAACAGAGGGTGGGAACAGTATCATTTATCTGTTGATGACGAGGGCTCTATGCGAACCGCTGATGATTATGCAGATTTCTTCTCGGATTGGGAATATGAGGACTTTACGCACTATATGCCCCTACCCGCACCCCTAACTTGTAAGGGAAGCTTACAGGTTCAACCATCGGAAAGTGAGGAAGTATGATAGCAGAAAATATAGGTCATTATCTTGCAGAGGCAACGGCTCTTGCTGTCATAGTTCTTGGAACCATGTGTGTGTGCATTGGCATTATAATTGTTCTTAGGTATTTATGGGGAATTTTTGCAGTAACATTAAATTCATTTATTGGGGCGCTACTTAAGGTCACGGGCACTTATGGGAATATTCTTTATTTTATCCTCAATAAGAGAAAAGTACTTGAAGCGATCAAAAGAATAAAAAGTGAGGAAGTATGACCAAGAAACTTAACTTAACAGGTGGAAATTGGAAAGAATTCGAAACCGACAAACCATTTCATCCATACCATGATAGGGCATGGCGCATATTCAGTAGTCATGCCGGTGGAGAATTAAGAGGAATAGCGGCTGAGGTCTATAAAAAAGAGGATGCAGCTATGATGGCAGCCAGCAAGGCGATGTATGAGGCTTTGGAATCCATCGTTGATATGTGCGCCGATGATATCGAATTTTATCTGGGTACAATAATAACAAACCAAATTATTCGTGCACTCAAACAAGCGAGGGGCGAACATGAAAAATAAACAGCGCTCTTTCCAGCTCACAGGCGACTTTCTAAGTTTTGAAAGTAATGAGTTAGAAGCATCCTTATTATTTAAAATGTTCATGCGCGAAATGAGGAAGAAAAGAGGCCGTTCTTTGGCAACAAGGATGGAGCCGAGAAGAGTTGAAGTCACTATTAGATTCTTTGAGCCGGAAGTAACAAAACCAGAGCAAAACGTTAGTTAATTTAGGATAGGTAACACCGATGAAAGATAAAATAGAATTTGGGATAAACCACGCATTGATATGCATAGCATTGCTTATAGTCGGGTCTTGTTCCCTTCTTGATTCTAAAATACGCGCGGATAAAGAAGAGAGTTTAGAGCGGCTGCGAACAGAAGAGACTAAAATTATCCGGGATTATATATTGCAGCTACAGCAAAGGAATAATGAAACTCTCAAAATGTATTTGGAGACACGGCCATGCAGCTAGACAGAGAGAAAATTATTGAACGTATGAAAAGTGAAATGATGCCTCATATGCCATTGATTCAGGACGCGATAAGAAAAATAGATCCTCAAACAGGGGCTTATATCGTAGAAAATCATATAATGACCCCCTTTGAAGTCTTAGAAAAGTTTATGCCAGCACTTGCAGAAGCCGCCCTCAAATCCCTGGCGCGGGAGATGCCCAATTATGAAAGATCGGGTCTTAGTCTTGAAGTGGAAGCGTTAGCTGCCGCCCAGTTCTACTGTGGAGCATATCATCAACTAAAGGGTTCGGGAATGAAAACTAAACGCGCGTATTACACCTGTCCTATCTTGGCTGCCTTGGCATCAGAATATCACGGGGCTAGATTCGCTGATAAAGACGGTAAAAAATTGGAAATAGATATCACTGATAGTGGGCTAACATGGTATAGAGGACTGCGAAAATATCAAGATGAAGTGTGGTTTTATAGACAAGAAAGCATGCGCCTGCTGGAGCCTACACTAGAAGATCTTTGGATCAAACCACCAAAGGGGATTTACTTATTAGGGGCTTGGTTCATAGGTAGAGAAGATTCACTAAGCGAATTCAGAGACCTGAAGGAAAATAACCCAGGGGAGTTTGCGCGGTTCAAATTAGAAATGCGCAACAACATGCCCTTCCCGTGGCCTGAGTTCGAGGAGGTGGAGGCGTGAGCGCTTTTACGGAATCAACCCCCATCGCCAGAAAGGATTATCGGTGTGACGAATGCTTAGGGTGTATTCCGAAAGGTCGCCGATACTTCAGGCAGACCGGAATTGATGGGAGTGAGTTTATCAACTTTAAGGCGCATAAGACCTGTGCGGAAATAGCCTTTGTTATAAACTATGGGTTCTGTGGAGAGTGGTCCAACATGCATGAGGCAACCAGAATAGACATCATAGAGGCTTACTTGGAGGTTAGATCAAAGAGAGAACACAACAAGAACAAGGAGGATTACGGCTTAGTACTTAGTTAACTGTCTCTTCCCAAGCCGTACGCGGCTTGGGTGGACACGGTTAAAAAGCATGTATTTGTTTATGTGATAGGGGCAAACTCGCGGACGTACCTACAGCTTAAGGGGTGCCTCAGCAAAACCGTCTGCACTTTATCAGAGTAACGCCTGGTAGCCGTGTCCTAAATGGGTGCCGTAGTTTACGGCATCTTAAGATTATCTCGTGGCCGAAAAAAAAGAACTGTCTAAGGGTTCGGTATAACGATTAGGCGGCTGAACCTGACAAGCCAATAAGGTCTGCACGCAAGCGGATGTCAAAACAGGGAGCAAT
The DNA here is from genome assembly GCA_017993335.1 of Alphaproteobacteria bacterium. GTDB lineage: Bacteria > Pseudomonadota > Alphaproteobacteria > JAGOMX01 > JAGOMX01 > JAGOMX01. Next base: position 513 of record JAGOMX010000043.1, on the reverse strand, counting down.
TTGCGTGACCAGCCGGGAGAGTAGCGGCAAAGAACACCCGAAAGGGTTAAAGACTGGTCGATGACATGTTGGAGACCCTATATCTGGTTTTTACTGGGGATAGAAAAACCTAACATGTGACAGCCGGAGAGACGGCAACGTTTATCGAGTTTATCGAGTTTATCAAAGGAGTTTATATGTTAACAGACCAAGAACTACAGACTAAATTAGAGGCTTCCCCAGCGGAAAGAGTGACCAAAGAATATATGGAGTCACGCATTTCTGCGGTTGAGTATGGATCTTATCCACTCACTCAGACCACAACTTATTGCAATATCCTTTTAGACAATGGATATAGCGTGAGAGGCGAAGCCGCGTGTGTAAATCCAGAAAACTTTAACCTGGAGATAGGGCAAAAAATATCTTACGACAATGCATTTCAAAAGCTTTGGCCGCTTTTTGGCTTTCTGCTGGCTGAAAAAAACCATCAACCAAAGTCACTTACTGCTAAAGATCATCCGGTCTGCGCGGTTG
>JAGOMX010000005.1 GCA_017993335.1 Alphaproteobacteria bacterium | reverse complement strand
AAATTTCCAACCTTAACCTCATGTTCGCCTATAGATTTAGAGGTAAGCTCTTGACTTGTAAGCATAAATAGAAATATCCAGACGAGGCGCATTCATTAATTCCTTTCAGGCGTACTGAGATTTTAATCCACTTGAATCTAGCAGCACTTTTTGCTTGGGTCTAACCATTTTGTGTTACAAGTCATTGTTGATTTAATTTTTCTTTCTGATGCTCCGTATGAGAAGTAAAGTAGAGAGTCTAGGGTCGCAAAAAGGGCTCTACTATGATGTCTTCTCTTGATCGGGATGGATTCGTGAATAAGGGGTGCCAGTTGGCGACTTCTATTTGGGGGTCCTGATCTTTTAAAAATTCAGCGACAACTCTTGAAAAGCCGGTAGGGTCTTTGTTCTCGCCATTATGCTTCTCAGCTTTTCTGTAAGCTTCGATGGGGGCCAGCACACCATCTGATAGAAAGTGATAAAAGTTGCCTGCTGGATCCTTTAACACGATGGCGGCTATATCTACACAAGCCTCCCCACACCCCTCAATTACCCCTGGTTGGATTTCCTGCATAAAATTCTCAATAGAAATAATCATGCTTGTAGGATTTTCTACTCGTTTATCCGCAATTGTTATTTCGAGAGATTTAATTCGATTACGAGCGCCTAAAAAACCATTGTCTTGACCTATGGGTTGTTCGGCTACGTTGGATTGCGTTTTGATCCCATGGCAGCTTGATACCTTATAACCGAGTGCCTCCAGTATTCTTTTTCCTGCCTTTATTTTTAATTCCTTATCGGAGGTAACATATAGGGTGATGGCTGTAGGTTCTTTAGGTTTAGGAAACTCTGATGGGATAAAATCAGGAAATATATGATGGATGGGAACCAGGGGGTGTGCCTGAAAACCGTAGGGAAGATTACCATGGTTCGATGCATACACATCCACAAATCCCATCCATCCCAAGCCCAATAGGATCATCTTTAATTTACGATACATTTACTACTTCCTGAGACGGTTTCAATGCAAATATCCCACATTTATATAGGTTATTGTACAACCCGTCAATGTGGTCAAATTTCAAAAGATTTGGGAAGTATCAGGAAAAAAAAGGGGCGCTATTTCTAGCGCCCCGATTCTTATAGAAAGAGGTCTTACAGCCAGCGCTTCATAGCTTGAAGGACTAATCTGTCTTGATCATACACGTCAGGCATGAAGTGCGTGACGCCATTTTCATCGGTCCATACAGTCAAGTAGTTTAAGTACACAGGAATCGAGCGGGGCATTTTAATCACACGGGTATCATTGCCTTGCATTTCCTGTTGCATGCGTGAAACTGGCCAATCTGGGCTGTTCATAGCAAAGGCACCTAGCTCTGCAACTTTTTGAACACGTATACAGCCGGAACTGAAGGTACGTATCGGATAATCAAAAAGATGTTTGTCGGGTGTGCTGTGCAAATAGATGCTAAAAGGGCTGTCTATCGTAAAACGAATCTTGCCTAAAGCATTATGATCACCAGGAGTTTGACGCAACGTGTAGTTAAAGTTGCTGCTGTTGACGTTGCTCCAGTTGACAGAGTTCGCATCTACAACTTGTGTCTTGCCATTCACGGTTTGTGTCAGAACAAAGTTATTGTTGCGCACGTAAGATGGATTCTCCTTGATCTTGGGCAGCTTATCTTTAACAGCTAGGTTATGAGGAACTGTCCAGGAAGGGTTAAACTTAACCTCGGTCATATTCGCTGTAAAGACAGGTGTCTCCCGATAATCGGCGCCAACAATGATGTTGCTGCGAAGAGTTACTTGATTGTTTTCAACGCCCTGCAGCTCAAATCCGGCCAGGTTAATCAATATGTGTCGTTGACCTGGATTGCGTGGAAGCCAACGCCATCTTTCCATCGTGACAAGGATTTGATTCACACGTTGCTTGGGAGTCTTGTTCAGCTCTTTTACCGTAAGTGGGCCGATATTGCCATCAGCCAGCAAACCGTGAGAAGACTGGAATGCTTTTACGGCATTGGACAGTGTTCCGTCGTAGCTGCTGCTGTCGCTGGCATCTCCCGCATCTAAGAATCCTAACCGGCCTAGCATGAAGCGAACCGTGCCTAAATTGCTATCGCTTTCGCCATCTGAGATGCTTAAATTATTCGGCAGGGTTGGCCAAGGTCCTTGAGCTTCAATTTGGCGGTATTTTTTGAGAACGGGTTTTAGTTGGCGATAGCCTTCGTAAGGTGGTTCTTGTCGATCCATCCATTCACAGCTGCCAGATTCAGCACCAGCTTTAATAATGGCAGAGGCATTTAAATCCTCTGGGCGCATAATAATTGTGCGATCCGCCATTTTGGGATCAAAACGACCGTTGCGAACTTGGTCTATATAACGAATCATTGCGTCATTGATAAGACGGTCCGCTTCTTGGTATGGCATTTGCCCACTGGACAGTTTCGCGGCTGCATCTAGACCATATTGGTAATCGCGCTCGCTTAAGCCTTCATCGGCAATGTTCTTGAATTTTTCTACGGCTTTTGCTCCACAAGCGGTTAATCCGCTGGGGGATGCCCACATGCCGGCCTGTGCTTGTCCGCAAAGTATTAAGGCAAATACTAGTACAAAATATTTTATTTTACTCAACATCTTTCTTTTCCTCTTCGTCATGGTTGTATCATAAATTACCATGACTTCACTAAAGGAAAGTTAATGAATGAGAAAAATCATGTATTTATGGCGATTTTATGATTCACCGGGTAATCCGTGTTTTGTAAAATATACTGAAAGGCTTGTCTACTGCGATTATCAATAACGATCGGGGCTTTGAGATTGAGTTGAAATTGCAACCCCTGTGGGCTTTCAGACACTGTTGTAATCGCAAAAAAATCACAGTTTTCCATAGGGATATTTAACCCATCGGCAGCCTCTAATAAATCATTCTCGTTTACTAATTTTGTGCCTTGATACGTCAGGGGCGTTAGGATAAAAACCAGACCTATTTCATCTAAGCATTGTAAGACCCGAAAATCAGTTAGAGTTTGCCCAGCAAAATTTGTAAGGGCGTAACTATTGTAGTCTTCAAACCCATAAATACCATTTGGGAATGACAGCAGATCTTCTTCTCGGATAACGAGGTCGCCGAATCGACTTTCAACGATGACGGGAAATTCTAATTGGGCAGTAATCTCGCTTATCGTAATGGTCTGTAACATTTTGTTGTTCCTTTTAACGCATGGTTCTCATAGCTGACAATAAATCTTCAGATCCTTGAATCATTTTTTGATAGGCAAGCATCGAAAATTCTAAGGATATTTGCGACATTGTCAGTTCTTTCATGACTTCAACTGGGTTGGTCTCAATAAGATTAGCTAATAATTCTTGTGTATAGGATTTAATTGTATCCTGTCTTTCAACGGACTGTTCTATAATTTTTGTGGTCGCGCCAATATTTTGAAGGATGTCTGGAATTTCAATGGCTGCTTTTTCGGCCAGTGGAATGATATCTGTTTTAAGCCTCTGGTACCCTGGCGATGTAGGTGTATTGCTAGGAAAGTTTAAGGTTCCTATTTTCAAGGCATTGACGAGATTTGCAATGCCATCGTCTTTTGCTAGCACGCCATAGGATATTTTTTGATTGTCTCCCATAAGGCCAACGGATAGGTTTTCCGATCCTTGATAGTAATCATAATTTATAGCGCCGCCGATAGCTGGTGCGGTTAATAGAGACATATCAACAGGCGGTGTGGATGTGGCATCTCCACCAAATAAATAGCGTCCTTCATGGTCTTGGCTATTTAATAGGCGTTCAATTTCATTTAATTGTTTTTTACAATAATCCTGAAAAGCGGAGTCTGGAACACCGAAGCTGATGGCTTTGTTGGCTCTGGCTCGAAACTCGATGGCGATATCATTAATCTGGTTGGTAATGATTTCCATTTTTCCCATGCGGATCTGTAAGGTCCTCTCGCCTTGCTCAAATTTATTATAGCCTGCGAGTGTGTTTTCCAGGTTTATGATGCGTGTGGTGAGTTCTCCCGCATCGGCAAAACTTTGCAGCTTAAGGCCGCTGGTTTGTTGTAAGGTTGCTTGTTCAATGCGTTTAGAGGTTCTGGCCATGTTGTTATCAAGAGATAAGCTGACGCCCAGATCCGAGGTTCTTGTTATCGGTGAAACCATTTGTCTTGCTCCTTATCGCCGCATACGTAGTAAGTCATCCATCATAGACTGAGCCGCCAGGATTACTTCTGTACATATTTTTTGTTGTCGTTGCCATAACATCAGTGCCATCATCTCTTCTTGCATGTTTACACCACGAATGGATTGTAGGCTTTTTTGACTGATTTGAAAAATCTCGTTTTTGCCCTCATAAGTGTTCTTGATATGCCGGCCTTGATCCACGGTAAATTGCAGTATCGTAGAGGCGTAATTTGTAATCGGCATTAATAAAGATGGCAATTTACCAGAAGCCGCAAAAGCAATCGGTTTGAGAAAGAGATCTTGCATGGCCAAAAAATTATTTCCGTTGCCAGAGCTGACAACTCGTGTGTTGAGGGCGCCGGTTACATCTAAAGTGGTGTTGGCAAGCCTGGTGACGTCGGTGCTGATTTCGGACCTGACTTTGAGGCTGTTCGCGATTCCTGGTGTAGATCCCAGTAGAGTGTCGCCAGTTACAAAAAAGTCGTTCAATCCAAAATAATGGGAAAACCCGAGGCTTTTCGTGCCGGAGGTGAAACTACCCTCGGGCACAGTTGTTGAGCCTATGGCAATACCATGATTCGCGTTGGTTGCTTGAATCTGTAAGGCGCCATTGGCATCTAAACTTGCCGTTCCTGCTCCCCCTAAGGGGTTGATGGCCGTAAGGAGATCACCGATGGTGGCGTAGGTAGATAAATTAGCCAAGGTTACTTCTTGTACGAGCATACCCGTTGTGCGGTCAATAACAGCAATTTTTACGCCACCTGTTCCACCATTTAATGCATCTGCTGTGGTGAGTCCATTTTTGGTTCCCACTAATTTATTGGGCACCATTGAGGATGTGCCACGGTTGTGTATGGCATTTATTTCGTCTCGTATCGTACCGGTTAGTTGATCGAGGACGCTTTGTAAGGCGGGCATTTCCTTGTCACGGGATTGGAGTAACGCGCCTATACGACCTTCTGTGATTTTCGTCGTGATGTCCTGGTTGATATCGCCATTAATCAACAAGCCATTGACAGTCCCCGAGGCGTAAGAAACGCTGGCATTAATAGCAGATGTTTGGCTAAACGAGATTTGGCTCGCCTTTCCCTGCATAATTGTACCGCCGCCGTTACAAAAAATACTTGCCATGCCTACTGAATCTATTTGTACGCGGACATCCATAAGTTTAGACAATTCCGTCAAAGCCGCATCTCGTTGATCTAGCAATTCCGTTGAAGGATTTCCTTTTGATCCGGAGTACTGGATTTCCTTGTTGATCTCTTCAATGTTTTTTAAGATGGAATTGACATCTTGCACGGCGCTGTAGATTTGTTGATCTGCTGAATTTCGGTATTGCTGCGCTGTATCCGATAATCTTTTAATTTCTTTAGCGAGATTTTCAGCCATACGTATGACGGAAGCGCGTTTGCCGCTGTCCTCGGGAGTGTTGGCTAAAACCTCGAGAGATTTTTTGAAATCGTTAATGGCGCCAGAAAATGTATTGTCCTCACCAGGAACCCCAATCTGCAGGTTTAGATCATTGTAAATCGTACTTAACGTTTCCAGGTGGGTAAGTGTTGAGGTCATGGGGCGTAATTGTTCAACTTTTACCGTATCCGTGATTCGTTTAATTTCATGGATAGAAACCCCTGATGCAACGCCATTGATGACTCGAGTGCTGTATAGTTGTTCCGTGCGGGAGTGATCCAGCTTGTTGGCCATAGAGATGTTTTGACCGCAATTGCTTATTTGTTTTTGCGCAAGATCACGTCCGCTTATGGCCGATTGCATAGCTGTTAAAAGATTTCCAGTCATCGGTTTTCTCCTTAAATACAGCCGTTGAAAGCAAGGGCTTCAACTCTTTGTTTTGCTTGGCTTACTATAGCCCCTAGAGCGCTATAGCTTGGCACTTGTGCTGGTTTTTTCGAGAGGGCGCTGGCCAGGGAGAGTAAAATACGTTGATTGGCTGTTGCAACTAAAGACATATGCTTCTTATTGGACTCCAGCAAGGTTTGTAAGATCGCCGTATTTTTCGTCAGAGTTTCCAGCGTGCCAGGATGTAAACGTTTGAAGACGCCGGGATTCTTTTTGACTTGCGAGATGATAAGTTGGTATTCGCCATTTAGCCGATCTTTCTCTTTATGCAATTGACTGGCTTGTGTGAGCATTCTATTGTTTAAATACACATGTTCTTGTTGAAGTACTTGTGTTAGTTCTTCTGTTATTTTAAATAATTTATCGATCATGGTTTGATGCTCCTTGCAATTTTTCTTGCATTTTTATTATGTCGCCCAATATGACATTGGATATAGATCTGCCGGCTTGGCTCTCTGTTAATTCCTCTCCAATCGCCTGTGCAAACATCGAGCGATAGATATCATTGGCAAAATCTTCTTCTTCATTTTTTACTTCCTCGAGCATTTTAGACACACATTCGTTAAAAAAGACTGAAGTAAAATCATGGGCAGCTTTTTCCACTTCGCCATCACTTTTTTGATTGTAAGGTTGTGGTATTTTGCTCAAGGGTGGCGTGTATGCGTTGATTGTATCGATCATTAGAGCACCTCTATATCCGCTTGTAGGGCACCGGCAGCTTTTACCGCATGCAAGATTGTTATCATATCCATGGGGCTTACGCCTAAGGCATTCAGGGCGTTGACGAGGTCTTGCAGGCTAACCGTGTTATTGAGGACGATCATTTTTTTCTCTGCTCCATCATCGATGCTAACATCTGATCGATCGACGCGCTCTGTCGTGCCTGTATTTGAAAAGGGGTTGGGTTGCGAAACTTGTTGGGCCTCTTTAATCTTGATTGTCAGGTTGCCATGGCTGATAGCAACAGGGCTAATCCGGACATTTTCTCCCATGACGATGACGCCATTTTGCTCATCAACGATCACTTTGGCCGTTTGATCTGGCTGGACCCGTAGTTGTTCAATCTCAGACATAAACGTAATGACGGAGTCATGATATTTATTTGGGATTGTTAAGTTGACGGTCGATGGATCTAAAGGTACAGCGCCGTTGTCATTCATATAAGCATTGATGACATCGGCGATTCTTTTGGCGGTGGTGAAGTCTGGATTTTTAAGAGAAACCCGCATACCCATTTGTCCTTTCAGCTCATAGCCGATTTCTCTTTCAATGATAGCACCGTTGGCAATACGTCCGCTGGTGGGGACACCTTTTGTGACCGAGCTTCCTGATTTTCCGGATTCAGAAAACCCACCCGTTGCAACAGGGCCTTGAGCAACGGCATAGACTTCGCCATCTGCTGCCATGAGGGGTGTTACTAAAAGTGTACCGCCCCGCAAATCCTTTGCGGAACCGATGGAGGACACCGAGATATCCAGTCTCGAGCCTTGTCGAGAAAAAGGTGGCAGATCCGCTGTGACCATAACGGCTGCAATGTTTTGTCCTGAAAGGCCCGCTTTGCCGCGGACGTTAACGCCTAAGCGTTCCAACATACTGACAAGGCTTTCTTGTGTGAAAGGGTTGGAGGTTAGAGAATCCCCGGTTTTGTTCAGGCCGACTACAAGACCATATCCGACCAGCTGGTTATCACGAACACCCTCAAAGTTTACAATATCTTTGATACGTATGCCTTGATTCGACATGCTCTTTGCTTTTGCTGGCTTTGTTTTGGTATCTCCAGGCGCAGGGGCTCTATTGGCCGATACGGGCTGTATAAGAAAGCATAAAAGACTTGCCAGTGTGATAATCTGTTTCATCGTGTGATTCCTTTGTCTGTTCATACATATGCGAAATTCGTGCCAACTGGATTTTAAAGCGGTAAATATTAGGGGCTAGCCAAGATTCATCGGCAGGGGTATCATGGTGATTATGACAAAAATAGATTCAGTCTCATCCCTATCCAAGAGTGCCTTGCGGCGGATTACAAAATCCGGCAGTGCAGGCCAGCTTTCTTTTTCTTCTGCTTTAGGGCAATTAGAAGAGGTCGATAATCTTTCAGGTGTGACACAGACGCAATCGACCAATCCTCTGTTGTTTTTGCAGGAAGTAAGCGAGAAAGTTATCGCTAAAGAACGTGGCGAAAAAATACTGAATACTTTAGAGTCTGTGCGCTTAAAACTATTAATGGGTGACGTTTCAGATACGGATTTGATGGTTTTAAGAAAAGAGGTCTCTTTGCAAAATTCGAATATAACGGATCCTGGATTAAAACAAATTATCGAAGAAATTGAGCAAAGAGCAAATATTGAATTAGCAAAACGAGGCTTGATTTAAAGCCTATAAAAGAGGTATATTTTTCGAACGTTACATGAGACCGTTATCGAAATAAAAATAATAGGGGAGGTTACATGGCTAAATTAATGGATGAACTAAGGATGCCTCAGGATTACTTTCCTTTGGAAGATAATGACTATATGGGCCCAAAAATGCTGGCCTACTTTCGGAAAAAACTTTTGGATTGGAAGGCAGACTTGCTGTCAGGTTCGTCGGATACCATACATACAATGCAAGCCGAAACCCATGAAGAACCAGATATTGCCGATAGGGCTTCCACGGAAACAGACCGTGCGATTGAATTGAGGGCACGAGATCGCGAAAGAAAACTGATCAGTAAAATAGATGAAGCCTTGCAAAGAATTATGGATGGTGAGTACGGTTATTGTGAGGAAACCGGCGAACCTATCGGTGTTGCCCGTTTAGAGGCAAGGCCTATCGCCACATTAAGTATCGATGCTCAAGAACGCCATGAGCGTAAAGAGCGCACGCAAGTGGATGTACGGGTGTAGACCCTAAAAAGCTATATTTTGTTGCATGTCAGCATGGCTTTTGGGGATGAAAAAATCCTTTTTTAAAAGGTTGTTTTTTATTGGCAAGTTTTGAAAAGCTGTGCTAGCTTGCGGCATAAAATAGAAAGAGAATAATGACTTTTTACTTTGTGACGCCCGAAAATAGAAGCGAATATCGCGGCCTGATGCAGGACTTTTTTTCCCGTCTGTCTTTGATTTGGGGAGAGGTTGCGTTAGATAAGTATGATACGCAGAATGCTCGCTATTTGGTTTGTTCTCATCATGAATTCGGTGTTATTGGGGGGATGCGTTTATTGCCAACCTTGGGCCCAAAGTTATCGGATGAATCCCTCAGCGAATCCGGAGTCATGCTGCACGATGATATGACCTGGGAAGGAACTAAATTATTCTTTTATCTCCCCTTTGATCACCCGATACAAGATGAAACAGAGGCATATGAAGAATTGTGCTATTATTTTTATCAAGGGCTATGGGAATATATCCAAGAAGTTTTGCCTATTGAGATGATTGTAACCTTAATACCAGAATGCGAACATTTAGACGCCTTACATTTCGGCAAATGGCCTTTCATGCTAGAATCCAACGTAAAAAGCCCCTTCCAAGATGATGAAGAATATACCTTGGGTGTTTTACGCATAGAAAACGCTAAGGAAATGGCGATAGCCAGCTGATTTTTGAGCAGGCTCTTTACAGGCAAGGATCTGCTTAACAAGATCAGGGATTTCTATTGACTGATTTTGACAATCCCTATAATCAAATAGTTGTAGTAAATGATGAGGTGTATATATGTCTATTAAAAATATTTCTTTTTCTCTCTTGTGTGTTCTTGGTGTGGGTTCTACTGCCTATGCCAGTGACACTAATCTTGATGATCCCATAGGGGGTGCTCCACGAGTATCCCTTCAAGCAGGGCCTGATCGTGCAGATTCTAGAATCCAATCTGTAATCGAGGATCTGGAAACAACTTACAAAGAAGATGTAGCTCCAGCTTTAAAAAGGGCCGAGCAAGATGTCCGTCATGAAGTAAAGCCTGTGTTGAAGGATGCGGAAACAACTTACAAAGAAGATGTAGCTCCGGCTTTAAAAAAAGCAGAGCAAGATGTCCGTCATCAGGTAAAACCTGTGTTAAAGGATGCGGAAAAAAGCATTAAAAAAGTCTTCGGTCGTAAGAAGAAATAATAAAAAAGAATGCAACCACCATTTCAGGTGGTGGTTGCACTTTCTATCCTATCAAACGAGTTCTTCGTTATATTTTGTGTTCTTGCATTCAAGTAAAACTATGATAATCTTATCTCTATACAAAAATAAATCATTCTGAAATTTTGAATTCATTCAAATAAAAGGAAACGGTCGGGCTGACTAATGTGGGAAAAGGTTCTAACCGTAAAAAATCTTACAAAAAACTTTGGTGGTCTATTGGCTGTTCGCGGGGTTAGCTTTTCTATTCACGCGGGGTCTATCTTAGGTGTTATTGGGCCGAATGGCTCTGGGAAAAGTACAGTCTTCAATATGATCGCAGGAGCGATCAAACCTAGCTCTGGAACAATTACTTATGCGGGTGAACACGTAACGGGCATGCCGTCTTATCAGCTATACAAAAGAGGGCTGGTTCGAACCTTTGAGCTGAGTCAAGAGTTTCCCAAATTAACGAGCTTAGAAAATTTAATGGTAGCGGGATTGGCGCAGCCTGGAGAAAATATTTTCATGAATTGGTTGGAAAAGGCACGAGTCTTGAAAAGAGAGCGTGAAATTCTGGATCGAGCAGAGGAGACTCTAGAGTTTTTAGGCTTAATGAATCTGCGTCATGAGCTTGCAGGAAATTTATCGGGTGGTCAGAAAAAATTACTAGAAATTGGCCGCACCATGATGACCGATGCTAAGCTTGTTTTGCTAGATGAACCAACTGCCGGTGTGAATCCCACTTTGACGCTTAGTGTAATGGAAAAAATAAAAAAGCTAAATACGGAGCGTGGTTATACGTTCTGTATTATTGAACATAATATGGATTTAATTGAAACACTTTGTGAGCATATTCTTGTTATGGTCGAGGGTAAAATTTTAACGGAAGGATCTATGGCGGACATAAGAAAAAATGAGCGTGTGATTGATGCATATTTTGGCGGCGGCGCTATTCAATGACATCCGATTGCGTATTGCAAATCATTGATCTTTATGCCGGGTATGGTGAGGTTGATATCCTGCAAGGGGTCAATTTAAAAATTGAAGGAAATGAAATCGTATCGATTTTAGGGCCGAATGGTGCGGGGAAATCGACGGTATTAAAGGCTGTATTGGGTCTTTTGCATATACGCAAAGGGCAAATCATTTTTAATGGAAAAGAAATTACAGGATTACCACCCAATGAAATTATTAATCATGGAATTGGGTATGTGCCGCAAAAACATAATGTTTTTGTCAGTTTGACCGTGCAAGAAAACCTGGAAATTGGGGCCTGGACTCGTAAATCTGGTCTTCAAGATAAATTAGAAGAGATGTATACATTGTTCCCAGTTTTAAAGGAAAAAAGAAACCAAGAGGCAGGGACTCTCTCCGGTGGACAGAAGCAAATGGTTGCGATTGCTAAGGCTTTAATGATTGAAGCTAAGTTATTGTTACTGGATGAGCCGACAGCGGGGCTTTCTCCTAAATTCAGAAGCATCGTTTTTGAAACCGTTCATACAATCCACAAAACAGGCATTCCTATATTTATGGTTGAGCAAAATGCAAAACAAGCCCTGAGCGTATCGGATCGAGGTTATATTTTAGTGACGGGTAGCAATAAAATCGATGGGACTGCTGCGGATTTGCTGGCGGATCGAGAGGTGGCTCGGATGTTTTTGGGGGGGAGGGATTGAACCTAGTGTGGGAAGCTTTCGCGTTTGAATTTATGAATTTTTATTTTATACCTGGTTTGGTGTTGGGGTGTATTTATGCCTTAGGAGCCATTGGTATAACGCTGACTTTCAGTATCTTACGTTTCGGTAATTTTGCCCATGGCGAGCTCATGATGTTATCCGGTTATATGAACTGGTCTGTAAGTATGCTGTTTGGCATGGTGTTTGGTTATACACTTCATCCGATTTTAGCTGGTATACCTACGGTATTGATTATTGTGATTGTTTTTTTGTGGGTTGATCGATTCTCCTATCGACCTTTTCGGGACTCTTCTCGGATCATGTTGGTTTTAGCTAGTTTTGGCATGATGCTTATTATTCGTAGTGCAGTTCAAACATTATGGGGATCCGACCAAATACCTTTTATCATAGGTATTGAGCCGCCAAATTCCTGGATTCAAGATATGACAGGATCTATTCATATGCAGATCTTAGTTCCCAATAAGCATTTATGGATTATTTCAGGCACAGCTATTCTTGCGATGAGTTTGCATTATTTCTTAAGTCATACCCGGATGGGAAAGGCTATGCGAGCGGTGGCGGACAGTATTGAGCTTGCCAAGTCATCGGGCGTCGATGTGGAGGCTGTTATTCGTACGACATGGATTGTTACCGGCATATGTGGGGCTGCTGGAGGTATATTTATTGCTATGGATACGCAGTTTTTGGATTCCAATTTTGGTTTCCGTATGTTGCTGCCTATGTTTGCCGCGGCCATTCTTGGTGGGATAGGTCGGCCGTTCGGTGCCGTTTTGGGAGGATTAATAATCGGTTTGACCGAGGAACTTGCTGCCTACCCATGGGTAGGGGATGTGCCATTATTAAGCCCGGGGTATAAATCAGCCGTGAGCTTTTTTATTATGATCTTGATGTTAATCATCAGACCGAGCGGATTATTTAAGGGGAGGACATTGTAATGGATTCAGTGCTGGGATATTCCTTATATATTCTATCTTTATTATCCATGGGTGGTATTTACGCGATTATTGTTCTTGGCTTAAACATTCAGTGGGGCTTTGCAGGATTATTTAATGCGGGTGTGGCTGGTTTTGTGGCGATAGGTGCTTATACTTATGCATTTTTAACGACAGACTCTAGTCCCTTTCACTATGGTGGCTTTGGTTTACCTTTAGCTGTCGGGGCAATTTGTGCAATGCTGATATCGGGTGTGGTGGCTGCGTGCATTGGCGTAATCTGTATACGTCTTCGGTCGGATTATTTAGCCATAGCGACTGTGGGTATTGCGGAAACGATAAAATTGATCTTAAATAACGAAGCCGCCATAACGAATGGACCCAGGGGGATCGGGCAAATACCAAGAGCATGGGAAAGTCTTTCCGAAGAGCGTTTCTATTCCAGCGTACCCATGAGTTGGTTGATGGAGCCCGGATCTTGGAAAGCCTTTTTTGAATCACTGCCGAATTGGTGGTGGCAGCCCCTGTTTTCGCTTACCGTGCTGGTTTGTGTTTTCGTGCTTTATACAATTATGGAAAAAGCCAGAAAATCCCCATGGGGTAGAATGATGATGGCTATACGCGAGAATGAAATTGCCGCCATGGCGGCTGGAAAAAATGTTCATCGCCGGCGAATTGAAGCCTTTATCTTTGGGGCTTTTTTAATGGGATTGGCCGGTGCCTTGCTTGCTCAACACATTCGTTTAATTGATCCTGTAAATACATTTGATTCGGCGAAAATGACATTTCTTGTCTGGGTTATGTTAATTGTAGGTGGATCCGGAAATAATCGTGGCGCTATTTTGGGTGCATTTTTAATGTGGACCCTGTGGTCCTCGAGTGAGCTATTTATTCAGTTCGGTATTAGCTTTTTGACGTCGATCCAAGATATAATTAGCGAGACGACATTAAGTAGTCGAGCTGCGTTTTTACGTATGATGTTTATTGGTGTATTTTTGCAAATCGTTATTCAAAAATACCCACAAGGTTTGCTTCCTGAATCGAGATCCACCGCGGCAGGAAAGAGAGTATAAACATATGGTGGCAATAATAAAAAAGGAAAAAAAATGAAAAAGTCACTTCTGTATCTATCTGCGTTTTTATGTGCGGCGACAGCCTCTCATGCAGGCGTAAAGGTTGGCGTCGCCTTAGACACAACAGGGCCTATTGCGAGTTTTATGCCGCCGATCGAAAAGGCTGCAAACCTGGTTTTAAAACAGGTTAACGAGCAAGGCGGCTTTTTTGCGAGTGGCGAAAAGCTAGAATATATCAAGGGTGATTCTGCATGTGATCCTGTTGCAGCAGTAGACGTTGCCAAAAAGATGGTGGATGTGAATCAAGTTGTTGCGGTCTTTGGCCCAGGGTGCTCGGGGGCTGCGATTGCGCAAGCGCAATCCGTAACGATACCAGCAGGTGTTGTATCGATTTCATTTTCTGCAACATCCCCGATGATGACGTCTATGGAAAAAGGTACCGACCTTGTCTTTCGTACAGTTGCATCAGATGCCTATCAAGGACAAGTCATTGCAGATCTGGCTATAAAGAACGGCGTAAAAGAAATTGCAGTTATGTACAGCAATGACGATTACAACACGGGTATTTCACAAGTTTTTGTAAAAAGCTTTAAGGAAAAAGGTGGAAAAGTTACCGCCGTGCAGGCCTTTGATCCAGGTAAGCAAACGTATCGTTCTGAAGTTACAACTTTAGCCAAAGATACAAAAAACATGGCACTTTTTGCGTATCCAGGCAATGGAGGAATTGTAATTTTGCGTAATGCTTTAGAGACAAAAGCCTTTAATGCTTTTTATGCAGGGGATGCGATGCGGTCTGATGATCTTGCCAAGCAATTGGGAGCCGATGCATTAACAGGATTATCTGTCGTGTCCGGAACTTCCGATAAAGATTCAGAAGCCTACGTAAAATGGCTTGCTGCAGCTAAAGACGTGCAATTAAGTTCTGGCGAAAACTTTGTTGCGAACGCTTATGATGCCATGTTTGTGTTGGCTTTAGCTATAGAGAAAGCGGGCTCAACGGATCGTAAGAAAATATCCGAGGCTCTTCGGTCTATTGCGAATGCTCCTGGGGAATTAATCTATCCAGGTGAATTTAAAAAAGCGAAAGAAATCCTCGCTAAGGGCGGAGACATCCAGTATGTAGGCGCATCTGGGGCTGTAGATTTTGATGAGAATGGAGATGTAAAAACTCTTTATGCCATCAATACAGTTGGCAAAGATGGCCAGTGGAAAATGGAAACCCTTAAATAATTTTTAATACAATACAGGTAGACTTATGATATATAAGCCTACCTGTAAGGAATAAAAATTGAGTGATGATTTTCGATCTGATGTAGCTTACGTTTCAAAAAGACAATTTGAAATTATGCTAAAAGGGGTTTCAGGGGAAAAACCGAAAATACCTGTTCGTTTAGATCAACTGGAGGGGGAAGCCCAAAAGTATATGACGGAAGGCGCTTTCAGTTATGTGGCCACAGGATCTGGTCGGGGAACGACAACGCAAAGAAATAAAGACGCCTTTAAAAAATGGGTAATCATTCCAAGAGTTTTACAAAATACCAATAACTTATCTACAAGCGTTGAGATATTCGGCAAAAAACATGATTATCCATTTTTGTTAGGCCCTTTGGCTCTGCACAGCGAAAGAGGCAAGCCTGGTGAAGCTTCTGTTGGTAGGGCGGCTGCTTCCGAAAATATTGGTATGGTTTTTTCTTCCTATGCTTCGACGCCTATGGAAGTTGTCGCGGCAGGTATGGGGGATTGTACTCGTTGGTTTCAAAATATTTGGACGCAGTCCGAAAGATTAAATGAAAGTCTTCTTCGTCGAGCAGAGGCATGCGGTTGTTCAGCACTCGTTTTTACGATTGATGCGCCTGTCGTCGGGTGGCGTACGCAAGACCTGACATTAGGATATTCTCCTTTTGAAAACAGTCATGGTATGGGTCAATATTTCAGTGATCCTGTTTTTAAGGAAATGCTGGATGTTTATATGAAGTCTGATGCAGAAATGCCCTCGCCAAAGATTAACTTTACGCTTATAAAATATTTAATTGGCATGGCACGTCATTATCCCGGAAATACTCTTTCTAATTTATTTAGCCTCAGGCCTCAGAAAGCCCTGATGTTAGTCAGTCATCTGACATCCGAGAGATCTCTGACATGGGAAGAAATAAGATCTGTGCGCAAATTAACCAAGCTTCCTATCATTGTAAAAGGCATTCTAAACCCAGAAGATGCAAAGTTGGCCGTGAAGTATGGCATGGATGCGCTTGTTGTTTCCAACCATGGTGGGCGGCAATTAAGCAGCGCAATTCCTTCGCTGGATGCCTTGCCCGATGTGATCGAGGCTGTAAATGGAAAAATACCCGTTTTTATGGATAGTGGTATTCGTGGAGGGTCAGATATCTTTAAAGCCCTAGCCTTAGGAGCCCATGCTGTCTTTATTGGCAGACCTTATCTTTTTGCCTTGGCCATCGCGGGAGAAGCAGGCGTAAAAGAGCTTATACAAAATTTAAAAGCTGAATTTGAACTCCTCATGATTTTATCCGGATGTAAGAGCATAAGCGAAATTAATAGAGATAGAATAAAGTATTTGCCATAAAAAAAGCGGGGTTTTTGGCCCCGCTTTTTTGTTTACCACTTTGATTTGTTATCTGGTGGGGTTGTTTAACCGCTTACACATGAAGAGTCCTGTTGGTGGTGTGTTTTGCGCCAAAAACCCATGTTATTGGGGCATGCTATTGCTACCAAGTACCAAAATCAATATATGTTTATATGAGACCCGGTACCAATAAAATCTTATGGTTACTTTGCGAACGTCTCTTGTATGAGTTATCCCCTTCACGCCCTCATTCATCAATATTAATGAATGAGGATGCAACATTTTCTCGTAAAGAGAAACAAATTCATTATTTTCCGTATGTGGTATTAATTCGATTAACTGAAAAATCAAACTCTTCTAGAATAGTTTCTGGACACACACCAGCGGCCTCTTTCTGCTTAACAAGAGATAACAGCTTTGGAAAAGTTCCTATAACTGATCCATCTTTGAGTGTGTAGCTAACTAGACCACTTACACGGCTAGAATTACCACTAATGAATTGAGTAGCAGTAGAGCCCTGAGGATTGATTTCATCATTAATGTCGCTGCAATGAGCGGGGATGATTACACACGCGGAAAGAATTCCGTAAGCAAAATTTCTATTAAGTTTCATAATACAACTCCAAAGTATAAATCTTAGCAATACCACCACAGTATTACTAAGATTTTATATATGCTTACTCTGATTAAATGTCAAGTATTTGTCGGATAAATATATTTTATCCATCAAAAATCTAGGCAGTGAAGCTTGTCATCTAGGTAATTTTGACACCCATTTTTTAGAAAATATCTTACCAGCCGAATTTTGGGTCTTAATAGTTTTCAGACGCTGCACCCCAAAATCAGGGGTTTCTGGGATCCCTAAACAGCGGAAACGTAGGCTCCCATTATGCTACAGAAGCCAGCCGCAAGGTAACATTCCCAAACCTGTTCCTATAACTTTTGTCCCTCAATGGACTTGGGTTCGGGTTTATGGTGCAGCACCCCGAATAGAAGCGAAAGAACAAAACATTCCTTATGTTTTGACTCTTTATTCCGTCTTTGGTTTTGTGGCTGAATTATTTGTCACACGAAATGGCAGAAGTTAGAAGCGGGGTTTTTGGCCCCGCTTTTTTTTGTTTACCACTTTGATTTGTTATCTGGTGGAGTTGGCTTTGGTTCTTCTACATTGAGGGCGATGAAGAGCACATTTTCACCGCGTCTAATTTGGAAGATTTCATGTTTTTTCTTTTTCTTTTTTGCATCCTCGACCAAAGCGATGACTTCTTCGGTTTTGGATACAGGCGTGCCGCCTACGTCCACGATGATGTCGCCGTTACGTAAGCCTTTGCTTTGATAGGCTTCACTATAGGGATCAATTTTCATGATTAGGACGCCTTTTAAATCCGCTGGGATTTGCATGCTGGCTCGATCCTGTGGTGTAAGATCCCGAAGGCTCATACCAAGGATATCCTTGGTGTTCTTTTTGGCTTCTTGTTCAACCCGTTGTGATGGGATTAAACCAGCTTCTTCTGCGGCTTCGTACTCGCCGACCTTCACTTGAAGCGTCATTTTCTTTCCGTCACGCACGATGACAACAGGGACTTCTTTCCCTATTTCTGTCTCGCCTACGATACGAGGGAATGAGCGGGATTCAGGTACCGGTACGCCATTAAAGGTAATAATCACATCGCGCGGTTTTAATCCTGCTTTGGCCGCCGGGCCATTTTCAGTAATGCTACCGACTAAGGCGCCTTGCGCTTTTTCCATGCCTAGGGCTTCTGCGATTTCGTCTGTTACCACTTGAACGCGAACCCCTAACCAACCTCTGCGTGTGCGGCCATAGGTCTTGAGTTGTTCAATAATAGGTTTGACGACTTCTGAAGGAATGGCAAAGCCAATTCCAATGTTTGTTCCAGAAGGAGAGAGTATGGCTGTGTTTACGCCGACCACTTCACCATTCATGTTAAATAGAGGGCCACCAGAGTTTCCCATGTTAATGGCTGCATCCGTTTGAATATAGCCATCTACAATATCGGCACCACCTGGTGAATTCTTCATTTGCGCAGAGATGTTCCGGGCAATGGTTGAAATAATACCCGTGGTGACAGAGCTACTTAAACCAAAAGGATTTCCTATCGCCACAACCCAGTCGCCCGTTCTTGCCTTTGTTGAATCGGCCCATTTTACAAAGGGAAGATCTTTTTTCGCATCCACCTTAAGCAGGGCGAGATCAGAACGTGGATCCCGACCGACAACCTTTGCTTTTAGTTCAGTTTTGTTTTCATCGTGTAAAATAACCGTAATTTCATCAGCGTCTGCAATGACATGATTGTTTGTTACCACAAGACCAGAAGCATCAATAATAAAACCAGATCCTAATGCCGTTGCTTTCCGAGGGGTTTTGGAGTAATGCTCCTCAAAAAAGTGTTTGAAAAAATCATGATAGGGATGATTTTCTGGAATTTCTGGTAATTCTGCAGCTTCTTTTTTACCTAAATCTTGACTGGTTGAGATGTTGACCACAGCCGGCAACAATGGCTCAACGATATCGGCAAAACTTACAGGACCAGGAGCTTTTATGTTTTCAACGCTAGCTGGTTTTGCCACCTCAGGATTAGCTCTGGCCGATGAGGGGCTAAGGCCGAAAATCAAGCCATATGCCACTACAATAGCCGCGTAACTTAGATGTTTTTTAAAATGTGTCATCATGAATGTAATTCCTAATTTAAAAATGCTTAAAGAACTTATTATCCTTGGATAATACATATGTCGTATCGCCTTGCAAGGATTCTTCGTATGCCTGTAAAGATCTATAAAATTCATAGAAGTTCGTGTTTTGTCCGACGGCTTCTGCATAGATCTTTGTGGCTAAAGCCTCACCTTCACCTTCAAGAAGACGCGCTTTTTTATTGGCTTCGGCCAATATAATTGTGCGGTCTTTATCGGCTTTTGAGGTGATTTCTTTTGCGGCTTTATCGCCTTCCGCAACAAAGAGTTTGGCTTCTCTTTCGCGTTCACTTTTCATACGAGAGAAAATGGCTTCACTGTTTTCCTTTGGCAGGTCCGCGCGCACAATACGTACATCTCTTACATCCATACCTAAGCCCTTAGCCGCATCCATGACTTCTTTGTGAATTTTGTTCATGATTGTCGTGCGTTCTTCTGACAGCAGGGTTGTTAAATCTATTTGTCCCACGATTCCACGCATACTGCGAGCGATAATCGTTGCCAAACGATTTTTGGCTCCCGCGTCGTTTTGGACCGCCTTAAAGAAAATAACGGGATCACTAATTAAATAACGGGCAAACACATCTATTACGATACGTTTTTGGTCACCAGCTGTTACTTCCATTGCGGGCAGGCTGGCGTTTAATAAGCGTTTGTCATATTTAACCACTTCTTGGATGAAGGGGATTTTCATCTTTAAACCTGGTGTCGAGTATACTTTTTGTAACTCACCAAATTGTAATATAAAGGCTGTCTCTCTTTGGTCGACTGTAAATAGAGAAGAGAAGGCAATTATAATAAAAAAGACGCTGGCAATTACGCCGCTATACATGGCTTTTTGTGACATTATTCAGATCCTTCTTTTTTAGGCGTTTGCGGCACAAGGGCAGGTAGTGACATGTGAGGGAGTACGTTAGACATACCTTTTTCACTGTCAAAAAACACCTTAGGTGCGCCCTGCAATACCTTTTGAATCGTTTCTATTCTTAGTCTTGAAGATGTAATTTCAGGGGCCTTCTCATACTCCTTCAGGATAAGTTTGAATTGGCCCGCTTCACCGTTGGCTTTGGCGACTTTGGCTTCTTTATAGCCTTCTGCTTTTTGAATGAGGCGAATGGCTTCCCCTTCTGCGGCAGGAACCACCCCATTTCTATAAGTTGTGGCCTCGTTAATTTTTTGCTCCTTTAGGGCCTTTGCTCGTTGCACGCTACGGTAGGATTCAATCACAGGTGCAGGCGGGTCGGCGCGTTGTAAGCTGACCTCTTTGATTTGAATGCCTAAGGCGTATTCATCGCATAATTTTTGCAATAATTCTTTTGCTTTATCGCTAATGGTTCCTCGGCCCGTGGTTAAAATTTGGGTCATAGGTGTTTGGGCAATAATTTCTCGTATGACACTTTCCGCGGCAATCTTTACGGTGATATCCGGATCTTTCGTTTCGAAGAGGTATGATTTCAAATCATTTATATACCATTGCACCGTATAGCTGACATCCACGATATTCTCATCGCCAGTTAACATCAAGGGTTGATCAGAATTTTCGCGCAACGTTCCAACGGCCACTTGAATGGGGCTGTCTGTATCGCTGGTTATTTGGTTCACCTCAGAAACACGTCGCGTAATCGCTTGTTCAAAAGGAAAGGGGATGTGCCAGCTTAAACCTGGCCCAGTTGTGCGCACGTACTCACCAAAACGTAAAATTGCGGCTTCTTCACCCTCACGAGGCATATAAACACCAGTAGATATCCAGAGAAAAAATAAGACTGCAGCAATCGAGCTTATCGCAAAGTAATTGGAGGGGCCATTAGGAAACTTCTGCTTAAATTGATCTTGTGCGCGACGAACAGCCTCTTCAAAGCTAGCGGGGCCGGTGCTTTTCCTCTTTTGCCAATTGAATTTATTGTCATCGCCTTTGCCGCCCCAAGGGCCTTTTCCGTCATTCGAATCCCAAGCCATAAAGGAACCTCTCGTTTTACTTGCATTGTTTGTGGTGAAGTCGTATGAATAATAATTCTCTTCAACCTAGTATAAGTTTTATTGCCTGCCACATGCAAAGTCAATCGCACTTCGAACAAATAGTTTTAAATTGTGTAGAAAAAATTGTTCCTGCAGGGAGTCTATCTGGACTGGTGGTAAAGGGATATCATGTGCTTATTAGTCTAAATATACCAGAAAATCAATTAGATGAATATGAGCATAAATTAAAAAGAATCCTTATGGATCTAGATGAAAACTTAGAATTATCCATTTATGCCACACAAGAAAAAAAGCCGGACGGGAAAATAAAATATGTGATCGCGGTTGCATCAGGTAAGGGGGGCGTGGGTAAATCGACAGTCGCTGTAAATTTAGCCTTTGCTTTTTCGGTCATGGGTTTGCGCGTCGCACTTTTAGATGCGGATATTTATGGGCCTTCAGTGCCCCATATGTTGGGATTAAGCAATCCACCATCTTCGACAGACGGCAAGAAAATGAACCCGGAAATAGTTGATGGTGTTGAATGCATGTCTATGGGGTTGTTAATACCTAAAGATCAACCAGCCATATGGCGGGGTCCCATGGTGATAAAGGCGATTAACCAAATGTTGCAGCAGGTGGCCTGGAGTGATAGGGATATCATGGTCATTGATATGCCACCCGGTACAGGAGATGTGCAGCTGACGTTGGCACAGAATGCATCCCTATCGGGGGTTGTGATCGTTTCAACACCTCAGGATTTAGCTTTAATAGACGCGCGTAAGGGATTAAAAATGTTTCAGACCCTTAATGTGCCTATTCTAGGTTTGTTGGAAAACATGAGCTTTTTTCTATGCCCCCATTGTGGAGAGACTTCCCACATATTCCACAAGGGCGGGGTCAGGCAGGATGCGGTTTCCTGCGGGATTCCCTTTTTAGGTGAAATACCTTTAAATATGGTCTTGAGAGAATCCGGAGATAGCCATCACCCCATCGTTCAATGCGAACCAGAACACGATATATCCAAAATTTTTATCACGATCGCCCATACAGTATGGCAGCAACTTAATGCAAGTAAAAATCCTGATTCAGATGCAGCACTTTTGAAGGCTGTATGAGTTGAACGCTGCCGATCGTTACCGAATGCAAACGACCATCCAGATTATTCTCCCAGAAATTTAAGAATTTTTGCAGTATAGGAAAATCCGGTTGCAAATCAAAGTCTTGCCATAGGTAAGTCTGCAGGACCTTGGGATGATCGGGCATATGGTAAAGAATGTGAGCCGTTGTCAGTCGAAAATTCAGTAATTGTTTTTCAAAATCTGTCATGAACGCACCATCCAGATTAAGATTTACTACTTAATTAAATTATAGCATATGTCTTTATTGATATTAAATATTTTTATTCTTTATCCACATCATCCAACAGAAATCCTCCCACTTGGGCGTCCCAAAGGGTTTTGTATAGGCCTTGTTTTGCGAGCAGTCCGGCATGGGTTCCGTCTTCAACTATTTTTCCTTTGTCAAAGACCAGAATTCGGTCCATATGTAATAGCGTAGAGAGTCGGTGGGCAATAATAATCGTGGTTTTGCCTTGCATCAGATGCGTCATGCTTTCTTGGATATAGTTTTCTGTAACCGAATCGAGTTGAGATGTTGCTTCATCTAGGATTAAAATAGGCGCATTTTTTAGCATAGCTCGTGCGATAGCTATCCTTTGGCGTTGCCCACCTGAGAGCTTTACGCCGCGTTCACCCACAAGAGAATCATAAGCTTGCGGGAGTTTTAATATGAACTCATGGGCGTGGGCTTGTTTGGCTGCTTCTATCACTTCTTCATTAGTCGCCTCCATGCGCCCATAGCGAATATTTTCCATGAGATTCCGCTGAAAAAGTGAAGGGTCTTGAGGAATCATGCCAATGGCCGTGCGCAAAGAATCTTGGGTGACATCGCGGATATCTTGCCCGTCTATGAGGATTTGGCCATCGGTTACGTCATAAAGCCTGAGGATGAGGTTCACAAAAGTGGATTTACCTCCACCAGAATAACCCACGAGCCCCACCTTTTGTCCAGACTCAATAGTTATATTCTTGTCATCAAATAGAGGGTTTGTTCCCTTGTAATGGAATTTGACACCTGTGAAAGTGATTTGTCCATGATCACATATTAAGGATTTAGCCTGAGGCTTATCCTCAATTTCCAGAGGAGTCATTAAGGCGTTTAGGCTTTGTTTGCATCGACCAACGGCCTTATTGAATTCATCCACGTTATCCATGGTAAACCACATCATGTGGCCTGTTTCCATGGAAAGGCCTAAAATTAAGGCAAAGTCACCTATTGTGACTAAATTTTTACCATAAAGATAAATAAGAAAATAGATGGAAAACCCCATCATAACGGAGATTAATCCGCCTTGTATAGAATGCATGAGGAGGGCATAAAAATTGGTGGCTCTATAGGTTTTGATGTATTCCATAAAAAATGGAATCATTCGTGTGTTCTCATAAGTTTTTTTTGCAAAGATTCTTATGTTGTTGTGGTTAGAGATCGAATCTACGAGCTCACCGACAACGGTAGATTCTGTTCGGGCTTGCGCATCTGACAGGGCGACAAGTTTTTTCGACATGAGTATACTGAAACTCGCAAAGAGCGCAAACCATGTCAATAAAATGAAGAAAAAAACCGGATTTACAAAATAAGAAGCCACAAAAGAAGCCAGCAATAGCACAGAGCCCCTGAGGAAATTAGAGATGATACTCCCCGTCAGCTTTTCAATCCCATCGGCTAAATTTGTGATCTGTTTGGATATTTTTCCGGATAAATTATCTTGAAAAAACTGCGGGGATTTTTCTAGCACATGATTCATAGATTCAGCGATGACATTGTTAATAATTAAGGGTGTAATTTTACTCCGAATGTAGGCTATGCCCCGCCAGGTGAAGTTATCAAAGACGATAAAGTTCAGAACAATAAAGGCCCCTGGAACCCACAGCATAGATAAATTATTGCCTTGAACTTGCGGAAGCAGATTGATGATATGTTTAATCAAAAGACTGTTAAAGGGTCCCCAAAGTCCCGCACTGAGAGCAAGGGCCACAGATATGAAGGCAGCCGATCTATAGGGTTGCAAAAAATGCCCTATAAACGCATACAGATTTTTTGGAAGATCCGCCCTGACGTGTGCCATAAAATGTGCTTTCTAACTTGCCATAAAGCCGTGAGAGATTAAGAGATGTCTCCCCGAACAAAGGACATATTGCATGACGTTATTGCTTGTTTGTAATAGATATAGGCTTGATTGTCGATTTGTCAATCAAGAATTGGAAAAATACGAATTTTATCTGTTGCCTTATTCATCAGGAAAATGCTATTTCTCCAGCATGAATTTTTAGTTGCCGACATAATAGTTTAGGATATGTATTGTGAAAAAACTTGAAGTACCGGAAGTTACGCAGAAAAGCACAAAAGAGCAAATTTTATCAGCCTACAACGAAGTTTTGGCGAAGTTAGCCGAAAAAGTTGTTGAAGTGCCTCAAGAACAAAAGCGGCAACAAGAAGCAAGGGCCATGATAGATAAGGTTTCCAATGTCTCAAAGGATGATTTGCTCACTCAGCTGTCCCATATTAAATTAAAGTCTATCAAGCAAATCGATGTTTTGTCTGAAGATTTGCTGGCTGAATATCAGAAATTGAATGATGTAAGGCAGGCTATCTCTTTGGAGCAGACTCATCTTGAAGAGCTTTATCAGATAAAAGAAACAGCCCATACATTGGCCGCATTAATCCGCACTCACCAAGAAAAAGTTGAAGCCTTCAAAATAGAGGAAGAGCAGAAAAAATTAGCTTATGAAAAAGCTATTGCTGAGCAACGACAACACTGGAAAGAAGAAAACGAACGGCTTGAAAAAGAATTCGCGGAGTCTAAAGAAAAATTGACGCTTCAACGTACGCGGGAAAACGAAGATTATTTATACAATTTAGAACTAAAGCGTCGCCAGGAATCGGATGTTTATGCTCAAGGGAAAGCCACTTTAGAAAAAGAACTGATTGTTCTGCGCGAGGAGCTAGAGGCTCGCGAAAAGCAAGTAGCACAAAAAGAGGCTGAGTTTGCATCCTTCAAAGACCAAGTCATCACCTTTCCTGAGCAGCTCGAAAAAGCTGTTGCTGAAGCCGAGAACGCCATTAAAGAAAAGTTAGAGGCACAATTTGCTTATGATATAAAATTGAAAGAAGCTGAAGCCGCAAGTGGTTTGAAAATAAATGAATATACCATCAAGTCATTACAAGGCAAAATAGCCGAACAAGACCAGATGATTAAAATGCTAACTCAGAAAGCAGATCAGGCCTCAAATCAAGTGCAGTCTATAGCTTCTAAAGCTCTTGAGACATCGGCAAAAAGATTATATGCCGTGGGTGGCTCTGAAGATAAGTAGTGGTGCGGGGTTTATGCGATGGATACACTTTAGCCATAGGCCCCTTTTGTAATTATACCTTTTACCATAAAATAAATATCATAACCCCCGTTATCTTGAACGCAGCTCCGCGTCAGCGGAGTAAGTGAAAGATTGTAATGATTTTGGGGGCGATAAAATGAAGTTACTGGCGAAAGATCCAACGATAATTCAAGACATCAAAGCCATCAACGAACCATTAGGTGCCAAGTTAGAGGAGTTTCATCATAAGCTACTTGACAATGAACGTGTTAATCGAAGGGACCGTGGGATAGAGATGTAGTTCCGTCCAACATCTAGGCCATGTTATAAGGCTTAATCGAGGAGACTTATGGATGAAAAATATATTGATATTCTGCCTTATGCTGTTAGAAATACCAGCATGTATAGCAACTGCAGAAGCACCGGAAATAAACGAGATGACCCTAAAACAAAGAATATTGATTTGGGATAATGATGGTACGGTGACCGGATCGAAAGATCCCAATGACTCTGCCAGTCAGGCCAAAGTTATTTTGCCTGGCGTTGAGCAGGCCATGGCTAAGGCTGATTTCAACTGTATCATCTCTGGCTTTAAGTCTCCTGAGAGCGAAGCTCAAAACTTTGATCCCGATAAAGTTGCGACAAAATTTATAGATCTAATGGGCAATCTTCCCATACGAGCAGCAGCTTTCTCGCCTAGCATTGGTGGGGTTGCTTGTTACGTTGTGATAAAAAAATATGACGAAAGCATCATTATTAAAAAGGCTCATGAAGATCCTCGTTATGAAAAACACATAGGAGAATTCAAAAAGCCCGGCATAGGTATGTTTGTCGTCATGAGGGATCTTGTCCGAGAAGAATTTGGTCATGTTATCGATGAGCACACCAGCATCATGATCGGCGATACTTGGCATGATGAGGCGGCTGCCACTAGCTTCGGCATTCCTTTCATGGCTGCAAAGGTGGTGCATGGGTTAGAGCATTAAAGTGGCCTGGGCTCTATTTGGAGATGATGCATGAGGAAAGTTTTTTGGGATGATCCATATCAACATACCTTGAACACACAGGTGGTTGAAGTTAACGATTGCGAAGTATTGTTCGCCGAGACTATTGTCTTTTCTTTTTCTGGTGGACAGGAGAGCGATAAGGCCTTTATAAATGGCATTGAGGTGATCGGCTCTCGCATGGAGGGTAATCTCATTTACTACACCCTTCCAGAAGGACATGACCTGGAGCCTAATGAAAATGTGGAGATGACAATCGATTGGCCGCGCAGGCATAATCTCATGCGTCTGCATTTTGCCGCTGAGTTGATCCTGGAGATCGTCACACGAAAGTATGGTTTTGAAAAGGTCGGCGCCCATATTTCTGAATCAAAAGCACGAATAGATTTTATCTCTGACAACAACATTTCCTCGATATTTGAAGAAGTGTTGGCTGAATATAACGAGATCATCAATAGCGACAAGCCTATTGAAAAAGGCTTTACAGATGTTGAAACCCAAAGGCGCTACTGGAAAATAGATGGCTTTGCGGAAGTCCCGTGTGGTGGCACCCACGTGAAATCTACAGCTGAGGTTGGTTGCGTTGCCTTAAAGCGGTCCCATCCAGGAAAATCCATTGAGAGAATCGAGATTAGGTTGGCATGAATCAGCGAAATGGAGGCTTTTTTATTTCTCAAAAGCTGCCAGAAGCTCGCGAAATTCAGTTTCAGCACGTTTTTTAAATGGATTGAATTCAGGATGTTTTTCCTTAACAAACATCACAAACCGCGAGAAACCTAGATTATTCATTAGTCTGGTGAGGTCAAAAATATAACTCAAGGACCGCCCAATATGAGTGGCAAAACCCTGGTAACCTATCTTCATGACTTTCTTCCTTTCGATAGAATTTAGGTGTTCTAAGGTAAGCAGGACCATCAATCTTTGTAAACGAGGCAGCTGTTCTTCTTGGCTAAATTTGCTGAGTTCAAACATGAAATCCATGA
The DNA here is from genome assembly GCA_017993335.1 of Alphaproteobacteria bacterium. Lineage (GTDB taxonomy): Bacteria > Pseudomonadota > Alphaproteobacteria > JAGOMX01 > JAGOMX01 > JAGOMX01. The sequence goes on along the minus strand of JAGOMX010000005.1, from coordinate 32,578 downwards.
AGAGATCATGGCGTTTGGTATTTAATGAATCAAACCTATATTCTTCTCCGTAGATGTTTGTGTGGTGGAAGAAATGTTTTATCGCACCAAACTGGATTTCGTCCGGGTCGCTGAAATAGTCTGATGGCGAAAACTCAGGAATAAAGGCGCGCAGGAGTAACAGAATTGATTCTGTATCTTTATGACTTATACTTTTTATAGCATTCGTGTTTTTTTGCAAACCAGTTTGGTTATGCCCGAGTAGCTTCGTTCCAAAGCAAAGGCGTAGCTGTGAAATCCGTAGAATGGTATTCAGATAATACGGATCGTCGGCAAACCTTAATAGGCCGTAGTTCAGAAAGTACATGTCATGGTCAAATGCAAGGCACAATAAATGATAGTCTTGGAGGTTGCTCACGATTTTTTCGTAAGTATGTATCGCGGCTAGCAAAGTTTCTTTTGTTACAAAATGAAATGTTTCACCTTCCTGCATCGGATTATCTCGAATTGGATAACTTAATCGCAAAGGAACTGCTATCGATGGCTTCTCGGCTCTCACTAGATAGCTCAAACAAGACCATCCTTCTTTCTTGAAAATGGGCTCGTATATTCTTTCGTAAGATACGAATTTCATAAACCCTTGGAACTCCTTTTCGTTCAGGTCCAGATCATTGAATAGATCATCGATACCATCGTTGTCAGCTTCTTTATGATAAGTAATTCTTACGCCGCTTTTTTTTAAATTATCAACAACCTCTGGTGCGATCCTTCGATCTGTTTTCTTGGATCCATCCGTTCTCATGACCATGTGGGTGACGGGCCGAACTCGCCCATTATTGATATTTTGGAAAAATAGAACCGCCTTGCTAGCGTCAATAGGTTCTCGTTTTACAGTACGTTGGAAACCTAGTCGGATAAAATCAGCTGTGGTGATCTGGTATAAATTTAAACTAAACACATCGTCAGGCAGTCCTAGAGCTTTGAGGTCAAGTTCCCCTGTCTCCAGAGCTGCTTGAAAAGCCGGATGATGCCTTGGAACAACAGCCTGAACTTTTGACTTGAAAGTCTTGTCATAATATTTGGGGAAAGTGTGCCTGAAAGCGGTACACGTTTCCCGTAAGTTGAGCGTATTGCCGGATGTGTTACCTATATTCAGGACAATATCCCTGGGTAGAAAGTTAAATGGACTATTCAGCAAGCCTTGCCTGACAGTTGGCTTAATGATTTCTATAGAGCTATCTTCATCATCGGAGTTACAGCACCATGCATTAGTCGTCAAAAATATTAAAGATAAAAATGAGGCGCGTAATGAAGTGTTCATAAATTGATTCCTAAGATAAAGTTTATCCATAAAACTTAGCAAAATCTTGACGAAGAACCTGGACGGCCATTTCAATGCTGGGGCCTTCAATGTTTGGTGAAGTCTCGTACTCAATGAAAGCTCTCGTGATATAAGTAAAAATAAACCGGGCCATCGGGTTCCGGTTCAAATTCTACCCAAAAGGGATCTGCTAGGTAAGCTTTTTTAACCTAATCATAAAAAGGAACAATATGAAAATGAGGAGAGTTTCCTGGTTGATGTCCGAAACGGCAAATATAAACAAGTCTGGCACCAAGTCGTGTTTCTAAACATCCCGTCGCTTGCGCTTGTAAAAACCCAAGTTCATTTATAGAATTGCAAGAAAGTTTAGAAAGAGAGTCCGCCTGTGGACTCTTAGCCTGTAAAATGAGATAGCCGGGCAATTTGGAATCGGCTCTGTGTTTTAAAATCCAATGACTGGTTTCATGAATCAACATAGTATCTTTCCAAATTAAGAATTTCGACAAATCAATTACGTTCACTCATAAGGCTGGTTATACGCAAGGAAGACATCGCAAACTTCTACTCCAGTTTCCCCAGACGCTCTTTATTCAGAATAATCTGCAAGGTCTTCTGTATTTCACGGAATCCGACGCCTTTATCTTCATTTAGTGCTCTCTCAATTAAATCAACAGTTGATTGCGAGATTTTTGAAAGATCCAGGTTCAACCTTTGATCCTCGCTTCGCATTAGCAAGGGCAGCATTTTGTTATGTATACCATCCAATCTCATATCTGAATCCAGTTGCTCCACGTTAACCACAATACATCTGTCTAACAAGGCTTTGTCTTTGAGTTCGTGGTTACCATCTCCTATGCGGAAGTAATGGCTTATGTCGAATTCCTCACCCACAAAGTCATCACGCAAGTACAAGGCTGATGGATCAACAAATGGTAGAAGGGTGTTGAGATGCTTAGAGCCTTCTTCATTTGCCACTCTATCAAATTCATTCAAGTACAACACGCAATTTCGTTCAGCTTTGCTCGTGATGCCTTGAAATAGTGATCCAGGGGCAGATGATGTGCTTTTGAAATGTTCGTCGCTGACTTGTAAGGCGATAAGCGATAGTCCCATCAATCGAGCCAAGCCCTGTACGAGATTTGTTTTGCCTAGTCCTGGAGGGCCCTGTAAGTATAGGATCATGTTTGGGGAAGGATTGGGCCCAGCCTTTTCAGTGTATCTAGCCATATGGTTTACAATTGCGACCATTATCAGTTCGGCGACATCTTTGCCATCTCTGTCTTTAAAGCCTGCGCAAGCTTTCTGGAGTGCCCTTATATCAAACTTCGGTTTCTTGCTTTTTACAGGCAGCTTTAGAACTTTATCCAAATAATCCTTCTTTGATCCGGTTTGGTCATCTTTTCTGGCATCCTGAAACCCGCGCTCAATTTTTAATTGAAGTTGGGTCGGGAAAAATCTTTTCTTAGCGGCATAAACGTCCTCAAGGCCAGTTAAGGGATCGCCTATTGGCGTAATGAATAAATACCATATAGTGTTAAAACAAAGACTCATATTGCGGGAAAAAACCTCTAGCAAAACAAATCCCGCAATACCTATAGCAAATGACATAGTCCCCGGAGCTGCAGCATTTAATGCGGCGATGCCTCCGCCAAACACACTGAGCTCACCAGTCATCAAAAACATGGGGCGCAAAATGGTTTTAAGCATTGCCCTCTTTTTGCTTTTGCGAAAGTCAGCTGTTAAAGCAGTATCCAGGTCATTGGAAGTTAGAACCCCTTCCAATAAAGGCTCTAGAATGTTGCTATGAGTGTCGACTTCTTCCAAAAGAGCCATCGACATGTCTATGATCTTTTCTTCCTCACTGTTGTCAATCAAAACCGAGGATAATGTTTTCTGCTCAATATGTTTCATTAACCCTTCTTTTTCTAGTGATGGTGCAAATGTTGGGTCAGATAGCACTCTGGACTGGTCATAGAGTTTTGTGTAATCCATGCCCTCAAACAGAAATTTTGTGTCAAAGTTCATGTTTTGACTAGCCATAGAAGGAGAAATCAAAAGCAGAGAACCAACGACTAACGATTTAAAATAATTTGAATTTAACATTTCAAAAACCTTGCAAAATGATGTATGATAGCTTTACGTATCAATCAGATATAGATACAATTATCCAAACCGTCAAAATATATACCATGTTGAATTAAATAGCAACTTTGATAATTTCTCTGATAATTTCTCACACATACAAACTCAATAAATATTTAATTAACTAATGGAGGGTCATAGATTTGAACTTGACATCATTATGCGTGAGCGTATTTTTTGGCGCAAAGGAATGCTTAGCAAGCAATGATATTGATGGCGTTATTTTAGAAAAGGAGCTTTCAATGAAAAGATATATATTGACAGGCACACCTGGTTGCGGGAAAACATCCATCATCCACGCTCTGGCCGACAAAGGCCATCAAGTTATCCATGAAGCGGCGACCGATGTTATTGCTGTTGAGCAAGACAACGGTAATGCCGAACCTTGGATGAACACATCGTTTATTGACGAAATTGTGAAGTTACAATGCCAACGGCAGAAACAATTGGAAAATGATATTTCAGAAATACAGTTTTTTGATCGCTCGCCAGTTTGTACCTATGCCCTGGCCATGTATCTGGGTTACCAACCATCGCTTGCATTGATGGAGGAAATTGATCGCGTTAAAACGATTTACGAAAACAAGGTTTTCTTTGTGGAGAATTTGGGCTTTTGTGAGCCAACGGCTGCACGAAAAATTAGTTTTGAAGAAGCCTTGAAATTTGAAAAAATACACGAAGAGGCTTATACGAAATTTGGGTATGAATGTGTTAAAATCCCAGCTAAACCTCTTACTGAAAGAGTTGTAATGATTTTGGGGGCGATAAAATGACAAGCAACTTAATTAACCTATATCACCAGGCAGAAGACTATTTCTGGCGGGCCATTTCGTGGGATTGTTTAGAGATCGCTGATGAGGCGAAAGCTTACATTACAGGCGTACAAGCTGGAAACTTGAATCCGGTTTTCGTTAGGAAACAGGTTTCTTCCATCGAGCCTATCCAGAAAGAATGTGTGCAGTTTTATGGGGATGAAAATCTTGATTTTGTGATGGTTGTTCCGGAAGAGCTCACCAATCGTGAAATGGATGATGTTTTAAAGGGCCATGGTTATTCAAGGGCCTACGGAAGTATGGCGATGGCTCTGGATCTTAGGGGAAACGGATACTTATTGGAGGATGCAGCGATTGCAATCCGGTCAATGGACGGTGATTTAGACGAGTGGTCTCGCCCGCTTTCGGATGCCTTTGAGTCCACTCAACCTGTAACAATACAATACACATATAGCCATAAAATGGCTTTAGGTCAGGGACATGCTCTAAACCACTTTAGTCTTTTTGTGGGTCATGAGGCGGTATCTTCAATTACACTTTCGATTCATAATGGTCTCGCCAGGATTGATGATTTGGGCACCTCATCTGATTTCCAGTGCAGAGGTTTTGCAACGCATCTCATGAAGTATGTCTTACTTAAAGCCATTGAACTGGGAGCTACAAAGTGTTTTCTAGATGCATCTGTAGAAGGTTTATCGCTTTACAAAAAGCTAGGATTCAAGTCGCTATTTAAGACCAACATATACGAAAAAACCACTTAACACCGCCCATAGGCCAAACCCACCGAGGATTATGGCTGATAAATATCGTATGCGGTGAATCCAGCTTTCTGGCAGCTTGTGTTTGATTTTGACGATAAGGGTACCTAAAAACAGCCACCATGTCATAGATCCTAGGAAAATTCCCAGCACCAACAAAAACATCTCTGAGATGGAGTTTGCACCGCCACCAATGCTTGCGAAGATTCCGATAAAGCTTAGAATCGTTGCTGGGTTGGTTAGCGTTAGAAAGAAGACTTCCGCTGTTAGCATGCTCATGTTTTTGCTCTTACCAACAGTCACGCCTGCTGAGCTTGGTTTTACTTTTAGTTCCCTGTAAGCCAAGTAGAGCAAAAAGACGCCGCCAACCAATTTGATGTAAGTGGCTTTAGCGAGCAAAAAATGTGAAACAGCCGTCAAGCCCAATGCGGCAACAAGACCATAAGCGCTGTCAGCAAGGGCTGCGCCTAGCCCCACTGCGATGGCTCCAACTAACCCTATCTCCAGAGTCTTACGTATACACAGCATACCGATTGGCCCCACAGGCGCAGCGATGGCAATTCCTATGAGCCAGGCTTCCATCAGGTGAATTAACGTTGACATAAGATACTATCCTTTATATATTGCTTTATACAGTATATATAATCGTGAAAGACAGAATGTCAATACATAGTATCGCATATGATGAAACAGACCGTAAGCTTGCCATAATCTTAATGCAAGACGCAACGCTTACAAATGCAGCCATCGGAGAGTTAATTGGGCTTTCTGCTTCAGCCACCAACGAGCGTGTCCGTAAACTTAAGGCGGATGATATCATAAAAAAGGTTGTCGCCCTGGTTGATAGCCATTTTATGGACATGGCATTGGGTGCATACATTTTTGTGTTGGTGGAGTGGAAAGATCGAGATCGAACCTTCATCGATGGCGTTACATCGCACGACAATGTTCTGGAATGTCATCACCTGACAGGAGAATATTCATATATGTTAAAAGTCAGGGTGGCGGACACAAAGGCTCTTGAAAATTTCATTACGGATTTCCTAAAAGGTCGAATGGGTGCCACCAAAACGATGACACACATTATTCTGTCATCTCCGAAAGATCAAAGTATTGTGTGTGGTGAGACTAGCTAAAACGCTTTGATAATCTGGTAGTAGGAATTCACATGTATTTCCTCTAGAAAATCTTCATCGTGAGATATGATAATCATAGCTCCTGGGAAGTCTTTTAAAACTTGGATGACGTGGTTGCGAGTCTCCAGATCCAGGTTGTTGGTGATCTCGTCCAAGATTAATAACTGCGGAGGCTTGGCTGCGATTTGAGCTAAACTGAGCCTAGCTTTTTCCCCGCCAGAAAGGGTAGCAATACTTGCTTGCACCTCTTCATTTTTGCGGAAAAGAAAGTCGTTTAGATGGCTTCTGACCTCTGCGTGAGACCAAGATGGGACGAGTTCTTGAATAGTCTCCAATACTGTTTTTCCCTGATTCAACGTCCTGTAATGCTGGTCCAAATAACCAATATCCCTTGGTTTAGGCGTATGCCAGATGCCTGACTTCGTAACTGTCGGATCGTCCAAGATTGCTTTGATCAAAGTTGACTTGCCCGAACCATTTGGCCCATTAATGGCTAGACGATCACCGGTTAGCACCGACAAACTTATATTTTGCAGAACAGGGCGTTCATACCCCACGACACCTTCACGAATAGAAACCAAAGTCTGAAGCCCATAATTTCGTGCATCAATCGAAAACTTTGGCCTGATGACTTCCGGTATACGCAGTTCCGAGAGCTGGCTTAAGATGGCGGTTTTATCCTCAGACAGGTGCTTCTTCCGGTTGTTATGCGTGGATTGCCCCTGGCTTTGTTTTGCCCGTAAGGCCAATTTATCGTCCGCATATTTCTTTTCGCCACGGGTCTTACTTTTGGAGGCGCGTACTTGTTCCTTCATCAAGGATTCGTGAGCCTCTTTCTTCTGGCGATTTAACAGATTGAGTTCCTGCTCAATTCCGGCTCGCTTGATACCGATTTCCCGAATATAATCATCATAGTTTCCGGAAAAAATGTGGATACGGCCATTATCAATATGCCATAGGGTGTCAACGTGATGACGCAGTAACTCCACATCATGGGAAACAACGATCAACGTGCCGGCATAGTTTCGCAGCATACGCATCAATGATTTACGATTGTGAGAATCCAAGTGATTGGTGGGCTCATCCAGCAGTAAAACATTCGGATCAGTCGCCAAAGCTTGCGTTAAAGCAGCATTGAAACGCTGGCCGCCGCTGAGTTGATCGAACGCCTCGACCGTTTGCGGGACATGAGCCATGACAACATCCTGAGGCATTTTGATCTCACCTTCAGTGGGCAGGACAGCACCTCGCAACATATTAAGCAAAGTCGACTTGCCACTTCCGTTCCGCCCAATAATGGCTATGCGACTGCCGGGATGAATGAGGCTTGTAAAATCTTCAAAACAGATTTTATGCGGAAAGTATAGGGCTATGTCTTGGATTAAAATGGGTTTATGTATCATGGGCTATCTCTCGTAATAAGGGCGTTTGTTAAACAATACCTTCTAGCCAGAAACGACTGTCAAATATTTGACCCTTATATAAAGGGCTATCGAGAGATGTTCTTCATGATACGTATGTCCTTGGTTGGGTATTATACTATAGAAATAAGGTCTACTTAAGAATTTGTCAATAGGATCATTTGTTCACTTAATACAACCTCTCAGCGAAAGGTTTGTCGCCATTGTACCCGTCAATCCTATTTTCTGGCCCTGGTTCTGGGTGTATTTCTGCCAGTGTTTGTGAGGTAAAAGGCGTAGGCGTAGTTTCAGTAGCATCCTCATGAGCAGCAATAACATAACCCGCCTGATCCAACTCAACGTCATGGACAGAAGATTGGGGGCCGGGAAACTCATCGCAACGAAGAGCCATCATTAGCCTTGCGGGTTTAGCATTTTTGTATTTGTCGACCATTTCTGCAGAAGGCGAGATACTCTTGCCCCATTCCCATGGTTCATCGTGGGGTTGGCTTGCCATTGCAGGCATGGTTGACAAGGCTATTGCTGCCATAATCGCTGCAGTGTTCTTTGCTTTTTTCGTCATGTTAAATCCCTCTTATTTCTTCCCATGTCCATGCCCCGTATGAGGTCCAAATTTATGCTGTATAATATGCCGAGAATGAACAAGATGACCTAGCTCATTGACAGAAGCGCTGACTTGGTCCCAAGCCTGCTGATCTATGGGCTTATTGTTGATGACACTTGATAGTATCGATGAAATCTCTGCCTGGTTGATCGTCAGATGCATAGCTACTTCTATAGGGATCTGAAACTTAGCTGAGGGTAATGCAATCTTTTCGAAAGCTTCTTTGAAGGTTAATTTTTGAACCAAAGCGATCAGCTTATCAAACAAGGATGATTTAGAACTTTTAATGATTTCATCCTGGTCATGCTCGAGCTCGTGAAGGTTATGGACGGCTTCATTTATGGGTTCAAAATTTTTTGTAATTAAAGGGAATTTTTCCTTTTTAAGACCATGCATTTTTTCTTCTGCTGATATTTCACAGCCTCCCGTTTTCTCGCATGATAGTTCCCATATGATATCCTGATAGCCATGCAAAAGGTGGGATAGAAGATCATCATTAATTGATTTTTCAGCGCCTGGGTTCTCCATCATTTCTTGAGCTGCTGGCGTATCATCAGCTTCTTCTTTCCCTTTATCGTTAGCGGGTGCGCGTATAGACGCAGGTTTTGCTTTTGGTTCCTCAACGCGCACAGCGGCTTGTGCTATTGCGGCGGCTGCTAGGAGCTTTTGCAACTCTGCCATCACATAAATGGACTGACGGATAGTGATGTCGTTGTCCATTATATTATTTGCGGCAAACAGTGCAGTGTTAGGGTTTTTCTTGAGCAAGGCAGCCACGCCTACAGCGGCGATTTTGGCTAGATCAGCTTTGTGGTTAACTTCTGCTTGAATAGCGGCCGTTACGTTTTCTGGTGTGAGGGGTTTGCCATCTTCATTCAGATTCTTCACAGCAGCATCAGCAATAGCAAGAGCATCGGACATCAGAATATCGCCGACGACTTGAGCTGTCAGAGCTCCAGTAGCACCGGCCACAACACCATCACGATTGCCTTCCATCGCAAAACCAGCAAGACCACCCAGGGCCGTATGCAAAGCTTTGACGCCCAGGGGTTCGTTGATACTCCAGCAGATCTGGTTGGCTGCATAGGCGGCAACAGCCTTCAGCGGAATCTGTTTTACAGCATCGGACAAAGCCTCGTCCACGGGCGTTTGATTGATGGACACGTTAAGGATTGTGTCGACAGTCCCGCGCAGGGCTTGTTCCTTCAAGTGCATGGATAGCTCTTTAATGCCAGGTTCCATGTTAACGTCCAACATACCACCCAGTTGTGAGCACAAACCTGCCGATGCCATTGTTATGCCTATGGATTTCAGCTGTTCTAGGGAAACCATTTGCTTGGCCACTTGAATGGGATCACCACTGCGCAAAGTATTCGATGTGGCCGCTGCACAAAACGCGCTAAAGCCTGCGTTGACCATGGTGATGCCGATGGGACTCAGGGCCATGCCGGTTGCAGCTGTGACACCTTTTATCAAGGGTGCCATGACCTTGGCGCCTGCGCCTTTGGTTAGAATCGTGATGGCGATAGCTGCGGCTATGATGACTTCATTGGGAACCACTTGCTCCACATGGCACCAGCTGGTTTGCCATTGTTTGAGCTCATAAGTGGTTTTGACGAACTTGCCAATGATCTCGGCCCGGTCGTCCATGAGCACAGATTCAAACAACATCTCGCCACCTTCTTTGGTGCGAATGATCTTCTCAACCATAAGCATGCAAGGCATCATGGTCTCGTAACCGGCTTTATAGCCTGCATCAACTGAGCACAAGGGGCTGTCTGTAAGGGATTGACCCGATGCGAGCACCTCGACAACCTTGGATACAAACTTAACTCCACTTTCGGTTTCGTCATGTATCTCTGGAGTTGTGATATTAGCATTTACCTTAGCCTCACCAGTGAAACGCACGCCCTTTTTCGCCACTAAATTAGCAGGAAGACCAAATGCAGATTCTTGCATTTTGGAAGTCGATTGCTCGGTGAAACCGTTACTCTTGGAGCTTTCAGAGGTATGGCGGTTGAGTGCGATTAGGCCTTCTATTACGGTATTAGGTGAGTCATAGTGAATCTCACCTTCAGCATAATCTTGTGGGGAGATAGAGTGAATTCCTGCGCCAGCTTTATGAATATTTCCTCCTGAAATCGTCGTCGTTGGCACAGCGGAATGAGTGAGTGTGGTCTCTCGACCCTCAGAGCTGGAGAACAAACCATGTTTTTCTTCCTTCGTCTCCGTGAACTTGGATAAAGGTGTTTGGACTTCTCTCAGATGGCCTTCTGGCAGCAGATCCACGTCGCCACCGGCCTCTATATGAGAGCCTGTGCGATTGATATCTCCATCCGCCAATACTGTGAATTTGCCCTTGGGCTTCAGAATCACTTGCTGAGGATTAGCCACTTGTTCAACGACACGGGTGTTACCCTGCCATGACTCCCGGGTTTGGCTGGTGGTAGTCATGTTGACATTACTACCGACTTTTATGGTTGTATCCTCGTCATCATTGATCACTAGGCGGTTGTTAACCATATCCAGATTGCCACCTCCATTATATTTAAACTTATCACAGACTGTGTCTCCATCGGATTGGAACCGGCTAATATCTTTTGGATTCAAGACCAGAAGGGTATCCCCTTGCGTGTTATCATCGGTTGCTTGCATCAGCAGCATGGATTCTTGCGTATTTGCTAGCTCCTCTTCTGTCATCAAGGTTCGGCCATTTTCCAGAGCCCACTTGCCTCCGTTACCCCAGAGTACCTTCGATGACTGATTCCCCTTAGCCTTGCCCGCATAAACTTGGCCAGCTCTTAGGGAGAGAATCTGTTGTATAAACAGGTCAATATCAATGCCACAGATTGGGTTAAAGAATTGGACCGGGTTAATGGGGAATTTGCGTAAAGGTGGCTGCTCAGGATTTTGTAATAGGACCACATCACCTGAGGCCGGGATAAATGGACAGCCCATCGGGAATTCGTTCCGAACCTCACCGCGATGATCTATTTTCATGAAACCTGGACGACGGGCTTGGTCTTGGACAAATTTTGTCACATTCACGACTCTGGGGCCCAGAACGTCCAGAGTTGTACGTGTGTTTGAAGCATTACCGAAGTAGCCTGTGCCTGGCACGTTAATTTGGATAAATGGTGAATTCGTTAAGCCGGTGATACTGAATGATCCCATGTTTATGGATATACCTTCTGCCGTGAGGAAGGCACAAGATTCTACCCATTGGTTGCCCCAGTGTTTCCCTCGACTACCTCTATCGTGTGTTGCTGTGGGGCCCATGTGATAAGCCTCTTCCGTATAGCTGCCAAGCTTTAGAGCAGTATTTGCAACTCTTACTCCTGCTTTCATTTGCAAACGTTTCTCTCTTATACGTTCTGCAGTTGTAAGCCCTTCAGGGGCTAATTTTGGTAATTGGTCAGCGGGCAAGTCTTTCAACTTGGCTCCCGCTTGTTCAGCCAACAATTCCTTATTGCCCACATATACATGACCGCCGCTGAAAATATTGCTTGCCACGTTTCTAACATTGGTCATATCAAAAATAATGTTGCTCTTTGACTCAATTGATGCTGGACCTGAAAGAGGGCATTCTCGAACAAAACCGCTGTAAGCCCATCCATAGCCATTACCGTCCATGTTGCAAGCAACCATTCCTCCACGGGTATGCAGATAATCATCTCCACGCAAAAAAATTGGTCCACCAGCCGCAATGCGTCCTGCCGTATTCCGAATGAGAGCTTTTGCCAATAAGTTTTGCTGTAAGTTGCTGATCAAACAGCCATAATCCAGAAAAATATTTGCAGGAGTTCTTAACGTAAGCACATCGTTAGAAGCCACGTAGGCACCGTTTTGGGTGTACATGGTATAAGCGCCAACTCTAACGGCTGAACCTGTGATTGGCGCCGCGGCACCGATTAGGATGTCTCCTTTTGTCGCTTCAAGAGTTGTACGGCCATAGCCATAGAACTTGCCATACTTACCATCAATACTGTGAGCATTCACCGTCAAAGGGCCATGGGTAGCGGCGATGGTTCCTAACTCTTCGTTGCTCTTTCCTAGAGTGAGCGGACCATTAACGTTTAAAGTAAGTCTTGGGGCTTTGAAGGGAAAGTGGCAGGTGAATGGCCCCTCTACATTTAGCTCCAAATGCCCAATATTAGGAAATTCGAATTTTGGAGGAAAAAGTCTATATGAATCCCGCGTTAAATTAAGATTTTGGGCCCACAAACTAACTTTACCTGGGGTTGATATATTAAATATACCGCCAAAATTTTGGCCTGGTTTTTTAGAAAAGAGAACATCACCTTCAGCTCGAATTTTTCCGAAATAAGTAGCGACGTCATACGTTAAATTTTTCTGGCTTTCATATTCAGGTAATGACTTACTCGATGGCATGAAGATTCTCTTTACAAAAAACCTATGAGGTGCGGTGTTTGCAACAACATCGGTAAACACCCAATCCCTTTCCAGGAAACCCAGCACATTTGTGTTTTCAAAATGGTCAGCGCTGTATTGCCCGCTATATAGCTCCATTTGATTATTGTTGATTAATTTTGAAAAATTCAACGAGCTGCTTTTCAGCTGAAGCAAGCCGTGGTTAGTCATCATCAAAGGATTAACAGACGAGACTTCTTCCATCAACCAATTGCCACGATTCTCTAGACTTGCATTGGTAAGTTCCAGTTTACCTTTCGTGTGAACAAAAGCTCCCTCGTTGATAATCTTAGAATTTTTGAGACATGCATCTCCATATAGAAACGTTTTTCCATTCGTTTGATTGGTAAACGTGCCTTGTTCAAACAACTTCGAGATTTGAAGGTTGCCTCTGTTCACGGCTTCATGCTTAACACGCAATTTCTCAGTAACGATATCACCATCCAACTCAGTCCTTAAAGATCGCAACACCAATTCTGCTGTTTTCAAGCGAGCTATAAGTAAGTCCCCTGAAGACTTGATTGCCAAGCCATATTTTGATAGCGATGTGCTATCCGCTTCCTGTGTGAGAAAAGCCTTCCCGCCCTTCAACATCTGTATTTGCCCAAGACCTGGAATGTCATAAACGAAGCGAATATCGTGACCAGCTTCGTATGTCTTAACAACCGCACCTGCGAACTTGTCATAGAGAGTTTCTTGACCATCCTGCGCATGCCGGATGAAATGGTCCTTTATCTTCCCCTGTTCCATATCCAAACGCTGTACAACTTGTGCCGCCTCGGACTTATCTTTCTTACGACGAGAAACCTCAACGAAATACTGCTCCGATTCCAAATTCAGTGTTTGGATCTTCACGCGATATTGATAATCCGTATCAGACGCTTGCGCCATGGCCGGTGTAAATATCTGAATCAAATGCGCAAACAGCACAACACGAACGCAAGTTCGTTTAAGGTAACCAGAAGTCATAAAAATATCCTTTTTAAATCACATCTTGTGAATTTACAAACTTATGATTTATACAGGTTTATGGAAGTTTTGAAACCCCGTAGGATTACGGGGAATATAGTATTTCGTCAACACATCTACGAATGTAAACGATAAGATTTGAGTATTTAAGGCTATAAAGTGTAAAGATCTTTGGACAGAGATGAAACCCCAGGATACCCCGGAGTTTCACACTTCATAGCACGGTCATCGGCTCTCCAGCCTGTACCGCTCGCATATGCTATAGAATCAGGAATTGCTTGTAAAGGACGGCTTCGCACTTTATAGCCTTAAATACTTATAAATATCGCCGCATTACAGATGCTTCTGCAGCTTCGCAATAAGATGCAGGCGGTTTTTTGCTTCGAACTTGAGCTTTAGCACTTCGATGTATTCTTCCACTGTCCGGTGAGACAAGGCAAGTGCCTTACCAATTTCCTTCGCCGTGTAACCTTCAGTCATGAGTAAAGCACAGTCCAATTGCCGTGGTGAAAGTGAGGCCACGGGTCCTGGATAAAAGTTGGTGTTGTAGGGAATGAAAACCTTATATTTTTCCAATTCCTGGATTGTTGGCTCCATACTTTCATAAAAACTGTTGATGAACGTGGTGAATTGCTCCTTTTCGTTCAGATAGAAGTTGTTGGCTTGGGCATTCCCTGGCTTTGTCGCGAATAGAAAAATATCCGTATGATCTCCACATTGCCTTACTATAGTCAGGCCATGTGCAGTGGAATGCACTCTTTTGTGGTGTTCGTATAAGTTATTTGGATCGTACGGCAAATGGTCCCACATATGAAATCCAGACTCGTATGCCTTTTGTGGCTTTTCAAATAATCCGTACTTGTAATGCTCCCTTGAATGATAATCCAGGAGATGAGCCTTATATGCAGAAATTATAACCTTCTTTTCATCACTGGATTTTCTGCTGAACAGCAACAACTGAACATCCGCTTGCCTGCGCAACGGCTCGTCTAGCTTAGCTATAACATCGTTATAGGAAAAGTACGGTTGCTGCGAAATGTCTACCATTTGTTAATCCTGCTGCCCCTGAAGGGCCTTCATTAATTTCAAAGCCACTTGGCTTCATACCTATTTCATATGGTGTTGCTTTACTTGTTTGTCAATGCATTCATCTGAATTTAACAGCCATTTTCCTACCTTTAAGCATAAACAACGGCATTGCCACAGCCAGCGGCAGCAACCCCAGAACCATAAAAAACGAGCCATGAGATCCTTGCCCTGCAACGGAGAACTGAGCCATGAATCCTGCAATAAAGTGTCCATAAGCAATGGTGAGGACAAAAAATCCCATCATAATGCTTTTATAACGTGGCGGCGCATTTTTGGATATGGATGCCAGGATCGTCGGCGCAATCAAAACTTCACCCATCATTTGTAAAAAGAAGGAGCTCAGAACCCATAAGGGGGACAAAAGAGCATTCTGGTTATTTGAGCCCACAGACAGAATGATAAATCCCAAACCAAGCAAAGCAAATCCGAGCGCTGCTTTAACAGACCAGTTGATGGCATCAAGCAGCTTTGCATTGCGTTTTGATACATATATATAAATAAGACTGCTGGCCACAAGGAACATGGGCTCAAAGGACATAAAAACGGGGGTTGGCACCATAGCCCCAAGAATATTGCGATCCACGGCGTTTTCGACGAACAGCGTGATAGAACTGCCAGATTGCTCAATAAGAGAACAAAGAGCCGTATGTAATGCCAAGCCTAAAATAATAATCCCCATACCTTTTCGTTCTTGATGATCACATTGATAAAAAATCCAACCCAGATATATCAGGCTTCCACAGACGATGAGTCCTAAAACGCCGCTGGAGTGATCTCTGAATGTGAGAAAACTATAAACTGTCGCGATGATCCCGCTGACAGAAGCCAATGAAATCAATAACTTCTCCTTTGAGAACACAACGTTATCTTGTTCAGGATTCACCTTCTTGTTAAGCAAATAAGTCGCGGCAATAAAGCTCAAAACCACTAAAGCTATCCCATAATTCCAATCAAACCCCGAAGCAACAGCGCCGCAAGCAACCGATGCCAGAGTGTGGCCTATCTGAATAACCATAAAGCTAATATTATAAGCGATATCCTTCTTAGGATCCTCAGGGTTTTGGAAATAAAGCCCCGTCGTCGTGTGCAGGTTAGGCTTTGTCAGCCCCATACCAAGACTTAAAAACGCCAACCCCAGACAGATATATTCGGCCGAAAGCGTCATCAAACAAACCGCCCCCAAACAACTTAAAAACCCTCCAAGGAGAATGCTGTTCTTAACCCCAAGCAGTTTATCAGCAATGGTACTACCCGCCAAAGACGTGCCATAACTCAAACACATGTAGGAGGCAAACAAAGATATGGCCTGACCATCGCTAAAACCGTGATGGTTGATCAGGTATAAAACAAAAATTGATTTAAGGGCAAAAAACCCAAAGAAATATAGGGATTGGGTTAAGTATAACCAGCTTATCTCTGAGCGCTCTTTAATACTACTATCCATAACAATGCCGTCTTTAATCGTTAAATTTTGTAAATGTATCTTTCCTACCTTATATAGGGTCGGCCCACACTTTATGCAAGGTGGGCCGTAATATTTTTGTTCCTGTTTTATTATCAAATAGCTTGCGCGTTTTTGATTCCTACCACCCGCCATCACCATTTTCATCAAAATTGCGCTCGTCAGGTGCGGCCGATTCGGGCATTACTGCGTAGGTACGGTTACTCAATAAAGCCAATAGGTCTTCCCTGGGTGTAAACGCATCCTGACCGACACCTAAATGAAAATGGGCTGTTCTGTGGGGCTGGGTCATTATAAATCTCAACAACTCAGCAACTTTCTCAGAAAACTTCATATCAAAACTTTGTCTTCCTAGTGTATGGTTTATCAGGGTTTCCACAGAAGGTATCCGATGGTCAACGAAATGCATCGCGTCCCCTTTCGTTAGTACAAGTTGCAACACATTTTTGAGTTTTTCCATATCAGGAAAAATTTTTACGACCCTATTCAAGATGTTTCCATGTAAATTTGCGAAGCCTGTCCCGCCGGGATTATGTAAATCATGAGAACGCATAACCAGCAGCACTCTTACTTTCATCTTAAGGGATTGCAGTAATTTGTAGACTGTTGTTGCCCTTCTAAATTCGCCTGAGGTGCCTGAGCGTAGGCCCGGGCAATCAAAGATCAGCTCCCTATTTTTGTGATCAAAGTGTGCGCCAACAGAATCTGAGCCTATGTAACCTTTGGCAATTGCAAATTCTGGCATTTCATTTTCAGCTTGGAGATGCCATCCATCTGACTTAAGAAAGGACATAAGCTTTGCATTTGCCATCACGTGAACTAATGCACTTTTACCTGTACCCGCATCTCCCATGATAATAGTAGCGCCTTTGATATAACCGTTAATAATACCATGCCATTCCCTTGAGACCTGAGACATTGCACTCAGTTCTTTGTGAGTTGGGAAAAAAGAACAAAGGTATCCTTTAAGATCATTCGGTAAAGTGGATATACAACTGAAGTGAGCAGGGATTTCTTCTTGAGAAGCTGTTGCCATCTCCATTAAATCTATACTAGATGATCTACTTCTTCCAGATGCAGCATTATCTTCACTATCGCTCGCATAACAGTTTTGTATAAAAACCAACATCAAAGCCAAACTGGCAGCCTTTAAATAACGGAACTTCATTTATACTCTCCTAAACTCATCAACACCTCATGGGCAACTCAGTTTAATACGCTGTATGATTAAAACCTGCTACCCCGTAAGAATACGGGGGTTTAAGGTTGGAATGATAGATTAAGTTTTTGATGAAGTTTGTTTCATGGCCTTGATAAACTGATCAACCTCTTGGGCAGACCGTAAATGATACCGCTCAAGCTGACCTTCGGTCTCATGATATAGTTTCTCCAGCTTCGGGTGACTGACCTTGTTATAATTCCAGATCCATTTAAAAAAATCCCAGTCGAAGCGTTCTGGGCAACCTTGAGGACTATTCTCCCTTGTTTTTCCATAATATTTGATAGTCCTCTTTATCACTCGCCAAAGGCATGTACGTCTTGGCAAATCAAGCCAGATGAGCATCCGTGCTTTGGGTACGCGTAAATGGAAGGTCTGTGCATTATTGCCTTCGCAAATCCAGCCATCCTTTTGTATTTCCTTTGTGATCAAAGCGGTGATGTCTTCTTGAGACCGTAGGTCCCAACCTGGCTTCCAATAGATGTGATCCATATAGATTACTCTTAAGCCAGTCATCTCGCTTAAGTGCTCAGCTAGCGTAGATTTACCCCCACCAGAACAGCCGACGATGAGGATGTTTTTGAGCTTACTTTGACTAGGTTCTTTTACAGCACTCACTTACAAATCTCCAAATATTAGATTTTAACAATTTATGCGCACGCATATATAGCGCGTCCCGAATTTTCCTTGAGAAGCCGAGCATTCAAAACCCATGGCTCGGTAAAAACCAACGGCGTCTGCATCTGTTTCTGCCGATAGGGTTTTAGGAGAAAATTGCTTCATTACATGGTGAACCAGCTGCTTGCCAATGCCGTTGGATTGATAGTTGGGCAGGACGCTAATGTGTTGAATAGTGGCAGAGTCTTGCGAGATTTCAAGACCAATTACACCAGCAAGATTGCCGCCAACGAAATATCCTATGAGAGGGTTGTTTTGGCCCCTGTAGCCATCCAAAATCTTTTGAACTCTCTCATCGGTTGGATTGCCTATGCTATACGCAATCACCGCTGGAAGTTCAGGATGTGATGGTTCAATCGGTATGATATAACCCGATGTTATAAAACTCCTCAATGCTTCCGCCATATAACCATTGAACTCTGGAAATTTATCGATTTCTGGGCATGATTTGATTCGGCTGAAACTAAGCGCAAACATGAAGAATCGGATTTGTCTTGCCAGCGTGAATGCTGTCAGGAGATCCTGTTTGCTTCCATAGCTACTCCACTTGTCCAGATAGGTACAAAGAATTTTCATATATGCATCATCCTGAAGATTATGATTCCGTTTGGCGCTTTCCAAGGCAGAGACACATGAGAAAAACGGATGGGATATGCTGGCATCACCCCAATCATTGATGGTCATAACGGCATCCTGAATAAGGATATTATTGTCATGAAAATCGCAATGCTCAATCGTTTCAGGAATTCCATACGCCTTTAATTTATCGCATAAGTAATCCATTGTTGAGGTCAGATGGTGAAGCTGTTCGATTTCTGATTCCGTCAAACCGTCGGCTTTGAGTAACTCTTTTTTATCAATAAATTCCTTGTATAGAATTGGTATCTTATCTAGTCGCCAATCATTGATACCTAAAGCAATCAACCTATCCACATGCGGAATACATGTTAATTGAATATCTGCACAAAGCGTAAGAGCGTGAGCAAAAAGCTCTTGGTTGAATTCAGCTTTTAATATGGGTCGCAAAGGCTCTCCTGCATCTTTCATCAGAAAACATGATAACTGCCCGTCAGAGGCGATCACCTCCGTAACGTTTTGAGTTACATTATCATGCAGATATTTGAGCAGCTTAGGCTCAAGAGAAAACTCCGGATCCATGTATTTCAGAAACACCCTGCCTTTGGATGTATTAAAGCTGTATACGCAAGACCAAGGGACTTCTCGGACGATTTTGGGTTCGCCTTGGATATCATATTGGAGTGAAGACAAAGTTTCCTTAGCCCAAAAAAGAATGTGGTTAATATCAGCCATAAATCAATCCTAAATCAGTCAAGCTCTTGCACCATCAAATATGCATCCACATATTGATCGCCGATTTTTAAAGAACGAGGTTCGGTTCCAAAAACTCTAAAGCCGTGTTTTTGATAAAGCTGGAAAGCTGCAGTTTTTGTTGTCACACAAGTTAAGTGAAGCTGAAGAATTCGAGGCTTGGCGTGATCAATAACGGCCCTTACCAATTGATTGGCAATTCCTTTTCCTCTTTGCTCGGGGTTTACATACATGCCATAAAGAAACCCTATATGCTTCTTTTTAAACGTATCGAGAGCGTAAAAGCCGGCGCAACCGACCAATTCCTTGCTAACAAAGGCACCAAAAATAATGCTTTTTTCCAAGAATGCCTTTAGTTCAACTTCTGATTGGTTACATTCTTCTTCGTAAGATGAGCCAAACGCTTCAGGATCGTTTTTCAAGCCTTCCAAACGTATATGCTGCCATGCTTGCCAGTCGTTAGGCGTTAACAGTCTTATGTTCATATTATCCATTTAACATTCCCTTCAATTTCTCAACAAACCGGCCCATGTGAGGATCTGACTTTTCATATGGTATTTCATCTAACCCAAACCAGCGGATAGAGTTGAACTCGCTTGGGTCGTACTTATATGATTGATTCACATTTCCTTTAAGCACATACCACAGACTCACGTCCGTGTGACCGGCGGTTAAGCCAACGGTTACGGTGGACGTCAGAAAGATAGGTTTATCAAGAATATATTCAGCTTCTACTCCCAATTCTTCCAGGCATTCGCGACGAACCGTTTCTCTCGGGTTCTCGTTTGGTTCCACATGTCCTCCAGCTGGCAGCCAAAGAAGGGCTTTTTTATGGTCCACGAGCAGAATCTTTTTTTCTCGTCTATCAAGCAAAACAAAATAGGAAACCAAGTGTTTCTTTGGAATGTCGGGCTTTGCTAAACGAAAGATGGGTGCGCCACTTCTGATCCAAGCCAACGTGTCTTCAATGTGGTCTTGCTCAAGGTCATCAAATGCTGAAATTTCAGCTACAACTTGCTCAACAACAAGCCTGGCATTAATTGAGTTTTCATCCGTTCTCGTTTGACATTCGAAAGTCATATTTTCTTCCACATCATCCACACAGTTTTCCCCGCTTCTTGCAGGGTCCGAAAGCCAGCTTTCTCGTAAGCTCGAATGGCCTGAAGGTTGTTCTTATCCGGGTCAACAAAACAAGCCTCGTGTGAAGGGGCGACATGTCGGGACAGAAATTCTTTCAAAATCGCTGTGCCATAGCCCTTGCCCACATACGCCTCATCTCCTAAGAAAATATCCAAACCCGTACAGTTTGCAAGAAGCTGTACTTCAGGAATCTTGGCGGCACCAGGGTAATTACGGATATCATAAAGCTGCGTATACGCTACCGGATGATGGTCAATCTCTACAATAAAGGCATTCAACGGTTTTTTGATGCCGTCTTCCACATAATATCCATCAGGATAAGAACCGTATTTTTCCTGAAGCAACTCAGGCGTCAAATCAACACCAGGATCCCACCAAATCTGCACATGAGGTTTTTCAAGCCACTTAAAGAGGAGTGGCAGATGATCTGTTTGCAGGGGTTTAAAAGTTATATTCATTTCGTTTTCCGTGCGATTTCCATTGTTTTACCACAACAACTGAGGTTATGGTAGCTGGATAGTAAATACTGGCCCCCGTAATATTACGGGATTGCAATTTTTCCTTATTTATAGCCATGCTGTTTTGACCGCTTTGGTGGAGAGTAACTACTGGTTGTTTCGAAACATTGAGATTAAAGATATGAATTATGAAATTTTACCCACCAAGGAAGAGCACATAGAAGGATTCTGGAAAGTCCTGGATAGCGTAGCCCGTGAACGCAAATACATCGCTTTCCTGGAAGGTCCACCGTTGGAAAGGTTTCGCGCCTTTGTGCTTGGTAACATCGAAAGGAAAGCCCCTCAGTTTGTTGCGCTTGTGGAGGGCAAGATTGTTGGCTGGTGCGATATTGTACCTTCTGATAGGCCCGTGCATGCACATTGTGGTGTGTTAGGAATGGGCTTGATGACTGGATATAGAGACCAAGGTATTGGAGCAGCGCTAATGCAGACATCTCTCGATGCGGCCCGAGCTTGCGGGTTAACCCGAGTTTCTTTGACTGTATACGAGGGTAATACCCGTGCCCTAGAGTTTTATAAAAAATTCAAATTTCAGGTGGAGGGCATCAAGAAGAAAGACGCTTTGATCGATGGTGTTTATATCAACGTCATCAGCATGGCTTTACTGTTTGAAGGGTAGGAAAAATGACCACACAAACCAGACATATTGAAGTCGTTCCGTATAATGCAAACTGGCCTGAAATGTTTGAGGAAGAGGCAAGTGCAATAAAACTTGCCCTTGGCGATAATTGTCTTGAGATCCATCATGTGGGGTCGACATCTGTGCCGGGTTTGGTTGCCAAACCCAAGATAGACATTCTTGTTGTGGCTGCAAATCCTGCGGAAACCATAAAACGATTAGAGTCCATCGGTTATGCCTATAGAGGTGAATTCAACATTCCGCTACAGTTTGGATTTAGTAAGCGGGGAGAAGTCGACATAAACTTACACTTATTCCAGACTGACCATCCAGAAATTGAGTTAAATCTCAAGTTTAGAGATTACTTACGCACACATCCGGAAGCTCGTGATAAATATGCTGCTTTGAAAACGGAGCTTTTGTCTCATGAATCATCATTTGAGATTAAGAATCCTCCTTTTTCGGGCTACAATTTAGGCAAGGCCAATTTTATACGTAAAATTCAAGCCCTAACCGGATTCAATCGGATCAGAATGCTTCGCTGCACCCATTATGCCGAGTGGGATGCAGCCAAGGCTTTTCGAAAGAAATATTTCTTCGATTTGGTACCTATTGCCGATCCCTATACCTGGACCTTTGATCATCCAGAGCACGTGCATTTAGTCTTGTACCAAGGCACAACCATTATTGGCTATACCCATCTACAATTATGGCCAGAACAACGCGCAGCCATGCGCATCATCGTTATAGATGAGCCGTTCCGCAACATGAGCTTCGGCGGACAGTTCTTAGCTCTTTGCGAGCAATGGCTTAAAGTTCAGGGATATCAAAGCTTGCATATAGAATCCAGATCTGAATCTCTCAACTTCTACCAAAAGCATGGGTATATGCCCATGCCGTTTGATGACCCTGAAAATCATGAAACTGATCCGCGGGATACGGCAGTGGCGAAGATACTTTGACAGCATCAGGTTAGAAGGACCCCCGTATTTCTACGGGATTGCCATACTGAAAACAGCCAGATAACCTTAAAAGGTTATCAATCAAAATTATCATGGAGCAAACTATGAAATTCTTTAGAACGACCATATCCCTTGTTGCCCTCAGTTTTGTTTTTCAAACTTCGATTGCACTTGCATCAGATAACGAAGATCATACCGAACGCTACTTTACAAAGGTTGTAAGCGACAATATGGGTCTTTTAGCCCCTATATTTGAAGAAATGCAGAATGCGGCTCCCGAAGAAATGGTTATTTTTGGAAGCTCTAAAAATACGGATCCTTGGCTTGATGTGGAATGCAGCACTCAAGAAATTGGGAAAATCGCTGTTAATAAAGACAACAGAGAATTCTTTCGCGCCATCCCACATACAGGCGCAGCTATTAAACTAACGGATGATAATAAAGCTATTTATGAGAAGATCGTTTATACCCAAGAAGATCTGCGACTGAAACTCGGAAAAACATTTGGGATCGTGCCAAAATTTAAGGGCGAAGAGGATAATGCGCCTATACACCGCATGAATATATTAGAAAAGTTAAGTTATTTGAATATGGAGTAATTCAGCTCGCTTTCAGCGATTGTAATTTATCTGCGGTTAGGGCACCATTTAGCAATGGCGCTCTAACCTTTTATGCCACGCAAAAGAGGAAATGGTAGCTGTCTGAACTAAGTAGTAAGTAATGAGCCTTGTAGGAAATTGAAGTGAAACACGCCGTCGTTATAAGTCTGGCCATATTAACATATTATTTATCCACGGATATCTATACCCCAAGCATGCCTGATATTGCTCGTGATTTTAATGAAACGAGCGACGAAGTCCAAAGGACTATGAGCTATTACCTTTTAGGGGCGATTCTATCTACCGTGCTGACCGGGCTATTTGCCGACAAGTTTGGTAAGAAGAAATTCCTTTTGTTAGGTATGGGGTTGGCTGGGTTAGCAAGTGTGTTGACCGTCTTTAGTCCTTCTCTTGAATGGCTTATACTGGGCCGGTTTTTGCAAGGATTAGGAGGCGCCGTTGCCCCTGTTATTGGATGGGCAGCTATTCAAGATATCTATGCAGAAGATAAGGTTATAAAAATTTATGCCATGCTCGGTGTTTTATTTGCTGGGGTTCCAGCCGTTGCACCATTTTTTGGAGGAATTATTAGTACCTACTTAGGCTGGCATGTTATATTCATCGTAATCATGATTTTATATGCGGCCAGCGCCTTTAATATATGGCTTGTCTTACCTGCTTCGCTAGATAAACGATCAAATCATTCCAGTTCTGAAATTCTAACCTCCTACAAAGAAATTTTGTCTAGCCGGGCTTTTCTAATCCTGATTTTACCTTTTCCCTTATATTGCTCAGCGGAGATGTTCTATCTGACATTTCTGCCCTTTTATGTGCAAGACCAGTTAGACATTTCACCCGAGTTTTATGGTTTTGCAATAGGTGTCTTGGTTATCGGGTTTGCTGCGGGCAGTTATTTTGCTGGCAAGCTTATGTCTTACATGGGGGTCCATAAAACCATACTTACGGGGTTGTATTTAGGTCTAGTGGCAGCAATCATGTTATGGATTACTGTCTTCATCTTCCCCAAGTCACTCTTAGCAATATGTTTATCGTTATCCATATTCCTATTGGGTTTTGGCTTTCTGTTTCCTAGTTTGGTTAGCACTTCCCTCAATATATTTAAGGAAGCTAGAACTCGGGCTTCATCCATACGTGGACTTTTTGCCACCAGCTTTTCTTTTCTTGGAAGCTTCAGCGCGGAATGGGCGGATGAATCTAGATTAACAGGATTGGCTGTATACGTTTTGATCTGCAGTGTGTTAGCTTTTGGCATTTATCAAATGCGTGAACGCGAGAAGGTGGTATGAACCGATGAGTTATACATTCGAACATGTCTCTCCAGAGATTGCAGAGGCCCTATGTCGTCAGATTGCAGCCGATTTACCGGACTACTTTGGTCTTGCGCAAGCAAATGAACAATATTTCTCTGGTGTCCGTACTCGTGAGAATTTTGCTGCTAAAACTGACGGGAAGTATGTGGGGCTGTTGAGCCTGGACTTTCCCTGCCCCGGGAGCAGCAATGTATACTGGATGGCTGTCTTGAGGGAATATCAAAGCCATGGTGTTGGCGGTCGTTTACTAGGTCACGCATGTGCTTTCGCCAAAACCCATGATGCTACAACCATAACCGTCGAAACCCTGGCACCACAAGAGACTGATGAGAATTATCTTAAAACATACAGGTTCTATGAACATTCTGGATTTAAGCCGCTATTCAATCTCAAACCAGCTGGGTATGTATGGAACATGGTTTACATGGTGAAGAATCTTGATGCTATTGTCACCCGCGGACGTGAAACCTCAAGCACTCTGAGGCCTCTGTTCCAAGTCGACATCCCCCTCATTGTTGAAAGTTTCGCCCTAAACAACTGGCCAAAGCCGGCGACAATATTTGAGGCTTACCTCAAAGAGCAAGAATCAGGAGAGCGGTTGATCTGGCTCGCATTTTATGAGGACCAGTTCGCAGGATACGCAACCCTCAAATGGGAATCGAAATATCAACCGTTCAAGGACCAAGGCATACCTGAAATAATGGATCTGAATGTCCTGCCGCCATATCGTGGCAAAGGTATTGGTTCTGATTTGCTCGAGAGAGCAGAGCAAGCAGCATTAAAAATAAGCCCCGTGGTGGGATTGGGTGTTGGACTCTACCAAGATTATGGACGAGCTCAGCAAATGTATGTTAAGCATGGATATATCCCAGATGGCCTCGGCCTAACTTACAATTACAAACCAGTCGCACCAGGCGAGACAGTGCCAGTGGATGATGATCTAGTGTTTTGGTTTACTAAAAATATTGGCTGACTTACAACTTAAAAGGATGCGTGAAAATGTCTGATAGAATAGAAAAATATATAGCGTCAACTGGCCTGTGGGCCTCTATTTTCTTTGTATATCTGCTGATAGTAGATTTTGCTATTGCCTCTGACGAAACTAAACAAGACACGTATTCTCTAGCTACGGGTAAATCGGGTTCACAGCGCCTGGATGCACAGCATAAATTGATGAGTGAGCTCGGCTATAAACAATTAGAAAAAGCTGGTTTATCAGAAGGGCAAACGGTATGGGACATTGGCTGCGGTAATGGGGCTATGACGGTTTACCTGGCCCAAAAAGTTGGTAACAAAGGCCACGTCTACGCGATAGATATCAGTGATGCGCAGATTAAAATCGCACGTGAAAAAGTTTCAGCAGAAGGTTTGACGAATGTAACTTTCATCCATGGAGACATTCGAACTCAAAAAGACCTTCCTTCTGGAAAGGCCGATCTTGTTTATATGCGTTTGGTTCTTATGCATGTGAACGATCCAGCCTCTGTGATTGTCGTGATAAAGAATTTACTGAAAGAGGGTGGTGTGGCCGTATCACAGGAATCCATTATGAAAACCATCTATAGCTCATCCGATAATCCGGTGTTTAAAGAATATATGCAAACACTGCTCGCTTTGGGAAACAAACTGGGCGTAGATTATAACGTGGGAGAGAAGTTGGGCTTGCTATATGAGCAGGCTGGCTTTGTAAGGGTTCAAATCGATTACAGGCAGCAGAAATTAAGCGTGGCTCAGATGAAAGAACTGTTATCCAAAGGCATTGAATGGAAAAATCGCGCGATTGAGGCGGGGGTGACTACCTCGGAACGAATGGCAGTCATAGAACGGACCATTAAAGAATGGCCGGATGATGATAAGGACTTCTTCTTGGCGACAGCTAAGCAGGCATATGTTTTGGCTTGGAAAAGGGATCAATAAATCTTTATGAACTTTCCATACAAAATAGTTGATCTGACTCACAGCTTGTCCCATGACATTCCCACCTGGGACGGCGGCTGTGGTTTTGAGCATATATTAAAAGTGGATTACGATGATTGTACGACGGATGTAAAATTTCGAGTCCAACAGCTTTCCATGAATGCAGGTATAGGAACGCACATGGATGCACCCGCACACTGCATCCCTGGCGGCGCGACCATTGATCAACTGGATTTACAAAATCTGGCTGCGCCTTGCGTGGTGATAGACGTCTCACAAAATGCTCATGAACGCTATACTGTATCTGTTGCAGATATTCATGCATTTGAAAAAAACTGTGGCGCCATAAAGCCAGGCAGTTTTGTTATCATCCGCACCGGTTGGGACAAGTTTTGGCAGCAACCAGAACGATATCGAAACAATCACGTCTTTCCTTCCATATCTTTGGAGGCCGCTCAGCTTTTGGCAAGCCTACAGATTGTTGGGCTTGGCATAGATACTTTATCGCCGGATAGACCTGAAGATGGCTATCCAGTTCACGCAACCATATTAGGTGCTGGAAAATATATCGTCGAAAACATCGCTAATGCAAGTGAATTGCCGCCAGTTGGAAGCTTCAGCTTAGCCCTGCCCATTAAAATTGCAGACGGGACAGAAGCACCGATTCGATTGATTGCTCTGGTAGATGAGGATAAATCATGAATACTACAAACCTAATACTATTAGCGGCACTTTCAATTCCCTTTCCCAATTTGGCTTTGGCCAGCAAAGATATTGCTGTAGCCCAGGAAAGTAAGCCCATAAAGACTCATTCATTAAAATGGTTTGATGATACTCGAAATCGCTTAATCCCGGTTGAGATGTATCTCAACGCAGAAGAAAAAGACAAGGCTGAGGCTGGGATCTCAAAATTACAGGTTGTTATTATTAATCACGGCTATGGAGTTAAGAATTCTGAATATTCTTTTTTAGCCAACGCCTTGGCTGCACGAGGTTATTTAACGCTAAGCATCCAGCATGACATGGCAGGCGACCCTGAATTACCTAAAACGGATAATATATTCGAAAGGCGCAAACCTCTATGGGATAGGGGCGCGCAGAATATTAAATTTGTTTTGGACAAAGTGAAACTGACGATGCCTTATGCTGATTTGAATCAAGTCACTCTTATTGGCCATTCCAATGGAGGTGATATCTCGATGCTATTTGTTGATCTTTACCCAGCTCTGGTTTCAAAGGTAATATCCCTTGATTCTTTAAGATATCCTTTTCCCAGAAATAGCGTTCCTATCTTCAGCTTTCGTGCCAATGACACAAAAGCTGATCAAGGTATACTGCCAGAATCAGGTGCTGTGCTTATAGATATTAAAGAAGCCAAGCACATAGACATGTGTGACCGCGGACCCGATAAGGTGAAAAAAGAAATCGTAAAACAGATTGAAAAGTTTTTGTCCATTTAATTGACTTGATACCAGAGTA
Organism: Alphaproteobacteria bacterium; assembly: GCA_017993335.1. Taxonomy (GTDB): domain Bacteria; phylum Pseudomonadota; class Alphaproteobacteria; order JAGOMX01; family JAGOMX01; genus JAGOMX01. Next base: position 4,702 of record JAGOMX010000005.1, on the reverse strand, counting down.
CATAACATTTAGCGGTTGCTTGAAGTGGATTATTACCCAAAAGGTTATAGCGAGACTACTAGCGCCACATCAGATCTCACTGACATACCATTCAGAAGCAACCGTTAAGCCCGCGGCTTTCAGAAAGAGTTTTTTAGGCTCATCTTGAGCACCACAAACGGCCACGATTTGGGCGGCACATTTTGATTTGGCCATTCGCTTTAATTCTTCTAATAGTTTAGAACCCGCCGACCGCCACAAGATCGGAGATGAGACACAGAAATCGTCAACCATTAAAGTAAGGCCTCCAGGATCGTACACCTCAGGAGCCTTGATGATTTTCCCGATAACGAAGCCATCTATGCCAGCTTCTGACTCAGCGATCAGTAGAATATGATCTTCGTGAGCCATCAGCTTGTTAAACCATTTTGCTTGTGCTTCTTCTGCTCCTGCCGCATGCCGCCAGAATAGAGGCTGCACCTTTTCATAATTCCTACGCTTTTCACGGGATAGTGCGACCATCGCTGGAATATCAGAAGCATAGGCTTTACGTATGACATATTTCATCGGCATCTCATTCATAATGTTTTTCTCATCATGTAGCACGTCAGACCGTACTTCCAGTCGGGAACTATGGCAATGTCTTCAAATCCGCATTTAAGGAAGAACTTATGTGCCTCGGGAAAGAATGTGTTGAGCTGAATCTCTTTAGCGTTAACTTCGCCTGCGTATTGCTCAACAAGATTAAGCAACTCACTGCCTAAGCCTTTGGTGCGATATGTGTCCTTCACAAAGATGCTATCGATCCAGAGGATTTTGCCATGCACTTCCGCCCGAGCTCCAGCGACTGGTTCATCACCATCAAAAGCATAAATATTCTGTTCGAGGAAGTCGTCTGTAATACCTGTAAGCATTTCAAGTTCCATGCGCAATTCTCGGCTCATCTGCACATCGAATATGGGGTTCTTGGACATCATGAAATGTAATCCACTTTCCCTGGAAACCTCTTTTCGGCTATCAAATGTCATCATTATCATGGGATATGGATCAGGATGCTCTGGATTTTTGAGCTCATCGCTTGTGTACAAACGTTCCATATAATCGCCACCAGTGTAATCGCCAATGACGCGACGCCAAAAATGAAGAGCCCGTTTGTTCATGGGAATGGCGCCTACCGACCATGTTCCCTGGTGCATGTCAAAAACTTGACGAGCCACAATTTGTGCAATGCCTTTGCGTTGGAACTTCGCGAGAATAAAAAACTCGCCCATATTAAAAGAGGCGGGAAGAAAGTCGAGTTTGTTGATTAGAACAAAACCTGCGAGCTCATCCGCGACTTTTACTATGTAAGCTTTTCTGGTCGAATCCGTAAAATAACTCTTCAGATCATCACACTCGAAAAGACCATCCGCCGGACATTCCCATCCAGAATAATGGGCACCACATTCCCGCGACATGTCATAAACATAAAACCGTGCCATATTTTGAACGGTTGGGTGATCTGCTATGGTTGCCGTTATGACTTGGACCCCAGGCATTTTATTGTATATCCTTCATCATCAACACACCATTGCTTTGATCAAAATAGCCTTCCTCCTGGATAAACTCGCCTACTATTTCGAATCCAGCTTGTTGATAAACGTGAATGGCGCGTGGGTTATTTAGAAAAGGATCAATTAAAAATCTTTTTGTTTTGGGCTCAATTTGTTCGATGAAATATTTCATGAATGCAATGATAGTAGGAGCCGCCAATCCCTTGCCGAGGTATTTTGTATTTCCTATACAGAAGTCGAGACAACAGACCTCCTCAGGCTTAAGCAAGTAGGGTTTAAAATATTCAGGAGGATCAGTTTCCTCGTGCTCTTCGTGAGTCATAATCATGCTGTAAAGCTCATCATCCACAAACCCAACCCAATAGGAGAATATACCACCAACGTAGGGTGAAGGCACAACTCGGCCTCCCATGAAGATCTCAATGTCTTGCCGGTGTTCTGGGGAATTATCCCAGAATTCAAGCATGTGCGGTTGGTTGAGCCATTCAAAGATAGTGGCTTTATCCTTCAGACTGGCTTTTTCGAATTGAATGTTCATATGGCTCTTTCATAAAACTGCTGCTGAATATCATAACTGCACGTCTTGGTTTGCTTCAAGCTAAAATCCGCATGTGGCAGCTCAAGTTCCATCTCCTTCCCCATGCTCTATATCTGATTCTCATCAATGCCAAATACATATGAAACAGTCTTATGTGCTATGCGATTATACTCAACCGAGTTTTCCCCCGTTTTTTGCCCACCATATTTTTCATAGAAAGAACATGCCGGCTTATTTTCTTCCAAGACCCATGTGATGGATGGAGTTAAACCATGCTGAGAAAGGTGTGCCATTGCCACATTCATCAGCTTTGTACCGATACCTAAATGCTTATAACCTTCGAGTAAATAGATGGCATATATTTCACCCCTATGATCCTGCGGTTTCGTAGAGCTAGGGCCCGCGTCGCAAAATCCAACGATTTGGTTTTCGTACAAAGCCACCAAGTGTATAGAAGACGCAGCCTGATCCATTAAAATTTGTTTTCTGAACCCGAGTCTATCCTCATAGGAAAGATTGTCCAAATAGTTTTGCTCAATAATACCCTGATAGCTCTCTTGCCAAGCGGTAACATGAACTCTCACTATGGCTTCAGCGTCTGCTAACGTGGCTGGCCTGATTTCGATAGTAAATTGGTTATTCATAGTGTTTTGCTCAGAAAGTAAAACGTCGAATCATTTTTATACCCCTCGCGTGCAAAATCTATTTTGTAACCTAGGCTTTGATAAAGCTCAAGCGCTTCCCAGTCCATGGTGTTAACTGTTGCCATAGCGCAGTCTTTTTTACGAGCATATTCTTCTGCTGCCGTCATAAGATTGGTGCCTATGCCTTTGCCACGCAAGCTTTCTGTTACCCAGAGACTCCCTACGTATAAACAGCCATAAAAAAGATCCCCATGACACCCAGCCAATACTTGACCTTCTTCATCCTTCACAAAAAATGCAAAAGATTCCATTGGTCCCAGATCTTTTATCTTTTTCGCATTATCAGAGAGCCCCTTGTTCAAGACGTTCACGTCTTCGGAAGCAGGGACTGGGTCAAATATTATTGGGTATTCATTTTCCATAATTTTGGTGACTCCTAACCATTTCCCTACAGGCCTTTCTTCAAAATATACATGATCGAATTGTTCTTGTACCCCTCGCGAGCGAGCTCGACTTGATACCCCAGCTGTTTATAGAAATCCAATGCTTCCCAATCCATAGTATGAATGGTCGCCATAGAACAGTCCTTATCCATGGCTAATTGTTCCGCAGCTCGCAACAGACGCGTGCCAATGCCTTTCCCGCGGAGCGATTCCGCAACCCACAGGCTTCCCGTATAAAGGCAACCATGATACATCACCCCACCACAACCGGCTAAAATCTGTCCTTGTCCATCCCGGACAAAGAAATCAAACGTCTCGAATGGATCCATGTTTCTTTGCTGTTTGGCATAGTCACAAATACCTTTATCGACAACGGCTATATCTTGCCGTGAGGCGTTGGGTTCATAGGATATGGGGTATTCCTGCTGCTCTTGTTCCTCAGCAAAAGACTGTTGCTGCCGCCACTCATCTTCTAGAATCGCGTAATATTCCACATCCCAAAACCGGTCTCTGCGAAAGGTCTTTGATCGAAAACAGCCTTCAAATTTCATTCCCAGTTTTTTCATCAATGAGCTGGAAGCCTTGTTTTCTTTAATGCACCAAGCATAAATTCGCTTAAAGCCATACTCGGCAAACGCTAAGTTTACCAGGGCATGTGCAGCTTCAAATGCCAACCCCTTGCGCCAATGTTTGCGCGCAATAAGGTAGGAAAGATTTGCTTCGTAAGGATGTGGTCCAGTCTTAATTCCAACTGTGCCAATAACCTGATCAGGCTTATCTTTGAAAACAATCGCAAGCGGATACAAGGGCGTCTTTTGTTGCTCGGCTATAGCCATTTCAATATAAGCTGTAGAGTCATCAATGGTTTTGTGCGCGTCCCAAGTCACATAAGTCGTTATCTCTGGATCGTAGGCATATTCAAAGACGGATTCCGCATCCTCCATTCTTAAAGGACGAAGCATTAGACGGTCGGTTTCAATTTGAATCATTTGTTGCCCTACAATCGTGTTCTTGGTCCAAATTCTATGGACTAAACCATTTATTGTAAAGCGTTACTTCATTGTTAAGCAGGGCCTACACATGAAAAACTCTCCTGATAGTTTGATTTAGATGTAAATAACCTTGCAATTATGATGATCAGTGCTTAGATGAAGAGCATGAGCTGTGTTTTGCTGATTTTAGAGAACCGAGATGACGAATATTACCAACCCTTATTCCAGGCCTATGATTGAGTTTAACCGGGATAATGCTGACAAGATCAATAGCCTTTGTGCCCCATTGAAAGATCACTTCGGCATAACCGCGTTTGGTTATTTGCGAGCCTTTGATGATGGCCAATATATCCTCATATCCAATAATGATTCGTATTTAGAAGCTGTGGCCGGCAATGACTGTTGCTTTAGGTCAGAGTATTTTGCTAAGCAAGCGGAGCTCTTTTGTAGGTACGAATCTTGTTTGGACATTTGGCCGGATCAGATTCAGGATGAAGCCATTGAGCTTTATCGTGGCAGAGGCCTTTATAATGGATTTAGTATAGCTCAGGAA
>JAGOMX010000042.1 GCA_017993335.1 Alphaproteobacteria bacterium | reverse complement strand
CTCTTGTAATTTTTGAGTGTATTTTGATATATCCATGAAAATTAATCTCCACTTCTAAATCGATATTACTCCATTTTCAACGCCGCGTCACTTTTCTCTTCTGGTGCTGAAACTTGTTCTTTTGCAGGGGTTCTCGGCCTTCTTGGTTTTGGTTTATCTTCTGTTTTTTCTTGTCGTTGCGTTACAGGCACTTCCATCACCGGACTGGGTGAAACAGGCTGAACTAAAGTTTCAACAGGAATTAAAAGCGGTGTTTCGGTATCTATCTTTACTTCCGGTACCGGAGCTTTCTGCTGGGGTGCAGGAGCTGGAGAGGCGTAGTTATTCCGTTCATTCATGACCCTATAATAATGTTCCGCATGCTGATAAAACTCTTCCGCCTGCACATGATTTCCTGCAGAAATCGCTTCTCGCGCCATGTTCAAATATTTTTGGTGTTGCTCTCTGGGATTCACCCGCACATTGTTACGGTTGTTATCACGTTGACCGTCGTGGCGGCGATTGTCACCACGATTGTTATCCGACCGCCCACCATTTGAACGCGATTGAGAAGACTTGGAATATGTATTCTTTATCATTAGGTATTGAACTCCTTATTCTTACTCTGCTTTTCAGCAGCCACTATAAACTATTAAATGGTTTGCGTTTACCGATGCTCTAACTGAGACCATTTCAAAACGTCTTTTTTGGGTGATTTCGTCGTCAAGGCTCCGCTTCCGGTGCTCACGTACGAAGACGTACGCTGCGCTCCGGTTCTCACCTTTCCTATAAATCCCTCCAAAAAAGCCAGTTTTGAAATAGCCTCCTAAATGTCATCTGCTTTACATCCAACGATGCATCTAAAAATACCGGCTAAATCCTTACGAATATCTAACACAGCGAGATTATGTTCTTTCAAGATGCACGCCACATCTTTTTCCTGGTCTACACCTACTTCAATAGCAAAAAAACCATTCTGAGCCAAGTGCTTATAAATCGCTGGCGCTATTTTTCGGTAGCACTCCAGTCCATCTCTTCCACTAACCAGGGCTATTTTAGGGTCATAGTTTTTTACATCCGGACTTAAGTTTTCGTACTCATCTTCACGAATATAGGGTGGATTACTGACGATGATATCATAAAATCCATCCACATTTTCCGCCCATGAGCTTTGTATAAACTTCGCCCTCTCGCTTAAACCTAAAGCCTTCGCGTTTTGTATGGCCACGTCCAAAGCTAGGTCTGAAATATCTACGCCTACACCGATAGCTTGCGGTCTTTCAGACAATACACTCAACAATATACAACCCGTGCCCGTACCCAGATCCAAAACGCTTAAGTTTTGATCAAGCCCAGCCCTTTCTAAAACCGCCTCGACGATCGTTTCCGTATCGGGCCTTGGATCTAAAGTCTCAAGGGTAACGATAAAAGGCATGCCCCAGAACTCTTTATGCCGACAAATCTTGGAAATAGGCTCTCCCTGAAGCCGTCTTGCAACACAGGATTTAAATAACGCAGCCTGGTCGAAAGAAACGGCATCATCCGCCCTTAAAATTAAATCTGCTCGGGTACAATTCAGCACATAACCCATAAGCAATCTGGATTCCAAAACCGCCAAATCTGCTGATTTATCTTTTAAAAGTTGCGCCTGCTCTCGCAATAAGTCCTTAATAATCGGGAAAGACATTTATATTTTACGCTATATTTCAATATCTGCAAGCTTATTCGCTTGGTCTTCTTGAATCAAGGCATCAATCATTTCATGCAAAACGTTACCGTTCAATATCTCTTCAAGTTTATATAAGGTCAATCCAATGCGGTGATCGGTTACTCTGCCTTGGGGAAAATTGTAGGTGCGAATGCGTTCGGAACGATCGCCGCTACCAATTTGTGTTTTTCTCGATGCGGCCCGTTCTGCCTCTAACCGACGACGCTGTTCTTCATATAATCGAGCCCTTAAGATTTTCATGGCTTTGGCTTTATTTTTATGCTGAGATTTTTCATCCTGTTGCGCAACCACAACGCCGGTCGGTAGATGGGTAATACGCACAGCACTATCCGTTGTATTCACATGCTGACCACCAGGTCCACTGGAGCGGAAAACATCTATACGTAAATCTTTTTCATCAATATGAATATCCACTTCTTCCGCCTCAGGCAAAACCGCAACCGTCGCCGCTGAGGTATGAATACGGCCACTGGTTTCCGTATCCGGAACGCGTTGCACCCGATGCACACCGGATTCATACTTTAGTTTTGCGAAAACGCTTCGACCCGTAATGGTGGCGGTCGCTTCTTTAATGCCGCCAATACCCGTTTCACTGGCCTCTAAAAGCTCATACTTCCAACCTTGGATTTCGGCAAAACGTTGATACATACGTAATAAATCAGCGGCAAATAAGGCCGCTTCATCACCGCCCGTTCCCGCACGCACCTCAAGTATAGCGTTGCGCTCGTCGGCCTCATCCTTGGGAAGCAGTTGAATTTTGATCGCAAATTCAATTTCGGGAATTCTTTGCTTTAGCTCTTCTTTTTCAATTAGCATCATCTCTTTGAATTCAGCCTCTAATCCAGACTCTTTAAGCGCTGATTCTATGTTTTGCAGCTCACTTTCGACGGATCGTAATGATTTTATCGTCGAGACAATTTCATTCAGGTCCGCATATTCTTTAGAAACCTTTACATAATCTTGGCTCGCCATTTCATTGGCTTTTAACAATTGCTCGCCTAGCTGCTCATGTCGCAGTAGAATCCGATTTAAATTTTCTTCTAAACTCACGAGAACATTACCTTAATTTAAACGTTTTTAAAAAATTGGACGATATGATCAACCGCAACGACCTGTTGCTCACCCGTATCTAAATTTCGAACGGTTAATTGAGCCGATGCCAGTTCGTCATCGCCAAAGATTACCGCATACGAAGCCTTATTCTTATTCGCACGCTTCAATCTTTTTGTCATATTCCCAGAATAACCCAGATCCGTTACGATACCCGCCGATCTCAACTCATGACTCAACTTTATAGCCGTATTTTCAGCCTGTCCCCCTAAAGGTATAAGCGTTACAGGACGCATGAGCAAGGGTTGCAATTGACTCAACATGAGCAGACGATCAACGCCAGCCGCCCAACCCACACCAGGTAAAGCGGGGCCACCCATTTGTTCAAATAAAGTATCATAACGTCCACCAGCACATATAGCCCCTTGCGAGCCTAAATCATCGGAAACAAACTCAAAGGTTGTATGGCAATAATAATCTAGCCCCCTCACAATCTTATAATTTAAATTGTAGGGAATCGACAAATCATCAAGCCCTTGCAACACCTTTGCAAAGAAATCTTCTGATTCCGCATTTAAATATTCCCGGTAAATCGGTGCCGACGCCACAATCTGTTGATCGGCCTCGTCTTTGCTATCCAGAATTCTTAAAGGGTTGATATCTAGTCGCCGCAAACTGTCCTCTGACAATTTTGACCGGTAATCATTTAAGTACGTGATCAAGGCCTGGCGATAGCTATCTCGACTTGCCGTATCGCCAAGACTGTTGATTTCAAGGCGCATGCCATTTTCCAGCTCTAACGCTTTCAAAATCTGATGACACATGGAGATAACCTCCACATCCGCTTGCGCCGATTGCACACCGATGAGTTCCGCCCCTAACTGATAAAACTGACGATAGCGTCCTTTTTGTGGCCGCTCATAGCGAAACATGGGGCCACTGTAATAATATTTCAAAGGCACGTCTTGTGTTAAACCATTCGAAAGAATAGATCGAACAACACCAGCCGTTCCTTCCGGCCGCAAAGTAATTTCTTGCTGCCCCCTATCCATAAATGTATAGGTTTCTTTCGTCACCACATCGGATGTTTCTCCCATATGACGGAAAACCGGAGCAAACTCAAAAATAGGGGTTTCTATCTCGCTGAAGCCATAGCACGTCATTATTGAACTTGCCGTTTCAACAATTTTTCTAAATTTTGCACAAGTTTCCGGCAATAAATCCCGCGTACCGCGTACAGGTTGGAACACCCTTTACTCCATCAGATAATTATATATACCCCATTTCTACAGATTTCTGACACAAAAAGCCAGAACTTAAGTAACAGACTTACGCATAGCCTCTTGCGAAGAAACCCGGACATAAGAACCAGGAGCCTCTTCAATGACTTTATATTTACCCTTGCCCGGCTTTCTTTTTATTGCCTCACGGGGAAACCCTTTATAATCTTCAATCCAGTTTTTCCAAGCAAGCCACCAAGAATCGTGGCTATAGGCCGCCTGCTTAAGCCACTCGTCTGCGCTTACGCTATAGTCAGCATTCTGCCAGTGACCATATTTTTTGGCATCGGGATGATTTATAATACCGGCCACATGCCCCGAACCTCCCAGAACAAACTTCACCGGACCCTTTAAACAACCTAAGGCTTCATACATACTCTTCCATGGTGCAATATGATCATCGTGGGTTGCCACGATAAAAACAGGTACATCCGCCTGAGAAATATCCACCCCCTGCCCCATAATTTTTAAGGAATTAGGCTGAATCAGTCCATTTTTTACATACATTTCTTGAATATAGTAATTGAACATTTTTGAGGGTAGATTTGTATTATCCGCATTCCAATACAACATATCAAATTGTTGCTGTTCATTGGCAAGTAAGTAATTGTTTATAAAAGCCGACCAGATTAAGTCATTAGCTCTCAACATATTGAATGTAGCCCCCATAACGGCGCCATCCAACAACCCCATTTCTTCAATCCTACCGGCAATCTGCCCTAAGAACTCCGGCTCCATAAATAGTGTCAACTCACCAGCTTGCGAAAAATCTAAAGGAGATGCCATTAACGTCAATGAATTTATGGATTCACTCGCCTTTTCCTTCAAATACCCCATCAAGACAGCCAGAGAAATCCCCCCTAAACAAAACCCAACTAAGTTCGTTTTTTTCTCAGCCGTTATGTCTTGAATGACTTGCATGGCCTCTAAAGACCCATACTTTAAGTAATCTTCAAAATCAGTGTCTTTCAAGTCTTGACCAGGATTAACCCAGGATATCATAAAAACTGTGTTTCCCTGTTCAACCAACCACTTAGCCAAGGAATTATGCGGTTGCAGGTCTAAAATATAATATTTGTTAATCCAGGGCGGCACGACCAAAACGGGGATCTGATTTACGGATTCTGTTTGAGGCGTATACTGAATTAACTGCATTAAATGATTTTGAAAAACAATTTTTCCGGGCGTAGAAGCTAAATCTCTTCCCAACTCAAAAGCGTCACGATCCGTATTTTGAATGTTCATTAAGGACTTGCCAGCTCCCATATCTTCAATAAACTGCCGCATACCCTTCAGCAAATTCTGGCCCTGGCTTTCTATGGTTTTCTTTAAAACAATAGGATTGCTCCAGGCAAAGTTGCTAGGCGACAGCGCATCGACCATTTGGCGTGTGTAAAACTTGAATTTACGCCGCGATCCTTCATCGAGACCCTCTAAATCATTGGCAACCGACTCTGCCCATTGAGCATACATTAAATAAGACTGCATCAAAAAAGCTGCATAGGGCGTATCCGACCACAACGGATCCTTAAACCGTTTATCTCTTATGGATTCTTTTATTTTTTCCATACTTTTTTGCCCAGGCAACATCAGCATGGATTGCCATAAATCGAAACACTCTTTTAAATATTTGTCGGTGGCTTCTTGTATAGGTTGCGGGTTCTTCAATAGTTCTTGATAGGCTTCAAAAAAAGTCTTGCTCATTCCGAAAGCGCTTAACATTTGCATAGAATCAGGCTTTTTCTCCAATTGCTGCAACATGGCTTGTTGTGCTTCTCCCATTAGACGAGTGAATTCCTTCGTCATATTTTCAAGCTGACCATCATCCCATGGAGACTGATTATCTTTTTGCATCGTTACTCTCTAGAGTTTTATTTTGTTTTTTTAATTATAGTACCACTTACAAAAATTTCTTGCTATATATCTATACAGAGATCATCAAATGTTAAAGATATGAGCGCTTACAAGTCCGATTTTCTACAGCAAGCCCATTTGCGGGGATTTATCCATCAAGGTACAGATTTGGATAAACTAGACCACATGCTTACCCAAGGCCCTTTAACCGCTTATATCGGTTTTGATGCGACGGCTGACTGTCTGCATGCGGGAAGTTTATTGCCTATAATGTTGCTGCGGCTTTATCAAAAGACCGGCCATAAACCAATCGTTTTGATGGGTGGCGGAACCACAAAAGTTGGAGATCCATCTGGCAAGGACACATCTCGACAAATGCTCGACGATGAGCAAATCGACTACAATTTAAAAGCAATCTCAAACATATTCAAAACATACCTATCTTTTGGTGATGGGCCAACGGATGCGACACTCCTAGATAACCGGGCCTGGCTAGACCCTCTGAATTATATTGAATTTTTAAGAGACTATGGCCCACATTTCACAATCAACCGCATGTTGACTTTTGATAGCGTAAAACTCAGGCTAGAGCGTGAACAACCACTTACCTTTCTTGAGTTCAACTACATGATTCTACAAGCCTTTGACTTCACCTATTTGGCAAAAAACCACAACTGCCAGCTACAGATGGGGGGATCGGATCAATGGGGAAACATCGTTAATGGTATTGAGTTAGGTAGGCGGACAGCGCAAATGCAGCTGTTTGGTCTTACGTCGCCATTAATTACGACATCTGCCGGCGAAAAAATGGGAAAAACCGCCAGCGGAGCCATTTGGCTGCGCAAGGATAAGTTGTCTACTTATGATTTCTGGCAATACTGGCGAAATACCCCGGATCGTGATGTAGGAAAATTTTTACGCCTGTTCACGGAATTGCCTGTGGATGAAATCCTCAAGCTAGAAAATCTAAAAGATAAAGAAATTAACGAAGCTAAAAAGATACTTGCCGATGAAGTTACCAGATTGCTGCATGGTCAAGAGGCTGTTGACGAAGCCAAAAGCACAGCGGAAAATCTTTTTGAAAATAATAAAATGGGGGATCTTGCCGGCCTGCCTATTGTTGAGATCTCTGCAGAGCAACTAACGCTTGGGATTTCTCTTGTTGATCTCCTGGTGAAAACGGCTTTAGTCGAAAGCAAAAGCGAAGCCCGTCGATTAATACGCGGCGGTGGCGCCCGTTTAAATGACACAGCCATCCAAGAAGAAGATTTTATGGTAACAACGGCAAGCCTCACCGATAGTTCACCTTTAAAAGTTTCTGCCGGGAAAAAGAAACATGCCCTCGTCAAAATTACGGGTGCTGCGGACTAATCCGTAGATTCTTTATCCTTTGGTTTTTTTTCTTCCTGCGCAGAGGGTGCCTTTGGTTTTTCCGGGCCTTTAATTGGAGCCGATGCGGGCTTTACAGTTTTAACCGTATCGGGGATCTGACCTACAGGGTCAGACTCTTTTTTTGGCGAGCTTTCCGCAGCCTCTTTTGTGACTGGAGGCTCTGCCTTTGCTTTTTCTTCAGGCATTAACTTTGCAACTTCTTGGTTAGAATCATGCTCTTTTTGCATTTTTTCTTCTAACTTCTTTCGACGTTGTGCAATTTCTAAGGTTAAAAATCTAGCCCGCAGGGGTTCCATTTTCGAGAGTATCGAGGAAACATTCGTTTCTTTCATTTCATCCATAATATTCAGGAGCGTTTCCAGATCCAGTTCCTGCAATATCGTGGCAGCCTCTTGTGGTTTCATCTTTTGATAGACCAAAACCAATTTTTTAATGGATTCTTTTTCCTTCTCATCTTTTTGACCGAGCAGTTGCTTTAAATAGTCCTGAATTTTTTTCAGCTCTTCTGTTTTGGTATCGAGCCTCTTTTCAATGGCCTGTAGGGTGGCCTCTCGTTCGGAAATAGAACGTTCTCTTTCCACCAAATCCCGATGACGTTTAGAAAGTGTTCGCAAGACTTCGACCTGTTCGCCGCTCAACTCTAAAATATCAAAATTTTCTGCCGAAAATCCATCTGCCTTTTTCGTATTTTCAAATTTATCTTTAGGCTTTTCCGGCTCTGGCTTTTTTTTATCCTGGTGTTTAGGCTCCTGTGGCGGGTTATCTTTTTTTTCTTCCGCTGGATGGTCTTTGGTTTCTTCTGCTTTGGCTGAATTGACGAATATATTTTCAGAAAAACTATAAATTCTTTCCAGACGCATCACCACTAAAAAAAGAGCACAAACCATCAAAACTTGCAAAACGCGCAGTCTTACAAAGGCGGTAGATAAAAAATTATAAAAAGTAGCTTTTAGCTGCCTGTTCATACTCTATTTCAATGTCCTTAGGCGCCCGATGAGTTTCTTTTTCATCTCAGAAATGACCTTATCATCACCGTCCATGGGAGCATGCCTTTCCTCGAATCGGTCCTCATCCGGCAACGCCGCCCCCAGGTGTTGGGAAAAAGGCTTAACCACATTACTTTCTCTTTTTTTGCGAATACCATTTTCTAACTGATTCGCAATTTCTTCACCGCGATCGACTAGAAACTGCAAATCATTTTTAAGTTCTTTTGCTTCATCCAGATTCTCTTTTAGCTTTGTAATGGTATCAAAGCCTGAGGATTTCAGGGCTTCCATGCTCATTTCTGCTTTCGCCAAGGATGCGGAAAAACCATTTAAAAGATTTCCTAGCTGATCCCGATTGGCGTGAATAAGCTGAATGCGGCGATTTAAGGTAAAGGCATAAAATATAGTGGCCACCAATAAAACAATCGTAAATACGTCGATAATCATGGATGTCATTAGCGATCCTCCTTCACCAAATAGTTTTCCTCAATTTGCACCGCTACACGCTTACGTACATTACCGATCTTTCCTGAGTATAGACGTCTATCCCCACATTTTAAAACTATATTTGCACCTTCAAAGGTTTCTAATGGCAAAAAAGATCCAACTTTCCACTTCAATACTTCCGAAAGCTTAACTATCACCTGGTCTAACAAAGCCTCAGCGCGAATTTTTGTATTCCATACTTCGTGGGCTAAGTGATTCTCCCAAATCTTGTCATTGCCAAATTTCTCGCCGACAAAAGACTGTAATAATTTTCCTCGAATAGGTTCAATAGAGGAATAAGGGATAAACATTTCGACCTGTCCACCCCGATCATCCATTTTAATATGCAATCGAATAACTATCCCTGTATTATTGCTTCTTTCGATTGCGACAAAATGTGGATTTGTTTCCATTCGATCGTAGGCAAACGTTAAATTTTGGATAGGCTCGAATGAGCGCGTCAAGTCATTTAACAGAACGTGAATAAAGTCTTCGTTGAGTGTCCGCTCGATTGTTGTATAAATCCGACCCATCACATCCTGTCTTTCTTCCCGTCGCCCACCCAGCAATACATCAACGATGGTATAGATTAATGAATTATCGATTGTAAGTAATAAATTGGTATCCCAGTCTTTAATTTTGATAACGTTCATCATGGAGGGTAATTCGATGGATTCAATATAATCTTTATAGCGTATAGACGTCATCTCGCTTAAGGACACATCTACATTGTCTGATGTAAAGTTGCGAAGACTCGTAGATAGCATACGGACCAGTCGATCAAACACGACCTCTAGCATGGGTAAACGTTCGTGCGTTACTGTCGAGGATTGAACCAACGCCCGCAAGCCACGATGATCTGAATTCGCCCCTTTTAGCAAACCATCAATTTCACCCTGCTCAAGAACATGACCAGATAAAGCGTCTGCTGACTGCGGGCTATCCTGCGATTTTTGTGTTGGATCAGACGTCATTTTTTTTCCTATTGAACCAAAAGCTCGCTAAATAAAACGTTTTGAACCACAACGGGTGCGGTTACGGCATTTACACGATCTAAAAGCTCTTCTTTCAAACGTTGTAAGCCAGCCGATCCTTGCAGATCATCCACCTCTAATTCCCGTAGGTAGGTTTGAAATTGATCTATAATCCTGGGTTTAACAAGTTCAATTTCCTTTTTGTTTTCTTCGTTACCTTTGACTTCTAAACTCATCGTAATTTTAAGAAAACTCGTCCGTTTACCAGTTGTCCGTAGATTAATCAGCATGGATGGTAGAGGAAAACTGAACACCTCATGTAGCTGCTCTTTAAGAGGGACAGCTTCGGCTTCTTTTTTATGGACTTCTTCTGCAGCTGCGGCTTCATCGCTGGAACCCAACACGCCCAAAAAGAATAGCACACCGACAATCGCGCCGATGAGAAAAAGTGGACCGCCTACAAAAAGACCCAGCTTTAGAGGCATACTCATTCCTTTTTTTTCTGCTACCGCTTCCCCGCCTTCAGCGGCCGCAGGCTGTTCTTGGACATCTTCTTTTTTGGGTTCTGCAGACATGATATGTTCTCTTGATTAAACGTTGAATGTTTATTCATTATAGCATTTCATTTTCATTCATCATCTAATTATTTTCAAATCACAATAACTGTTGTCTAATCGTTATATAGTAGGTTGAAAAATATTTATTTTTTTCTAGTTGGCATCATTCTCGCATATATCTAGACAGATAGATTTAAGAGGATAGAAATGAACTCTCCAGCGCTTCTTGCCGCCAATCATATGTCCATTAATCGCGTCAACCAAGAAAAGATCGCGAATAATATTGCCAATGCCAACACCAGAGGTTATCAGGCGGATAAACCGCTTATCGTGGAAGATGAGCGCAATAAAAATTTTGCAGATACACTTTCCTTTACACGAGTCATGGAAAAGCAACGAGATGTCAGCATGGGAGAAATTGTCAATACACAGAGCAAATTTGACGTGGCCCTTACGACACCAGACACCTATTTTGCTGTACAAGACAACAATGGCAAAACATTTTTTACTCGTAATGGCCAACTCAGCTTAAATGAACAAAGGCAATTAATTCAAGCGGCTTCTAGATTTCCAATTACAGATGAAAATCAAGGCCCGATAAGTCTGCCTGAGGGTTCTACAAATATCGAAATATCTGCCGACGGCGTGCTTTCTGCCGATGGCATTTCCATTGCCAAAATCGGGGCTTTTAAGTTTGCCAATTCTCAAAACATGATGAAAATTGGAAATACTCTCATGCAAGCCTCTGACGCACCGACCATTGCAGAAGACGCTAAAATGCAACAAGAGAGCCTGGAATCTTCTAACGTAAATCCGGTAATCGCCTTGACACAAATGATCGAGCTGCAACGCCAAGATGGCCAAGATGCCTACCTCATAAAAATGTACAAAGAGCATAGCAGTCAACAAATTGACGACTTACTCATTCCACTAAAAGTATAAGGATAAGAAAAATGGGAATACAAGCACTTTCAACAGCCGCAAGCGGACTTACGTATCAGCAAAAAAATGTGGATGACCACGCCAATAACATTGCGAACTTAATGACCACAGCCTTCAAAAGATCTGTAACCGTCCCAAAAGATCTTGCTTATCTTAATTATCAAAGCGCTGGCACACCTACATCTTCCAGCGACACAATGACCCCAACAGGTATGTACATGGGTATGGGCGTGCGAGCCGCAGGAATTATGCGGGTGATGGAACAAGGTGAAATCGAAATCACAGACAACCCCCTAGACGTCATGGTTCAAGGCGAAGGCTTCTTTCAAGTAGAACTACCCACAGGTGAAACTGGATTCACTCGTGACGGGCGATTCAGTCTTAACCCAGAAAGACAACTCATCACACTGGAAGGATACAAAGTAAAACCAGACCTTTCACTTCCCGCTGAAGCCACCAAAATAGAAATTAACCGACAAGGGCAAGTCTACGCCACAATCCAAGGACAACCAGCGCCTGTCCTCGTAGGTCAGTTTGAAATGGCCACTTTTGCGAATACCCGCGGCCTAGAACCTATTGGCAACAACTTGTATAAGGAAACGGTTGCGTCCGGTTCCCCTACCAGTGGCGTTGCCGATGCAATTGGTTTTGGAGCGATTCTACAAAATGCGTTGGAAGGCTCAAACGTAAAGCCAGTCGTTGAGCTGACAGCCCTTATCGAGGCCCAGCGAGCCTATGCTATGAATACCAAAACCATGAATGCGGTTGAAGAAATGGATCGTAATCTTGAAACGCTTATGAGATAAAAAAAATGAATAGAATTTTTCTCTACCTGCTTTGTCTTTCTCTCATTGGTCCTGCCTATAGCTCATCTGCTATCCAGAGCACGATTACGATCGACAAATCCCATGTAACCTTGGGAGACATATTTCCGATGGCCCCCAAGGACATCGCAACAACTGAAGTTCTTCTCACGCCGAACCCTGGGCAATCGGTCACCTTAAACCAAAGATGGCTGACCAATATTGCACAAAAATATGCCATCCCTTATGTGGCCAGCTCAAAATCTGACAACGTTAAAGTTGTTGGGGCCAGTGACCTGATGCCAAAAGAAGACGTCGAACAAATACTGAAAGAGCATTTATCGCAAATCATCAAAAATGAAGCTTTTGTGATTAAACTAGATAATCCTGAACTAAAACTACACATGCCTCATGGCAAAGGGGGAGAAATCCTCATCACGGCAGCCGAAATTAACTCAGCACAAACACGTTTTTATGCCACTATCGTTTTATCTAGCGATGGCAAAGAACTTCAACGTACAAAAGTTAATGGCCGCATTCAGGATATGAAGATGGCACCAACGCTAAACAGAGCGATTGCCAAAGGTGAAAGCATTCAAAGCCAGGACATTCAATGGACCTACTTCCCCAGCCAGCAAATTACCCGCTCGACGATACAAGATGAAGACTCACTCATCGGCGCCATCGCCCAGCGGCAAGACCTACCAGCAGGAAGCCCTATTTCTAAAACCGATGTGCATATTCCCCATATGGTTACCAAAAACCAAGCGGTGGTTATTCACGCCTCTTCTTCTTTTATGGATATAACAGCCAAGGGTAAAGTTCTTGAAAGTGGCGCCAAAAATGCTTATGTAAAAGTCATGAACACCGATTCAGGACGCACATTCCATGCCACTGTAATCGGCCCACAGCAGGTGCGTGTTGACATTCCCGCCATGCAAAATGTAGCCCTTGAGGAGTAATTATGCTAAAAAGAACCCTACACCTGCCCATATACGTCTTGATCGCCGCAACGCTGAGTGGCTGTAACGCAGTAGAAAAACTAGCTCAGGCCGGTCAAACACCCCAGCTGACACAAATTCGTAATCCGGAATCGAATGATTCCTACACGAAAGTCTCCATGCCTATGCCCCGGCCTATCGCCAGTGAAATGACGGAAAATTCACTGTGGAAAGCCGGTGCCAGATCATTTTTTAAAGATCAACGCGCCCAAGATATTGGAGATATTTTAACCATACAAATCAGCATCCAAGATACGGCCGACATGAAGAACAACACATCCAGTCAACATGAAACCGTAGAAAGTGCCTCCATCGACAATGTCCTGGGATATGAAAAATACTTAAACAAAGTGCTTCCCAAGACCGTGGATCCATCTTCTTTAGTTAAAGCAAAAAACAGCCCTTCCTTTAAAGGGAGCGGCGCCATTAAACGATCGGAATCCTTAAATGTGAAGATTGCGGCTGTCGTTACGCAGATTCTGCCCAATGGCAATTTAGTCGTTATGGGTAGGCAAGAAGTGCGCGTAAATGACGAAGTGCGAGAATTACTCATCACCGGGATTGTTCGACCTCAAGACATTCTTGCCGAAAATACCATATCCTATGAAAAAATTGCCGAGGCTCGTATATCCTATGGTGGCAGAGGACATATCACGAACGCTCAACAACCGCCTTGGGGTTATCAAGCTCTCGACGCGATTATGCCGTTTTGATCTTCTTCATAAAATCCGCGAAAGTCCTGGTGAAACAACACCAGGGCTTTTTCACAACTTTTGGGATCTAATGGATCCATCTGAAAGGACCTTACACGCACATTATGAATCTGGGTATATGTCGGTAAAGGGTAACGGTCGGCTTTAAACCCTGGCAGCAAATCAATCACATAGTGGATCTGACATTGAAGCGTTGCCTCGAAAGTCAATATGCCCATACCCCTCACCTCTAGCATGCCTTTTAGCGACTCTGCGGCCTGCGCCACTAACGTTCCGGATGACTCCCATAAATGCACCTGCTCAACTGCTACAAGTCTGAACCCCTGGTTCATTA
>JAGOMX010000090.1 GCA_017993335.1 Alphaproteobacteria bacterium | reverse complement strand
AGGGAACAAATTCCCTTCGCGGCACTCCCAATGGGTTCAGATTCTCCGACGTCTCACCCACAGTCGCCATCGAACCCATACGCTCCAGCGTGTCGTCCGCAGTAATCAGCGGCGGCTTCGGAACAACAGACGGCTCATCCAAACCAAGGTCAATTACATATCCTGCCAAAGGATTCGCCTTCGAAGCAACCGCCGGCGAACCCATACGCTCCAGCGTGTTGTCCACAGTGATCAGCGGCGGCTTCGAATCAACAGACGGCTCATTCGAATCTAGGTTGATCTCTAACGGATAATCGCTGGAAGCCGCCTTCTGAGCAACAGGTATGGTATCGTTTGGCGCATAGAGCCCAGAATCATAATAACTATCTACATACCCGGTCCGATAGTTAATATTTTGCGTTATTTTGAAATTCAACTCATTCGCAAAGTCGGCGGCTTTTAAATAAGAGGCTACTAATTCTTCTCCTATAGGGGTTTTGTAAAAATCAAACCTCTCCTCCGGAGAGGCTGTTTTCAAATAATATTGAAGGCTCTTATCGGATTTGATACCATACTGACTTGCATCGGTCGCAAGCAATTCGTCAACATATTTTGGATCTAACATCCTCCCAGCTTCTTTACGTGCTTCAACAGTGGCAAAGAAAAGAGGCGAATTGTCACGCTTAATCTTGCCAAGCAATCCAGAATGATTAATCATTTCGCCTTCTGTTGTATAGCGATACCTAGCCTGTCCTTTTGAATCATGGAACGGAAACAGTTCTATTTCATGGCCGACATTGATAAATGCGTTCCGATATTTTGAAAGTACGGCGCTTATGTGATCATAAGAAGCATCGCCAAATAACATAGTCTTAACGAATCCGTCATTTTCCGCTCCAAGAATAAATCTAGCCGCAGATTTCGAATCGGATTCATATAAATCTTTGAAACCACCAGAAATTGATTCTATATGTTTAAAATATGTCGAAGAAACTGCTCCAATATCGTTCCCAAGCATTATGTTAGCATTTATCGGAAGAGATCTAGCTGCGCCAAGGCCTGCAGAAAGCGTCACCCCTCCACCAGTCCCTAGATCAAAGTCACCGCCAATTGTTATCTTTGACAAGTCATTATCATAGCGAGAGACGATTGTATCGCTTAAAAACTCTCGGCCACCACTTGTTATTTGTAGCCTAGAGGTCGATTTTATCTCAGAAATATTGTTCGAATTGAACCCTAAGAATCTTAGAATGTTTCTAAAAACACCGCCGCTCGTTTTTGGTGCCGTTGGCATAACCGTTCTGATGCTCTCGGTCGTGCGTCTGCCAACAAGTGACTCATTAGTAGTTCTAGGCCCATAAGTTTGCACCGATGTTGATACTTCACAGGAGACCAGAGGAACCTCTGTCGACGAGCCTGCAGTCACTGGATTTAGATTGGTTGGAGAAAGAGCACCATCAACCACGCCAGTTGTGATCGTGGGGTTCGACAACCCCGGTCTAAGCGCACTAAATTTGCCAGAGTAAGTCTCTTGAGTCTCATAAAAGCTGTAATTATTTCCAGTATTAAAGTACCCTTTCTTAAACTGGCCATACGTTGAAACATCCATATCATTTAAAGGTGGCCGAATTCGAGCCAATTCTACTGAATTTGCTAGATCCCTATAATTAATGCGAGTATCAGCTGGCGGCGTATTAATGCTATAGCCGAGATAGGGGTTTCGAGCACTTCTAAATGGTTCGCTAAAAACTTTAAGAAAAGCGGGCAATCCCTCGTATGCGTTAATTATGTCTGAAGAAACAGCCAAGAAGGATTTATATTGCTTTGAGTAACTATTGCTTGGAGATGTAATACGATAAGATCCTGGGCCAACTTGAGCTTCCGAAAACGTCTCTGGGGCAGTTAAACTCTGCCGCACAGGAAATCCAACTAGCGCATCCGCTTCTTCCGGAATTTTAGTGCCATACTCTCGGTTCAGTGATCTAGCTGCCGCCAAGGCTTCTTCTTGATGAAAGTTTCGAGATTGTCGATCCTCTGATAAAAAGAAATCATTCAGCGTCCTTATGTTCCCGTAGGCCTCTGCTCTTTTATTCATTACAGCTATAAAACTGTCGCTGTTTATATCAAAAAACCTAGCGGACTCATTGCGAACAGAGTCATTAATTGATTTGAAATACTCTTTTGCCGAATTAAACCCCAAAGCATTTGCGATTGGCTCATTATATCGCATAATGTTACTTGGGGCTTGTTCATCGTAGAATTTTAAAATTAATGCTTGGGCGCCCTCAACCCCTCCCTGTAATGCAGCATTCGCAAGCGAACCAATGCTTTTGGGTTGAAAGACATATCGTTCATTGACGGATTCCATCTGTGACTTGACACCCCCTGCTAGGATACCAGCGCCAACAACCCTTGCATTTCCGCTCAAATTCGCAGAAAAAGTCTTCTTAGTGCTTTTTGTCCCGCCAACCCAAGTGAGACCGTTGCTACCTTCGTCAATAACATCATAAGACTTCTTGCTGTAATCCAAATAACCCGCCGCAATATTCGGGTAAAGGCTCTTGTCTTCGAGTCTTCTTATCGCGACTGAGCGCCTGTTTAACATAGCAGCATCAAGGGAAATATCAGAACTGGTTCTAACAGCATGCTCGCTATCAAAAACCCGTCGATTGACCGAATCAGAAAACCTGTTTGACCCAGCTTTCGCACCAGTAGACATATCTAACTTCGTGGCTGCACTTCTTTCAGTTACTTGCGCCAATGTATCTATACCCAAATCAACGGAAACCTTAGCTGACAACCCACCTTTAACTCCTGCTGTTATTAAAGATTTGCCTCCCGCGAGATTGCCTTGATCAGTTAAATCAATTTTTTTTCCCAGATTAAAAGACGCGCCGCCTTCAATTTCGAGACCACCTCCAGCAGTTATTCGATTGCTATACACAAGCCCGCCCTCGCGAGACTTGGAATATCTTACAGAGTCCTGCAGCTCTAGAGATGCGCTACCACCGATCTTGATTTTTACATCGGCCACGCCAGCATCTTTTTTAAATCCTGCATAGCCGCCAATTTTCACATTAACATCGGATGTTTCACCTATGCTGTATCCCGGCGGGGATTTTTGCTCCATATATGCAACATCACCAAGCCGTTTATTCTCTTCAATTAAACTAATTGCTTCATAATCGGCAGCCAGCAAATCGCTTACGCTTTTATAAAGTTCGTATATCTGTTTTTGTTCTAAGACGTTAATTCTGCTTAGTGCCTTATTGACTGCTTTAAGCGTAATTTTTATATTGAGTTTTTCGTTAAGAATATCTTGACCCATCGCAACATGCGACGATGCATCTAATAACTTTTGACGCGCAACGGCAAGAATTGAATCTGTTTCATAGAGTAGCGTGCTTGCCTGAAACCCAATTTGATTTTTGGTTTCATGTTTTAATGAATCTAACAACTCAATAAGAACGGTGCCATTCATTGCGGCCTCCCTAAGTGATGTTTGCCGATAAATAAAATAAGTTGCTTACAAGACGCTAAAGAACCTTTGCATAAGCAGTTAGATTGAATGTTGAGAAGTGGTCGGGTTTGTTTGAACAGGTAAAGCCGATTTTTAAGTGGAAGACCTGCGGCGTTACGCTGCCATTGGGACCGCTGGCAGCAGTGCGGTAAAAGCTTCGTGCGGGGTCTGTCTGTCCA
>JAGOMX010000089.1 GCA_017993335.1 Alphaproteobacteria bacterium | reverse complement strand
TCCATAAATGGTTTAACCGCAAGGGAAGTAAGAGAAGCCTGAAATGGAAAGACCTTCCATACTGGTTAAAAAGAATAGACTTCCCCTCGAGATACAAGACGACACCAATGTGGTGAAATAGGCTGACCGTGACTGAAAAGTCCGTCACTAATCGGGAGCCGGATGCCTTAATTGGGCAAGTCCGGTTCTGAGGAGGGGGGAATAGTGTGAACTATTCCTCTACTCAACTAATATTTTGATCCTGAGAATTTTTTGCTCGCTTAACTAACGTGAGATGGACCAGTAAAGTTCATCCTTAGGCGGACCTAATTAGACTGTTTACACTAAATTTCGCACGCTCCCACATTTATCTCTCAACAAATCTTTGTGCGGGCATCTGCTGGGAAATACAATGAATGCCTCCCCCTCCAATGTTGATGTCTTCCATATGGTTGATTGCAATTACGCGACGATCAGGAAAAGCGGATTGGATAATTTCTCGGGCCTTTAGGTCCTTTACACGCATTATATCTGGACGACCAGGTTTCCAATATTGGGCAATCAATACAACCTTATTGGTGACTAAATAATTCAAATAGCTCGTGGCCGCAACAAAAGTAGCAGGCTGGTTTTGAGTGCTGAGTATCGGCTCGCCATCATGAGCATCGTCTGCTCTGCACATATCATTGACAGCTTCATAGGTGCTATCGCCAGGTTGTAATGTTTTATAGATCTCTTCGGCCACAGGAATTCGAATTATTTTAAGAGGTTTACCATCCTGATTTGTCGATTTTGCAAGCGTCTCATAGTTTCTCTCCAGTCGCCGCCTCGTTTCGGCAACAAAGGAGTCTTCACCAGCAGCGTCGGACTCTTCTTTTGTAACCTCTGCCAGGAGAATGGTGTCGTCATTAATCCACCTGACAAATTCATCCGTATGACCATTAGTGGCAAGTGCTGTTAATACTGGCCCAACAGGTGATTTGAGTGGCCCGTAGAATACCGAATCATCAGCAGTTATACCTTGTTTCAGCCATATAATCTTCTTTATACCAAATAAACGTTTAAGCTCTTTCTCTGCTTCAGGCTTTGTTATACCTGGGTTACGCTGAGGTTGCAGAATGACTGATTCCGTTGTGATGAGTGTTCCATTGCCATTAAATTCCAGACCACCCCCTTCAGCAATTAGATCTGATTTATAGACCGGAACACCAACACGATCTGCCATAGCTACAGCAATTCCGTTGTCAATTTGAGCAGAATCTTTAAACGATGGGGAAACAGATCCCATGCCCCAGCCATTAAATTTCAAATCAATAGCTGCCAATTGACCATTTTTATCACGTATAAAGATAGCGCCTATATCACGCATCCAAAAATCAGTGTGTGGCAAATGATGAAAACGTACCTGATTTAGCGGCACTCCGGCGTTAGCTAGCCAGTTGCGCGCGAGTTCTTCTTCTTTTTTATCGTTAACCACAAGATCGATGTATTGGTGAGGTATAATAGCCGAAATGATCTCTATAATCTGTGGGATATTGCTTTTCCCTGCCATGGGCTCATACTGTGGCCAAGCTAGCCAAACAGATTCTTGCTCACTAAATTCCGCTGGAACAATAAAGCCAAGCTCAGATGGGTTCTTTCCGGAGTCTACATGGGCATAACTTAATGTACAGGATGAAGAAAATACGATTAATAAGCCAAGTATCATTTTTAATGTAGTCATAGCTAATTCTCTAGCGCTTTATTGCACAGCATACTATTTTTTATCCGACTGAGAAATGTTATTTTGTCTCCACATATTTTTGAGGCCATTTCAAAACGTCTTTTTTGGGTGATTTCGTCGTCAAGGTTCCGCTTCCGGTGCTCACGTACTAAGAGGTACGCTGCGCTCCGGTTCTCACCTTTCCTATAAATCCCTCCAAAAAAGCCAGTTTTGAAATGGCCTCATTTTTGTCTTTTACAAATTCAAAGATTTCTCCCCATCCCAAAACTGGCGTTTTTGACATAGATGAAGAGCGGAAACGCAAGCTACCTCTATATCACAGAAACCAGTTACAAGGTAACGTCCCGAAGCCTGTTCCCATAGCTTTTGTCCCTAAATAGACTTGGGTTCGGGTTTAGGGGATGGGTCCTCTTCGAAGGCAAACGAAAGAACGAAATAGTCCTTACGTTCTTAAATTTCCTCTTTGGTTTTGTGGCTGAGTTCTTTGTCATGCTAAATGACAGAGGCTCATTACTTATGGATTGCAAATTGGTATCGGAAATAAATTTTTTAAATCAGGTTGTATTTTTCTTGAATTTCCTGCTATGGGTAAGACATGAATAAATATAAGATATGGCACTTGGATAAAATAAACAAAGCCGTTTTTTTCTGCTTGCTCATTCTTATATGCCTGTTAAAAATTAACGTATGTTTTGCGGATGCACGGCCAGATGAAAAAGACAATAACGCAGAAATCCAAAAAATTAACAGCGTACAAACTCTTTTAAGCCTTTTAAGAGCAGGGGACTTTTTGCTGTTAGATATTGATGATACGATACTTCGGCCTGGCACCATAAAATACATATGTCCGCCAGCTTTGATTGAAAGTAATCTGGTGGAAACAATAAGTGAATTGCGTGCTAAGGGCGTCATTGTTTTGTTTCTTACGGCACGTCATCCAATGTTTTCTGGGGCGACAGAAAATCATCTGATGAATTTAGGTGTTCCTGTTTTTGACTGGATGGATCTTCAGGACATCCGAAATCTTCACGGAATCGGCTTATTTAAAAATGGGGTTCTTTATGCCCCTAATCAAGAAAAAAGATCTATGAAGGGCGATGTGCTCAAATCCTTTCTCGAAAAGTGTATGTTTCAAAACAATACAGGTGACTGTAAAATTAAGGGTATCCGTCGCATATTTTTAGTAGATGATTTGGAAATAAATATCCAAGGCTTTCTCTCTGTCTTTCGCGAGGATCCCGTTTATAAAAACATCTCCTTTGAGGGGTATGTATTTGAATCTCCCAAAGCGACAGCTCCACCAATCGAAAGCATCCAAGGTTTTTGCCATATATTTGAAATGTGCCGTAATTTGTTTATCCTTATGGCCTCTATTTTTAAATATTATTTTTCATCCTTTTTCGATTCAATGGGTCACTATTTTGGATAATCTTAGGTAAATGTTTATATCCAATGTGTTGACAAATATCATTGTCATTACTATATGTTAATTGAAATAATTTGAATGTAGTTAATTTATATTAAAGGGTAAAAAGATGTTAATTTGGGGAAATACGGATAAAGTTATTCATACGGATACAATTGATGTGAGTTGTGCGGAATGTGGATGTAGTGAGCTTTTGGCTTTTACGATGCAGAAATTTTTTACTCTCTTTTACGTGCCGACGATTCCTTTGAGAAAGACTTTAGTTTATATTTGTCCGGAATGTTCAGAGCCGTATGACCCTAAATTGATTAACAATTCTTCGATTGCTATCGGCAAGAAATCTGTACGTACACCTATCTGGGGATTTTCGGGCTTGGCTGTTATTGCGGTTTTTGTCGCGATTGGGGCTTGGATGGACTATGAGGACAGCGAAAAAACAGCTGTGTGTATGGAGTCTCCACAGGTTGGCGATAGGCTTGTTTTTAAAGATGAGGATGGCTCAGTCACACCCTATGGGTTTATGAAAATTAAAAGTATGGATGGGGATAGTATTACCCTTTCGTGTGGTAATTTTATTTATTCTCGTAAGGATAAGGCCGTAAAAAAATCAAAA
>JAGOMX010000041.1 GCA_017993335.1 Alphaproteobacteria bacterium | reverse complement strand
CCAATGTGGTGAAATAGGCTGACTGTGACTGAAAAGTCCGTCACTAATCGGGAGCCGGATGCCTTAATTGGGCAAGTCCGGTTCTGAGGAGGGGGGAATAGTGTGAACTATTCCTCTACTCAACTTATTTAGATAATCTGCAAGGAAAAGAAAGGGTTAAGGTGGTATGTATGGATCTAAGTAGCAATTATCGATCCATAGTCAAAAAGTACTTTCCCAATGCAATGATTGTCGCAGATCGTTTTCATGTGGTCAGACTCATGCAGCATCAGTGCATGAAGTCATTCAGGCAGCTTTCAGGTGATATTAAGCACAATCGCGGCATTCTAGCAGCTTTGCGAACAAAGCCCGAGAGACTTACAGAGAAAAGGAAAACTCTAAGAGATTCCTTCTTCAAGGATAATCCAGCCATAGAAAGCTTATATCTGTTCCAACAACGAATGCATGAGTTACTGTTGAAAAAAAGAATGACCAAAAAACAATGCAGACAGCTCGTAAAAGAGTTCTTTCATATCATTGATATGATGAAAAGAAGCCCGTTTGAACCCTTGCAAAAGCTAGCAAGAACATTTTATCAATGGAAAGAGGAAATCGGAAGGATGTGGAGGTTTACGAAATCAAACGGCATAACAGAAGGCTTTCACAGGAAAATGAAACTCATTCAGAGAAGAGCCTATGGCTTTAGAAACTTTGAAAACTATAGAACCCGTGTTAGGGTGCTGTGTAAATGAATGGTGCCCCCTAAAGTGGGAAAGAGCCAGTTAATTTGAATTTTACCTACCTGTTAGAAAAATACTAGTGCATTGAAATACATAAGAAAAGATTTTTCTAATCATAACTTTTTTGTATGGATGATGAAGAAATACACAAATAAGAAACAGCCATTCAACTCTACTAGTTGAAGTTTGATGATGAGCCGAGCCGAACATAGGGTAATAGGATTTTTGAAAACAAGAGGAGTCGTGTTAGGGTTTTGGGCAGATGAATGGGGCTCTCTAAAGAGCCTAAAGTTGGGATGAGCCTTTAAAAGGGAAAGGGACCAAAGTTTTCATTTTGCTACCCCTGTGCTACCCCGCTAATTTTTATGATTATCGGGATCCTCTGAAACCCCCGTAGATACTGGTGCCGGCTGCAAGATTCGAACTCGCGACCTACTGATTACAAATCAGTTGCTCTACCAACTGAGCTAAGCCGGCAACGTTGATATGGGTACATATTATGAATTCTTGAAAAAAAAGCAATGATAAATTTTAAGGTAATGATAATATCTTTTCTATGAGCCAGAAAACCCATAGCCTTCCTTGGATTGAAATTCAAAAAAGTCATGATGTCATGACAATAAATGGTGGTGGGGATTGGTTGGCGATAAATATACATTTAATTGATCAGAAAATTCGAGATATTCATTTAAATGGTATAAAAAAATGTGTTCTGTCTTTTCCTGATCATACGCATTTTGATATTTCCGGCGGCTGGATTATCCAAAGGCTCATCAGTGTTTTATCTGAAAATAAAATTGAAACCTCTATTTCTTCTTCACAAAATAATTTAGAAAAAATTCTTCAACAAATCTCGGCTTACAAAGGTATAGCTAACCCAAAAATGGCTTTCAGGCCCCCCATGCTTTTGTGGTTGGAAGAAATTGGAGAAACATCCATAAGATTGCTTTGGGAAACAAAGCAACTCGTTTCCTTTTTCGGGCATTTAATGATTGTTTTGGCTGGATGCTGCGTGCACCCTTCTCGTATACGTTTCGTCAGTATTGTCGCAACTCTCAATCGTGTTGGCTTAAATGCTATACCTATTATTGCAACGATTTCCTTTTTGATCGGTGTCGTTCTGGTCTACCAAGGGGCCTTTCAATTAAGAAAATTTGGGGCGGAAATCTATACAGTGGATTTGTTAGCGGTTTCTCTTTTAAGAGAAATTGGCATTTTGCTGACAGCCATTATGGTGGCGGGTCGATCCGGAAGCGCATTTGCCGCGCAGCTGGGCACAATGAAATTAAACCAGGAGATTGATGCCTTGCAAACCCTTGGGCTGGACCCCATGGAGGTTTTAGTTGTGCCCCGGGTCATTGCTTTAGTTATTGCCCTGCCCTTGCTTGCCTTTATTGCCGATATTATTGGTCTGGCCGGTGGCGTTATCATGTCTTACCTCACATTAGACATTAGCTTCGAGCAATACACTCAACAACTGATACAAGCCATAAAACCCTCAACCTTTTGGGTGGGGATTTTTAAAGCCCCTTTTTTTGGTTTTGTCATCGCACTTGTTGGTTGTTTTGAGGGTATGCAAGTTCATGGTGGCGCCACAAGCGTTGGAAAAAACACGACCAAAGCGGTTGTCGAAGGTATTTTTCTTGTCATGGTTCTGGATGCCGTCTTCTCCATTGTATTTACTGTATTGGATTTATAAGCATGGAAGAATATATCCTTAAGATACGCGATCTCGTTACGAAATTTGGCAACACCGTTATTCACGACCATCTGAATCTTGATGTTAAAAGAGGAGAAATCCTAGGCATTGTTGGTGGGTCTGGCTCTGGAAAAACGGTATTACTGAATACAATTATTGGCTTAAACAAGCCCTATAGCGGAGACATTTTTGTTTTCGATCAAAAAATCAATCAAGAAACAATTGGCGCCACCATAGAGTCTAGATGGGGCGTTTTATATCAACATGGGGCCCTTTTTAGCTCTCTAACGGTTGCTGAAAACATTGAACTCCCTATGAAGGAATTGGCAAAAATGCCAGATAAACTGGCCGATGAACTTACCTTGCTTAAATTACAAATGGTTGGCCTTCCTCTCGATACGGCTACAAAATTTCCTTCTGAACTATCGGGAGGTATGATCAAGAGGGTTTCATTAGCCCGAGCCCTTGCCATTGACGCAGAACTGCTTTTTTTGGATGAACCCACCGCCGGATTAGATCCTTTAAGTGCCAGCGCTTTTGATTTGCTCATACGCACCTTACAAAAAAATTTAAACTTAACTGTTGTTATGGTGACGCATGATTTGGATACATTGCACGCAATCTGTGATAGAGTAGCGGTGTTGATTGATAAAAAAGTTGTCATTGGCACTCTCGACGAGATAAAAAAACACCCGAATCCATGGATACAAGCTTATTTCCATGGCGCCCGGGGAAGAGCAGCAACGGCAGGTAAAAATGGAAACAAAAGCTAGTTATTTGGCCGCTGGCATATTCGTTATTACGACGGTCGCCACCTTAATTCTTTTTTTACTTTGGCTCGCACAGGTAGATTGGACGAACGGACAAAAGTATGACATTTACTTTTCTGGATCTGTTACGGGCCTGCGCGTTAATGAGGTGGTTAGCTATAACGGTGTTCCCATTGGAAAAGTTGAAAAGATTGACATCGACCCCAAAAAAGTCGATCAAGTTCATGTGATCGTCGAAATTTATCAACCCAAGCTTATTCGTGAAAATAGCTACGCCACATTAGAATCCAAAGGCATTACGGGAACGCTTCAAGTGAGAATCCTAGGAAGCACCCGCGATGCGCCTAGCCTTAAAGTTAAAAACGATGAAGAACGTCCAGTTATTCAATCACAAACATCATCTATTCAAGCGGTTATCGACGAAACACCCCGTATTTTAGAAAAAATAGCTCACTTGCTGGAAGAAATGAAATCCATTGTCAGCAAAGAAAACGCGGCTAATCTTGGTCAAACCTTGAAAAACTTGAACACATTCTCGGAAAGTCTCGCCAATCAAAAAGAAAGCGTCGACGTCTTTTTCCAAACAACCAACAAAGCCTTTTCTTCTATGGGAAGAGCCGGTGATCGATTAGATGCAGCCATGGCGCAATTTCATGATTTTCTAGCTGAAAACAGGTACCAAATTAAAAAGTTTACCTCTCAAAACCTGGATAATGCGGGCGATTTAATTACCCACCTCAACAGGCTCAGCCAAACCATGGATCGTGTTTTGGAAAAATTAGAACATAGTCCGACTCAATACTTACTACAATCCCAGACACCTGCAGAGAGCATCCCCGAATGATTATTTTTAAAAAACAGACTACCTTTTTAGGTTTATTTTTTGCCCTTACTCTCATGCAAGGATGCGCGAGCTTGCTCCCAGCGCCCTCCCCTGCACCTAAATTGTTAAACATCGATACCCCTCACGCAAATTCCGGTATAATTTCGAATAAAGTACTGGCCATTGAGGAACCAACCGCGCCAGTCTTATATGACAGCACGCACATCCTTGTACAAAAACAAACGGATACGGGTTTAAAGCATTTTGCGTTTGTTGAGGAAGCGCAGTGGGTCGATCGCCTGCCGAAAATCTTACAGCGCAGCCTATTTTCCCATTTAAAATCTTCGTCTTTTCCAAATGTAACAATGGATAGTAAAAGCATCTCGAATGGCTATGCGCTTCAATCGGATTTACATAAATTTCATATACGATCCCCTGGTTTCGTGGAAGTAGAAATCAACGTCTCGATTCTGAAAGTAGAAACAAATACTGTCCTTAAAACACATACATTTACATACGCGCTGGAATCCGATCATTCTATGGCTTCTTATGTAAAAGCTTTTGAAGCTTTAACAAAAAAATGGGTTGAAGATTGCACAAACTTGCTCGTGCCATACATATCTTCATAAAAAAAGCGTGCGAATGACCGCACGCTTAAGGGATATATCGTCATCCTCTCGTTTTAAAAAACCTGCGGCGCAGGACTGATTTCCTTTAACTCATTCGTCTCGGTTATCTCATATACCACCAGACCTCTTATGACCGTACCGTCACCATTGAATTTAAAGATTCCATCAACGCCTTCAAAGCCTCGGGATTCTAAAAGAGAAGACAAGCTAAAGGCTTGTGCTGGGTCCTTTGTTTTCGCCAAGTAGGATAGCATGGAAATACTATCATACGCTAATGTCGCCAAACGTGGTGCTGGCTGGCCATAGGTATTCACGTATTTTTTATTAAAGCCTTGGCGTAGCGATGATGAGGACGAAGCAAACCACGCTCCGACCAGATTTTTGTCCGCAAAAACACTAGGGTTATCCCACTGCCCTGACCCCATGAATTTGACATGATGAGGATTAATTCCATGACTTATCAGCGAGGAAACCATAAGACGTAAAGGCTGTCCTCCCTCTGGGATCAGTACGGCTTGAACCTTATTTTGTAAAATAGATTTAGCCTGAGCTTGCATATCATAAGAGCCTGAAGCATAGGAAGGGATCGAGATTAATTCCACGCCTACACTGCGAGCCACTTGCTCCGCTTGCGCCGACATGGTTTTTCCGGCTTCGTTAGAGGAAGCAAGAATCGCAATCTTCGTGATTCCCTTCGCCCGTGCAGATTCAAATAAACGCTGTATCTGTTGATCGGGCATAAATCCTAGCACAAATAGATTCGCGCTGGCGATATCTCTGTTATTCGAGAAGGAAAGAACAGGAACCGGCCCCGAAACGGCAGCAACAGCCTGAGCTTCTTGGGAAAAGATCGGCCCTAGAATGATGGCCGCCCCGTTTTGAATAGCTTTTTGGGCGGCCCTAACAGCACCTTCCGGGGTTCCTTCAGAGTCTTCTGAAATTAATTCTAAGTGATCGGGAGCATGCTCAAATAAACTTAATTGTGCAGCATTTAACATGGATGTCCCCAAACGGGCATGGGTCCCTGTTAACGGAAGAATCATCGCAACCCTTGTGGTCGATTGTTGTGCTCCTGGCAATAAAGTTTGCGAAGCGCTCGCCGGAATTGACTTCATTTCGATAGGCGCTCGTTGAATATCTGGATTTGTCTGTGGTGCATTATTCTTTGGACCCGATTGACAACCTGTAAATATCAGGATAAGGGTTGATAGCAGAATATACTTTGGTTTACAAAAATTCACGAAGGATCTCCTTAAAGTTCGGCACATGGATAAATATACAAAATCGCCACCACGAAGTAAATTACCCGCCGGCTTGTATGTTGTGGCAACGCCCATAGGTAATTTGCAAGATATCACTATTCGCGCCATAGAAATACTAAAAAACGCGGATGCAGTTTATTGTGAGGATACACGGCAATCGGGGAAACTCATGGCTCATTTTGGGCTACCTACGCCCTTATACACTTATCATGATCACAATGCCGATAAAGTAAGGCCTCTCTTGTTAGAAAAATTGCAAAATGGTGAAGCGATTGCGCTGATAAGTGATGCGGGAACTCCCTTAATTTCAGATCCTGGATATAAGCTGGTATCCGCATGTCATGACCAACACATTCAAGTGTATACCATACCTGGTCCCTCCTCGCCGATTGCAGCTTTATCTGCATCGGGGCTTCCTTCCGATCGTTTTTATTTTGGAGGGTTTCTTCCTACAAAACAGGGAGAGCGCCATCACGTGCTGGAAAGAGATGCGAATATTCTTCACACATTGATTTATTTCGAAACACCCAACCGTTTGATTGCAAGTCTTGAGGATATTCGAGCGTTGATGGGCAATCGTGTCGTCTGTGTGGCCAGAGAACTTACCAAAACATTCGAAAGCATTCAGCGTGGAACAGTGGATGAGTTGCTATCCTATTACAAAACGACAGGTGTTTTAAAAGGTGAAATCGTGTTGTTAATTCATGGAGCAGAGGAAAAAGCGACCACAATGAACGGCCCTGTGACAGAGCTTCTCCATGAGTTGATTCAACACATCCCCCTTAAAAAAGCCTGTCTACTTTTGGCAAATATAACAGGGATTGCGAAAAAAGACCTCTATCAAAAAGCGATAGAGCTGAAAGATTTGGATGACTGAAGCAAAAAAAGCATCCTGGAAAAAAGGACTGTGGGCGGAATACTTATGCATGTGGGTTTTACGTTTAAAAGGTCACCGTATTTTAGCTCATCGCTACAAAACGAAAGTTGGCGAAATTGATATCGTCGCTCGCAAAGGCAACACACTGCTGTTTATCGAAATTAAAGCCAGACCAACGTTAGAAACAGGCCTGACTTGTATTACGGGTAAACAACGGCAACGAATTCAACATGCCGCAGAAATTTTTCTTTCCCGAAACAGAAAAAAAGATTTTAATCAAATTCGATTTGATGTCATGGTTGCGGTTCCATGGCAATTTCCGTATCATCTGAAAGATGCTTGGCGTATTTAAAATTATAAGGATGTAACGCATGCGTAAAATATTGAACATTATTCTTTTCTCATCGACTCTCCCCTTTTTGCAGGGTTGTGTACCCGCGGCACTCGTCGGTGGTACCGCTGGTATTGGAACCACTCTGGCCGAAGATCGGAAACTCACAGAAGTGATGACGGATACAGAAATTCGTACCGTCATTATGGCTAAATGGGTGAATCATGATTCCAGCATTATGGATATGGTCAACGTACAAGTCAGGCAAGGCAGGGTTTTATTAACCGGTTTAGTGGATACCCCCCTTCGTCAAATGGACGCCGTGCGTTTAGCATGGGAAGCCAATGGTGTTAAAGAAGTCATTGACGAAACACGCGTGGGGGATAACTCTTTTGGTACATATGCCACAGATACGTGGATTACGACAAAGCTCAAAACCGAGATGCTTTTTGATCAAGATATCAGCTCGGTCAACTATAACATCAAAACCGTAGACAGCACCGTCTATCTTATTGGTATTGCCCAAAACCAACAGGAATTAGATAAGGTTATGAACATGGCCAGGAAAATTAGCGGCGTCAAAAATGTTGTAAATCACATGCGCATGAAAAATGGTGGGAGTGCGGAAACCACACCTTTCAGTTACTCTGAACCTTCCAATGTGCGTGAAGCCGAACCCATTGTTGTCCAGCAAGAACCCACGCAATCTTACGGTAATTCGTTTCCTTCACCGAAAGCTCAATAATGCCCAGAAAAATAGCTCTTCAGATAGACCCTTTGGAAAGCCTGCATCGTTTCCGGGACACCAGTCTTTTGCTGGGCCTGGAGGCACAAAAAAGGGGAGATTCCATTTATTATTACGAGCCCAACGATTTATCCTTTCAAACGGGTGTCGTACAGAGTCCGTTAAAATCGTTGGAATTAACGTTATCTGATGAAGGCTTTTCCTATCAAGTTGGTTCCCCTATTGTAACGGACTTAAGGGAAATGGATGTGATTTTACTGCGGCAAAATCCCCCCTTTGATATGAGCTATCTGACGACGACATATCTATTGGATCAAATTGCGGATCAAACCTTGGTTCTGAATAACCCAACAGGGGTTCGGAATCATGTGGAAAAACTGTTACCCTTGGAGTTTCCGTCGCTTACGCCCCCGACGTTAATTTCTAGCGATTGGGAAGCTATTGTTGCTTTTTGTGAACAACACCCCGAAGTCATCCTGAAGCCGCTGCTGGATTTTGGTGGCAATAGTGTATTCCATATTCACAGTCAACAAGGTCAGTTGAAATCTCTTTATCAACTGATGAAGCGTAGCTACCCCGGCCTACCTTTTATATTACAACCCTTTATACCCGAGGTACTGACGGGGGATAAACGCCTTATTCTCATTGATGGTGAATTAATTGGTGGATTTAAACGGGTTCCATTAAAAGGTGAAGTCCGCAGCAACCAGTTAATGGGTGGGTTAGTTAAGGCGTATGATATCTCCGATAAGGATAGAGAAATTTGTCAGATTCTGGGGCCGAGGCTGCGTGAGTTGGGATTGTTTTTTGTAGGCATTGATGTAATTGGCGAGTATTTGATTGAAATTAATGTGACCTCTCCCACTGGGTTGCACCCTTTACAGGAATTAACAGGAA
This sequence comes from Alphaproteobacteria bacterium, assembly GCA_017993335.1. Classification (GTDB taxonomy): domain Bacteria; phylum Pseudomonadota; class Alphaproteobacteria; order JAGOMX01; family JAGOMX01; genus JAGOMX01. The sequence continues at coordinate 6,197 of JAGOMX010000041.1, read as the reverse complement.
TTCAAGGCCCCGTATTGTTTTGGGATCGTGTAGAAAAAATAATAGGAAATAATAAGAATGGTAGCCAATATTACAACCGTAGCCTTTCAAGGTATTGACGTTCAACCCATTGACGTACAAGTGCATTTTGCTCCTGGGTTACCGAAATTTGTTGTGGTAGGCCTGGCCGATAAAGCTGTTGGTGAATCCCGTGAACGAGTGGCCGCAGCCCTCCATGCCATGGGATTGGCTCTGCCGCCTCAACATATCACCGTTAACTTATCGCCCGCGGACATTCAAAAAGAAGGCAGTCACTATGACCTCCCGATTGCGTTAGCCTTATTAGTAAAACTAGGGGTCTTACCAGAGGAAGAACTCCGTGGCTATACGGCGCTTGGCGAGCTAGCTCTGGATGGGACGATGACCGCTGTTTCCGGTGCTCTACCAGCAGCCATTGATGCTTTAAGTCGGGGTCATGGTTTGATCTGTCCGGCAGCTTCCGGTGGGGAAGCCGCCTGGGCGGAAGGAACAGAAATTCTAGCCGCTCCCAATTTGATGTCGATTATTAATCATTTCAAAGGATCACAAGTCCTCAGCCCACCCACACCCAGTATGGAGGTTGCAACTCTCCATAAGCCAGATATGGTTGACATTAAAGGCCAGGAAGTCGCCAAACGCGCGCTTGAGGTTGCTGCCGCGGGTAGCCACAATATGCTAATGTGCGGCCCTCCCGGTGCGGGAAAATCCATGTTAGCGTCAAGGTTACCGGGCATCCTTCCCCCGCTGACGCCGGCAGAAGCTCTCGAAGTTACCATGATTCATAGCATTGCCGGTCAGCTGAAAGAAGGTAAACTACTGAAGGATCGACCCTTTCGAGATCCCCACCATTCCGCAACCCTACCCGCTTTAGTGGGCGGAGGTATGCGAGTTCAACCAGGGGAAATCTCTTTGGCCCATTTGGGTGTATTGTTTTTAGATGAGCTACCAGAATTTTCTCGTACAACCCTGGAAGCCCTTCGCCAACCTTTGGAAACAGGTCGAGCCGTTGTAGCCAGAGCCAATGCTCATGTGATCTACCCATCCCGCGTCCAACTGGTTGCGGCCATGAATCCTTGTAAGTGTGGCTATATGGCAGATCCTGAACGTGCCTGTTCCCGGGCACCTCGTTGTGGGGCAGACTATCAATCTAAAATATCTGGCCCGCTTTTGGATCGTATTGATATCCAAATCGATGTACCGGCGGTTTCCGCGTTAGATTTAGGGCTACCGAAGCCTCGAGAAACCTCTGCAGATATTGCTTTGCGCGTTGCAAAAGCTCGTGAGATTCAACTCTTGCGATATAGCCGCTTGAGCCCGCAAAAGCTCGTTCGAACCAATGCCGAAGCCGATGGCGCTCTTTTAGAACAAGTGGCCGCCCCTGATGCCCAAGGTCGGGAGCTGCTGAACAAAGCTTGCGAGAAATTTAAATTATCCGCAAGGGGCTATCATCGAGTTCTACGTCTGGCCAGAACGTTAGCGGATCTAGAAAACATTGAAAACGTTAGCTACAAACATATCGCAGAAGCCCTCGCCTATCGTCGCGCCAATTTGGGATAATCGTTTTATTTACGTAAGAACTTATGCTAACGTGTTTTAAATCAGGGAAAACTTTACATAAAAAAGGGCGATCATGTTCAAAAACATTTCTTACCGTCTCATATCCATCATTTTCATTCTCACACTCAAGCCTGTTTTTGCGACGGACAACCCCAATAGCCCTGCTTATGTAGATGCTCTTATTCAACAAGCCAACCCGACGCAATCTGTCCCTATCGATGAGGCAAAAGAGGCCTTACAATTAAGTGAAGGGACCGATTTTAAATGGTTTATGCTGATTTATGGCGGCACCGTAAAGGAAGTTTTAGATTCTGGATTGCTAAAAGATGCATTTCAATATGAAACAGGCCAGGGATATACGGAAATAAAAAATTATTTTGAAACTCTTCCGGCTGAAACGAGGAAGATAGATATATATAGCCCTTACTGCTTACCTTTAGTTTATCCGGTCAATATATCCAAATTCACGAATCTCAAAGAATTTTATGCAGGATTTTTTAACAGTCAAGACGCTTTTACGCCAGCGGCTTTACGTTTGTTTGCATACCATCCCGTCTTTAAAACATTGGAAAATCTTACTGTATACAATTCTTCTGTTCTTGGCATTCCAGAAGAAATAGGCCTTCTGCAGCAACTCACCACTCTTAATTTAACGGGTCTGAATCTGACATATATCCAACCGGGATTAGCATCTCTGGTGAATCTTCAGACCCTGCATATTATTGGTAATCGCCTATCAGGTCTTGATCCTAATCTTGGCCGATTAACAAACCTTAAGGATTTACAACTTCAATCGAATGGCATCACTATGCTCCCGGATAGTTTAACATCCCTTGTGAAGCTGGAATCTTTAAATATTTCTGACAATAACTTCGGGAAATTCCCATTCCAGATCACATCCGGTTTATTTCCAAAATTAAACACATTAACTCTCGATAACTGTAGCTTGAGCGATCTACCTGGGGAACTCGCCGCACTTACGAGTCTTGAGGTGCTCAGCGCTAGCCGGAACAATCTTTCGAGTCTCCCGAAAGAACTCGTACAGCTACCGCTTAAAACCCTGCATATCGATTCAAATACAGAGATCGCGGCAGACAGCCTTGTTTTAGCTTGCCAAATCACAAGCCTTACGGAGCTCAATATATCCAATAAATATACAAAAGCCCTACCCATAGAAATCGGTAATCTCATTCATTTAGTTACGCTTTACGCTGACTGCGATCAGTTAACATCTGTACCGGACAGCCTTGGTAATTTAACAAGTCTTGAAACATTGGATTTAGAACAAGATCCTCGAAAAAAGAGCCTTACATCCTTGCCACTTTCCGTTGCAAATCTATCGGCGCTTACACGGCTAAATCTTATAGGTACGAACGTAACCACGCTGCCGAGTACCTTAAACAGACCAAGCTTGAAAATATTAAGTTTAAATCACATCACTTTTGTTAACGGTGGCTGGTGCGTGGTTCAATAGGTTGACTGAAAATCGCCGCAGTTTATTTTTTTGCGGCGGACACAAACCTTTGGATGATGTCGCTGACATGTTCAATATGATCGATGTGTTCGACGCTTTTACCCGCTGAAAACAGGTTCTGGTGAGAAGGGCCTTTTTGATTCGCGAAAATTCTGGCCATCCACATTCTGGCATATTTTTTTGTACGGCGGTTTTGTAGAAGCCACTTCATGATAAACCCGGGCTGAGGTATTTCGGTTTCTTTAAAATTTTCAGGTTTGATAATGGCGCCTGGGATGCCATCGCCAGCAGCCGTCATGATAATGTCAGAAGCTTTGGCCTTTAGGATCGCTTGTTTATAAGCATCCGATTCATCACACTCATGGGTGGCAATAAAGCGAGTGGCCATTTGCACGCCATCATATCCCATATCCAGAGCCCGAATAAAATCATCCTCATTCCCAACACTTCCGGCACAAATAAGCGGGATATGGAAGTCTTTTAATTGATCATAGAGTTCCTGTGGAGATTGATATCCTGCATGTCCACCCGCTTGATTATTGACACAAATCAAGCCATCAACGCCCGCATCGATACCTTTCAAGGCATGCTCAACTTTAATCGTATCATGATAGACGAGACCACCAACGGCATGAGCCTTTTCCACAACCCATGTGGGTTTACCTAGGGCTGTAACAAAAAAACGACATCCCTCCTCTAAAGCAATATCCATCCAAGCCCGCAAGCGATTTTCATAACCCGGAACTAAAATAATATTCATACCGACAGGATTTGTTGTAATTTTTTTCATATCCCGAAAGGCTTGACGTAAATCCAGGCCACGGGTGGTAATAAACGACATAGGCTGGACGATTCCCAGCCCCCCGGCAAGACTTACAGATGCCACTAAATTGGGTGAGCTACAAGGATACATAGCTCCACAAATAATTGGATATTTGATTCCGACTTGTTCTGTAAATCTCGTCTTTAAAGATGGCATCTGAAACTCCATTTTAAATATCGTAAAATTAAATCGATACTCCAGATACAAATAGACCGCCAGAACGGCGGTCTAAATGTCCATTAAATTGGTCGACTTTACTTTTTAGATGTATCGTTCTTTAATAATTTTGTTATTTTATTGTCACGATAGAATCCGGTAAAGACATCTGTGCGAATGGAGTCACTGGCATCCATCTCTCGGCCCTGTTCCAAATCTCTTGGATTGGCGACCATTTGCGATAGATTCGAAGCCGTTGCGCAACCAAAATCTGGTTCTCCTTCCGGCCATGACATGTTCCCGACATCATAGTTCCAGCCATCGCATTTAATGGGGAGTACCTTAGATTGATCAATCATAACCGTAATCACCGAGCCGGATTGAGCCGTGGTAGAAGCTTGGGAAACAACGTCGATATATCCTCTGGAAACTCCCTGCTTAATTAAGGCACGAGTTAAATGATTGACGCGGCTTTTCAGAGGTTCTCTAGTTATCTGATCCATAGTGGAATGGGTCAAGAGCCTCGCATTAATTTTCGCAGATCCGTCCGTTGAAGCAGCGATGTTCTGCAACTCACGCATCTGTGCCTTCGTCAAGCTGGTTTGACCTGCTTTAAAGACAAAGTCATGTTGACGAGTTGTGGTTTCCACTTTTGGCTCCCACGGTGTCCACGGGCGTGGAGGGCTATCTTTAAAAATCGAACCAGTACCTTCACAACCGGCTAGCAGCACAGGAACAAGAAGAATGATAGATAGTTTTTTATAAGTTTTCATGATCTTTCCTTATCTTGTATAAAAGCCAGCTTCGCCGACGAGATTAACTTCATAGTCTGGAGTTGCAGCTTCCGTCGATGTTTTCGCAGCAGCCTCGGTTACGGTTTCCGCTGGCACAGAAGCTTCCGTTGCCGTCGTATTGGCAAGTGTTTGCTCAAACTCACCTTCTTTTGCGGTTGCACTTTCTTCCGTTGCCGCCGTGTCGTTCGTATATTTAACCGCTGGCGCAGCAGAAACTTCCGGTTCGACACGGTTCAAGCGGTTTCCTAAAATCAACCCCAAATGCGTGGCATGCTTTAGACCCTTTAAAGGAGAAGCCAACGTATTTTTCTTCAAAGGTTCCACAAGAATTGGCGTGACCATAATAACCAGCTCCGTCTCGTCCCGTGTAAACTTAGTCGACCTGAAGAGAGCTCCAAGCACCGGAATATCTTGCAGACCAGGAACACCACTGATGGCCGTTGCATCCTGGCTAGAGTAAAGACCGGCAATGACTAAACTATCTCCACTTCCCATTTCCACCGACGTTTCCGCACGACGAGTCTTAAAAGATGAGACACTCACGTCTCTCAGCGTTACTTTGTTCGCAGGATCAAGCTGACTCACTTCAGGACGCACCCGTAAATTAATGCGATTAGAAGACAAAATCGTTGGAGTAAAATCTAAGCTTGTACCGTACTGTTTAAATTCAACAGATACCGTACTCGATCCTTGAGGTACAAGATAGGGAACTTCACCTCCTACTAATACCTTTGCCGTCTCACCAGAAAGAGCAATAAGGTTCGGTTCAGCTAAAATTGTCGCAAGACCTTCGGTATTTAAAGCATCGATGATGGAAGAAGCAGTAAAATTTTCACCCCTTATTCCTGCAGCCGTTAAAGAGTTCAAAGGATCCGCTCTTGTAAAAGTTGTCGGCAACTGTGGAGCTAAGTTTTCCTGCAAGGCTCGGCCGGTCAACAAACCAAAGGCAAAGTTTTGCACGTTTTTTGAAGATCGCGCGCCCCAACTGATATCCAACTGCTTCAATACGGTACGATTGACTTCCGCTATTTTTACTTGCAGATAAACTTGAGATGGAGTGGTCACTCCCATATTGTTTACCACGTCATCGTCACCGGCGATAAAACGTTTGACGATATTGACGATGTCTTTCGAAGCCTTCGGGCTTGAAACTTCACCTTCTAGAATGACACCGGAAGGTGTTGAAATGATTTCTACATCCTCATTTGGATAAGATCTAGCAATAGCTCTCTTCAAGGCCCCCATGTTATGGGTGACTTGCACCTCCAGATTGAGGACGTTTTCTCCCTTTTTGCTACTGGCATAAATGGTTGTCGCACCAGGTCTTTTACCATAGATATAAGCCGTTCCTGTGGCCTGTAAGGATACGTCGGCA
>JAGOMX010000004.1 GCA_017993335.1 Alphaproteobacteria bacterium | reverse complement strand
TCGCTGGACACCTGCCTTCGCAGGTGTGACAGGTGTGGGAGGCACTTCCTCTTTAAATTTTTCATGCGTAGGCCCTGTTTGTACTATTGACAATTCAGACTCTAAACCCCATATAAATTATAGTTGTAGTTATCTAGTGTTTTGTATGGAGATTGTTTTGGTGCGTTTATTTTACATAATCTTGATCTGTGGATTAATACCAAGCATAGGTACGGCATCCTATTATCCATCATATTCACCCACTTATGCCTACGCTTATCCACAACAAGCATATTATGGCGGCGGATATTACCCTTATTATCCAGCACCCAAGCCATTAACGCTGGAACAATTCCCATCTTTGGAAAAAAGTCTTTTATTCATTCCCGACGCACAAGAGCGCCAAAATCTATGGGAAACCTTTAAACAATGGGGGCGGCCAGATTTAGAATATTGGTTTATTTGCCAAAACATACAAAGAATAAGGCCAGCCTTTAATGCAGAACATATACAAAATGCAGTCAATGACATTAAAATGATTCTGCCACAATTTAACGAAACAAAGATCATGGCTTTGTTGGCAATTCTGCCCGATAATCAATTAAAGGAAGCCTTATACCGCCAACCCGTTCAGATCCACGCAACAGAGGGCACTCCAGTTGAATTGATTCAAAAAACAGAAAACCAAGCGGTAAAAGAAATAAATGGCAGATTCGAATTCTATGAATTTCATCACCCCTGGTTGCTCGCCCATAGTGTTTTTTCAAAAAATAACATAAATGGTTTTGATACAACCATGATCGTTATAGATTCAAATTTTGAACCCGATGCAGGGGTCAACATGGAAGACTGGGATGAATCTTTCGATGAAAAATATCTTGAAGATGACATGGCTCACGGCAGTTTAGTTTCCGCATGCGCGGCCTCTATGGACCCAACTCAAAAAACCTTAGCTTATGGTGCAAAAGTTTTGCCCATTGAAGCTTTTTCTCACAACAAAAAAACCATAAGAAAATTTGAAAGGCTACTCACTACAATAAAAAATCTTACAACTCTTGTAAAATCTAACGGTGATACAATAATTTTGTTAAACACACAAAACGCCTTATTAAAGACGAGTACACACTTTCGAAGTAAAGAGATGCATCATTCCTTAAATCAAGATCTACTCGAAAATATTCAAAAATCCATTATGTATTGCAAAGAAAAGCAGCTCCCCCTGCCACGAGTCTTAAACATGTCGTTATCCTTTGAGGCCAAAGCGGAAGACGCCGATGCCCTTGTTGCTAAACTCACACAAATACTCCATGATCACGATATGTTACTGGTTATCGCCGCGGGAAATGAGAAAAATGTACTCGGTGAAAATAAGACCGTCACGGATGAAGGCAATATTTCCATCCGTGATAACCTCGAAAAATATCCCGAACTGTCAAAACGTCTTCTGATTGTTGGCGCCTATGGATTTGCCAAAGGGAATAAACCAGCTGAATACACCAATTTAGCTGGAGTTGCTAAAGACCACACCATATTTTGCCTTGGTTATGTTATGGAGGCAAAAATCCTAGATGAGAATCGAATCCCATACAAAAAGAGGGATGGTGCAGAAGGAACATCCTTTGCATCACCAAGGGTTGCATCTCTGGCTGTCGTTTTAGGAAAATATTTTCCCCAACTCACCATGATTGAAATAAAAGACATAATCCTCAAATCCGCTTTCAAACCAAACGATTCCTCGCAACGCAGACTTGGATACGCAACATTTGATGCAGAAAAAATGGGTCATGGCGGAGCCAGCCCCATACAAGCCTGGAACGATGCCTGCAAAATTGCCAACACTCCGAAATAAAAACACTTGAAATAATAAAAATGAACACTATATAAGGATTATAAGGATTATTACTAATATTAATTTTATACAGGAAAATGAACATGATGAACAAGACCCTACCACTAGCGGCTCTTCTTTTAGGCTTTGTAGCTTCTGAATCAGCCCTCGCATCAAATCTAAATCAGGACGGTCTCGCCAATAGACCGGCCATATCCGCTAGCTTGCCGACGACGGTGGATCCCCAGCAGAAAAAAATTGAGGATCTACTGACAAAAATAAACAACAGCAGCGATTCCAATTTCTTCGAGCAAATTAAAAATGAATACGATCTCTATTTTCTTTATGAAGACGGCACCTTATCTCTTTCGACATTGCTAAAGAAATGTCAACTTCAGGGAACAAGAGAGTGTGATCTACAAGAATTTCGCAAGCAACTTGATCGTAATAAAGCTGATAATAGAATGCGGCTCCTCGATACAATACAGATGAGGGAACTTCAAATAAGAGGAGAGAATTTTGAGCAAGTAGTCAACCAGTATGCCTTACAAATGTTGGAGCAGGAAAACCACAGTAGAACTCTAGCACCAGCCCTTCTCCTTCACGGCAATGACCATTTGACTACTGAAGAGCTACGCCGACAGGCAGCAGCCGCAAATGCTGAGCTACAAAAAGCCAACGCTCAATACCGTTACAATTAACCACAGAAAAAGCACCGAAATACCCCTCGGTACTCTTTAAAAAAAAAGCCCCGCTGACATAACCAGCGGGGCTTTACTTATTTAGCGTAAGCCCCATGGGGGCCTGCGGCAAACCTTAGTAAGGCATGCCTCCGCCCATACCGCCCATACCACCTGGCATAGCCGGAGCTTCTTTTTCGTTAGGAACATCCGCGATCAGGGCTTCTGTTGTGATCAATAGACCGGATACAGAAGACGCATCCTGCAGAGCTGTACGCACAACCTTTGTCGGGTCAATAATACCAGACTTAAACATGTCACAGTATTCACCACGTTGCGCGTCAAATCCTAAGTTCGTATCATTGCTTTCCATCAACTTACCGCAGATCACCGCGCTGTCTTCACCAGCGTTGCTGAGGATTTGGCGAATTGGCGCCTGCAAAGCACGGCGTACGATATCCACACCAACACGCTGATCATCATTGTCGACCTTAATACCGGCCAATGTACGGCTTGCATATAGCAATGCACTACCGCCACCAATCACAACGCCCTCTTCTACCGCTGCACGTGTTGCATTCAAAGCATCTTCAACGCGATCTTTGCGCTCTTTCACTTCGACTTCTGTTGCGCCCCCGACGTGAATAACAGCCACACCACCCGCAAGCTTTGCCAGGCGTTCCAGCAATTTTTCACGATCGTAGTCAGACGTACTTTCCTCTGCTTGTGCACGGATTTGGTTGCAACGAGCCTCAATATCCTTTGCATCACCAGCACCGCTTACGATTGTTGTGTTTTCCTTGTTGATGACAACTTTCTTCGCCGTACCCAACATGGAAACATCCACATTCTCAAGCTTCAAACCGATATCTTCGGAAATCACTTGTCCGCTGGTTAGAATCGCGATGTCCTCAAGCATAGCCTTACGACGATCGCCAAAGCCAGGAGCCTTCACCGCAGCAACCTTTAAACCACCGCGCAGCTTGTTCACCACAAGCGTTGCCAAAGCTTCGCCTTCTACATCTTCAGCAATGATCAACAAAGGACGACCAGATTGCGCAACCGCTTCCAATACAGGCAACATCGCCTGCAATCCGCCTAATTTCTTTTCGTGCAACAAGATAAATGGATTGTCTAATTCACAAACCATCTTTTCAGAATTCGTTACAAAATACGGAGAAACATAACCGCGATCGAACTGCATCCCCTCAACCACTTCTAACTCAGTGTCTAAAGATTTTGCTTCTTCAACCGTAATTACGCCTTCTTTACCAACCTTTGCCATCGCCTCTGCAATCATCTTACCGATAGATTCTTCGCCGTTCGCAGAAATCGTACCCACTTGAGAGATTTCTTCATTGGTTGTTACTGTTTTAGACTTTGCGCGAAGCTCCGCCGTTACAGTATTCACAGCCAAATCAATACCGCGTTTTAGGTCCATAGGATTCATACCCGCGGCAACCGCCTTAGATCCTTCACGCACGATAGCCTGCGCCAATACTGTGGCTGTTGTTGTTCCGTCACCGGCGACATCATTGGTTTTACTCGCCACTTCACGGACGAGCTGCGCACCTAGATTTTCGAACTTATCTTCTAGTTCGATTTCCTTCGCAACAGTCACACCATCTTTGGTCACACGAGGCGCACCAAAACCACGAGAAAAGACCACATTACGACCCTTTGGTCCTAGCGTTACCTTAACCGCGTCTGCAAGAATATCAACACCGCGTAACATACGCGTACGCGCGTCTGATGAAAAACGTACTTCTTTTGCCATATTTTATCTCCTTGATTTTCTTTGTAATTAAGCAGCTTTGTTTGAAACGATACCCAAGATATCGGATTCTTTCAAAATGAGGAATTCCTCGTTGTTCAGCTTAACTTCGGTGCCGGACCATTTTGCGAATAAAACGCGGTCGCCAGGCTTAACTTCCATAGGGATATGTTTACCGGATTCATCACGAGCACCTGTTCCAACAGCAATGATCTCAGCCTCAACGGGCTTTTCTTTTGCTGAATCAGGAATGATAATCCCACCAGGGGTTTTAGTTTCTTGCTCAATACGGCGAGCAAGTACACGGTCGTATAACGGTCTGAAATTCATGAGTTTACTCCATCTCTATCAGTTTTAGACTAAAGACGTTGCTGGTCAGGACCCACAATTGGCATCCCATACCAACAGGCACTATTTATATAGCCCAAAACCCCTCGCGGGGTCAAGAACTTTTTGCTTTCAAACGCGCAAGATTCAGCCCAATTTGCGCTTCCACGCTTTCCAATCACGAGCACCAAAATCAGGCTCAAACTCCCGTAATTCTCGTGCGGCTTTCTTACAAATTTCATGGGAAGGCATAATCACACCTTTTCCACCACTCATGGCCCTAACCTGCACCTGACAAGCTTTTTCTAAAAAGTACGCATACAGAACAGCTTCCGCCAAATTAGACCCACAAGTCAACGTCCCGTGATTACTCAACATCATGGCCTTATTTTGACCCAAATCTTGAGCCAACGCATCGCCCTGACCATGGAATTGCAAGGCTAAGGAGCCATAGTCATGATAGCTAAGCTTTTCATAGAAATGTAAGGCAAACTGGCTCATAGGCATCAAACCTTCCTGCATAGCGGATACAGCTACACCATCAACCGTATGCAAATGAATAATGGCATGAATATCAGGCCGGCGACTATAGATAGAACCATGAATCACATAGCCTGTATGATTAAAGGTACTATGCACATCATGCAACGTCTTGCCATCCATAGATAATTCAATCAAACATTCCGGCACAACTTCTTCAAATAACAAACCAAAGGGTTGTATAAAAAAAGTATCCGATCCTGGCAAACGCGCGGAAATATGCGTATACGTCAAATCATCCCACCCTAAATGGGAAAAAATACGATAAGCAAGTTTCAGATCCTCGCGCAGAGCCATTGTTTCATTCGGCACAGGTAAAGAGGTAAGAATCATACTAACGTCCTCACACCAGCAGATATTTTTTCACATGCTTTCATAAGGTTCTCCATAGAGGTTGCGTAAGATGCCCGTAAATACGGAGCCATCCCAAAAACAGAACCGGGCGTTACCGCCACTTGACATTCGTCCAACATAAACGCAGCCACGTCTAAATCATTGGCCAGCACGTGTCCAGTTTTTGTGGTTTTTCCCAATAATTCACTGCAGTTAATAAAAACGTAAAAAGCCCCATCCGGTGTTGTGCAAGAAAGGCCTGGTATAGCATTTATGCCCGCTACGAAAGCATCCCGGCGCAAAACATACTGCTTTTTCCATTCCACTAAAAACGGACGTGGCGAGCTCAGCGCCGTCAGCGCAGCATACTGCGTAATGGCACAAGGATTCGAGGTGCTTTGAGACTGAATCGTCCTCATCGCCTTGATAAGATCTTTAGGTCCTGCCCCATACCCCAAACGCCAACCCGTCATAGCATAGGCTTTGGAGGCACCGTTAACAACAAGCGTACGCCCTGCCAAATCTGGACATACTTCCGCAAGTGTATGAAACTGCACCTGTCCATAGACCAGATACTCATAGATGTCATCGGACAAAATATGCACATGAGGAAAATCTCTCAAAACATCCCCAAAAGCCATAAGCTCATCGCGCGTATACACAGACCCAGTCGGATTGCTAGGTGAATTCAAAATCACCCATTTCGTTTTCGGCGTCATCACTTGACGAAGCTGTTCCGGTGAAATTTTAAATCTCTCGGAATCCTGACAAGGAACAAAAACAGGGGATCCACCCGCAAGGCACACCATATCCGGGTAGGAGACCCAATACGGACAAGGGATCACAACCTCATCCCCCGGATTCAACGTGGCCATCATAGCAGAATAAATCACCATTTTAGCACCAGACGAAACAATGACCTGATCAAGAGAATAGGATAAATGATTGTCTGTTTTAAATTTTTCGATGATCGCTTTTTTTAGCTCGACAATACCATCGACAGCTGTATATCTGTGCTTACCCGCTTGCACAGCCTCGATAGCGGCTTGGCATACATGAGGAGGCGTCAAGAAATCTGGCTCCCCTGCACCCAGATTGACCACATCCTGCCCAGCCGCTTGTAATTCTTTAGCCTTTTGATCAATAGCCAGGGTCGGCGAAGGCTTCACCAAGCTTACGCGATCGCTTAAAAAACTCATACTCTCAATTCCTTTTTCATACTTTCGTGAAATGTAACAAATTCACGCAGCCAGAAAAAGGGATTTCCTTGGTTTTCTTATTATTCTTCGTCGCCCTGACAAGAATTCTTCGCTTCTGCACAATTTTCCTCGATACAGGCGTCTACATCAAAATTTTCATCCTTATCACCCTTCCTCACGCAATCTTCATTGCAATCGTCATAGGCTGAACAATCCTGGGCATAAACCGGGAAAGTCATGAAAAATATAAAAACGAAGGATAGAATTATTCTAATCATTTTTTTTATTCCTTATTGCGATCAGTCTTATTCTACAATATTTATAGAAACACACATATACAATTATTCCAATTTGAGTATGTCTCAATTTACTCAAATCGAACAACCTCACCAGAGATCCCCTCATAAGTTACCGGCAATTGTACCCCTAAAAGCTTAGCCGTTGTCATATTGACATATACATCGCGAGCCTCAGGCTTTTCTACCGGGATTTCCATAGTCCGAGCTCCATTTAAAATTTTTATCACCAAACCACCCGCCAGAATACCTTCTTCAAAATGCGTAAAGCCAACACACGCGAGCGCCCCCTGCCGCACACCTTCTGGATCACTAGAAAAAACAGGGATTTTTACGCCTGAATCATTTTCAAGACAAGTGGCGACGATCTGCGGCAATTCCGTAGATATTAGATTATCTAGAGGCGTATAGATAGCATCTACTTGTGGAATTAGCTTTTGCAACGCGGCCTGCAACTCTTCTTTATTGCTCACCTGCATGGCCTTTATTTCCATATTATAGCTTTTGGATATCTTATCTATTTTGGATTTCTGAAATTGCGCACCGGAACTCTTTCCATCATACACGACACCTAAACGTATTTTTTTCTTACGTAAGACTTGTTGAATAAGAGAAAGCTGTTTTTTTAAAGGCGGACAATCGGTTGTGCCCGTTATAAACTCGCCAGGTGTTTCCATACTATTGACCAAACCATCTCCCACTGGATCCGTAACAGCCGCAAAGACTATAGGCACATAGGAATCCTCCCTCACCTTTAGGACAGAAACCGTTGAAGCCGTCGTAATAGTTAAAACCACATCCGGTGACGCACTTAAAATGCGACGTGAAATTTGATCAGACTTTTCCATATCTCCATGGGCATTACCATAAATAATATTTAAATTCTCCCCCTCTTTATACCCATGCTTTTTCAAAGAGGATTTAAACCCCTCGCGCACCGCATCCAAGGATGGATGAGAAGCCATCTGCGAGATCGCAATCACCACAGACCTTGCCATCAGAGGACATGACCCCATACATAAAAATACACAAAAAGCCAAAAGAAGACGATTCATAGGGACCTCAAAACGTCACGTCATAGACGACTTCGTTTAATTGAATATAAAAAGGTACGTTCATTTTTTCATAACCATCCAAGATAATTTTATCATGATGAACCGCCCAAGATTTTTCATAATCCTCTAAACTATTAAAGTAATATCGAACCAAACGGGAATATCTAGGAACCCCTTCAGGCTCAAGACCACGGATACCAGTTTCAACCGTGCGGCGTAATAAATACGGCTGAAGCAAGTTAATAATAAAATCTTGATGCGCCTTTACGACATCCGGCCCGACATGCACACTGTCTTCATACGTCACCCCCACCACATACATCCATCGATCTCCTTTTTTACGTTATTATAAGTCATCCACCGATTTGCACCGAAAGCATCGATATCGACCCCATATCCACCCCCGTCACAGGGAACGAAACGGAATCTGAGGCATGGCGCACACCCAATACATATAAAAGTGGCAAGTAATGATCCGGCGTCGGAATGGCCAAAGCCGCATCTAAACCTAACCTATCATAATCAATCAGATCCCTTTGATCTCCGCCGATAATAATATCTTTGGCTAAAGCCTCGAAACGCACAGCCCAATCATAGGGATCCGAAGAGGCTACACCCCAAGAGGCCATATGTAAGTTATGAACTACGTTACCGCTGCCCACAATCAGGATACCCTGCTCACGCAGGCAAGCGAGCTTCTGACCGATGTCATAATGAAAAGCTGGAGATTCCAATCTGTTTATACTCAGCTGGACAACAGGAATATCCGCATGGGGATAAACATGCCGCAGAACAGACCACGTTCCATGATCCAACCCCCAATCCGCACTTAACGTGACATCCAATGGCGCTAGCAATCCTTGAACTTTTACCGCCAAATCCGGATCCCCAGGAGCAGGATATTCAACCTGATACAACTCTTGCGGGAACCCACCAAAATCATGAATCGTTTTGGGATGCGTAGAAACAGTCACACCCGTGCCGCCGATATACCAATGCGCCGAAATACAAACAATACCCTTTGGTCTCGGCATGTCATCACCAATTTTAGACCAACAACGCGTATAAGCATTAGAAGAAATCGCATGCATAGGATTACCATGACCCAAAAATAGCGCCGGCTGCATTCCAACATTCCCCGTTTATTTTTTATATGGATTATTATAGACACGTTTAAAAGAAATGCAAAACCCTTGCTGAAATGTTTTTAGTGAAATGCGGAGAGAATAAGAATGAAAAACCGACCATGGCGAAAGGGGAAAACCCCAATGCCATAGCATATTGAATATAATAACTTTTTTAATTTTGACAAGTTTTATTTTGAGACTAAGTATATGATGAGGCCATTTCAAAACTGGCTTTTTTGGAGGGATTTATAGGAAAGGTGAGAACCGGAGCGCAGCGTACCTCTTAGTACGTGAGCACCGGAAGCGGAACCTTGACGACGAAATCACCCAAAAAAGACGTTTTGAAATGGTCTCATGATTATAATGTTTATCATAATTAATACCAGATCCTATAATTAAGTATACATATAGAGGCTGTCTTAAATCTCCTCAACCATCGTCTGTCATACCTGCGCAGGCAGGTATCCAGCACAAATGTGCGGCAAAGCCGCTACAGTATTAACTATATTGCCTCGCTTCGCTCCCCTTTTGCGCTGGATACCCGCCTTCGCGGGTATGACATATGGGGGTGATGTGTATAGTTATTTTATGGTAAATAGCATTAGTTATCCAAAAAACTACGCAGCTTTCTAGAGCGACTTGGATGCTTTAATTTACGCAAAGCCTTGGCTTCTATTTGGCGAATTCTTTCACGGGTTACCGAAAACTGTTGCCCGACCTCCTCCAAGGTGTGCTCCATGTTTACGCCCATACCGATACCAAATCTCATGCGCAAGACACGCTCCTCTCGAGGCGTCAGCGTTGACAATACACGCGTCGTTGTATCCCTCAGGTTAGCTTGAACAGCGGCATCGATAGGAATTAAAGCATTCTCATCCTTAATAAAGTCACCCAACTGCCCGTCTTCCTCATCCCCAATTGGCGTTTCTAGACTGATCGGTTCTTTGGCGATTTTCAGGACTTTGCGAACTTTTTCTAAAGGCATATTGAGTTTTTTCGAAAGTTCTTCCGGTGTAGGTTCACGGCCAATTTCATGCAACATTTGTCGAGATGTACGAACGAGCTTGTTAATGGTTTCGATCATATGCACAGGAATACGAATTGTACGAGCCTGATCCGCAATGGATCTGGTGATCGCTTGTCGAATCCACCATGTCGCATAGGTTGAGAACTTATACCCGCGACGATATTCAAATTTATCAACCGCCTTCATAAGGCCGATGTTCCCCTCTTGAATCAAATCAAGGAATTGTAATCCACGGTTCGTATATTTTTTTGCAATCGAAATCACCAAACGCAAGTTAGCCTCAATCATTTCTTTCTTGGCTTTAGACGCCTGACGATCACCTTTTTGTACATCGGAAACGACATTGCGGAAGTCATTTAACGGCAGGTAAGTTTTTTCTGAAATAGAATGGATTTCCGAAACGATCTCATCCAATTCGGCACGGTTTTCCTCAAACAGCTTCACCCAGCCCTTACCTTTGAGCTGTGAGATTTCCTCAACCCAATCCGAGTTAATATCACGGCCCACATAGTTCTTGATCAGCTCTTCGCGCTTTATTCCGCAATCCGTCGCCAAACGCAACATACGGCCATCCAAAGTCATCACGCGACGATGAAAGCCATATAATTGATCCACTAACTCTTCAATACGAGAATTGTTTAAAGACATGCTATTGACCTGTTCAACCAAAGTGTCTTTTAACGCATCAAGCTTTAAACCATCTTTTTTCGAAAGGGTCTGATCACACTCAATATTCTGGTGTTGTAATTTTTTATACTTTTCATAATTCTTAGAGATTTCCTCTAAAGCGGCCATAACCTCTGGCTTCATCGCCTCTTCGATTTCGGCCAAACTCACGTGGACTTCTTCATCCTCGTCATCTTCTTCTTCGTCTTCTTTGCTTGCAGACTCTTCCTCATCCTCGTCATCCTCTTCGGACGATGATTTTGGGGCCTTTTCGGCTTTTTCTTCGATCTCGATTTTCTTTTTAGGCTGCTTTTCTTCTTCTGGATCAGCTGCGGGTGAAATTTCTTTTTCACTCAACTCCATTAATTTTGGCTCGCCATCACCATCCACAGCATTTTCATCAAAATTTTCTGTGCCATGATCCAAAACCACGATATCTCTTAAAAAGATCTCTCCTTTTTCCAAAGCATCACGCCAGCGAATTAAAGCCTGATACGTCAATGGGCTTTCACACAAGCCACGCATCTTCATGGCATGGCCTTCTTCTATGCGCTTGGCCAGAAGTATTTCGCCTTCACGAGACAAAAGCTCAACGCTTCCCATTTCCTTCAAGTACATACGAACAGGGTCATCTGAACGACCTGCGCTGTCCTCTTCCGCAGCATCTGCAACCTCTGCAACGGCTTCCACATCCGCATCAGGATCCACATCGCTACCGTCCAGGTCACCATCACTATCTTCATTTTCAACGATGCTAATGCCCATTTCCGAAAGCATCGCCATGGCATCTTCTATTTGTTCTGAAGACACTTGTTCCTGTGGCAGAGCCCGGTTTATCTGATCATACGTAACAAAGCCATTTTCACGACCCTTTTCGATCAACTTTTTTACAGACGCGTTAAAGTCTATACTCGTAATCTCTAGCTCTTCTTCTTCGTCTAAATCAGGTTTCATATCGAGAGCAGTTTGCGATGCCATTATATCTTCCTTTGTCATTTAATTCTTTACCACTTGATGTTGAAGAGCGTTAAACCTTGTCCATGTATCCGAATCAAAAGATTCTATTAGCTGCTTACGCATTTCATCGCGTTGAACTTCTAATACATCCTTTTCTTCTACCATGTACCAGACGTCTTGCCAACCTTCTCTTGCATCCTCTAAAGGAGAGCTCGATTTAGCAAAGCCAGCGTGCTGATATATGTCATGGGATAAGATTATATTTAATACCCGCTCATATCCTATATTCCTTAGATGTTCCTGTAATTGTTCCGCGTCAAGTCCTGATGAAGAATTTATTTTTAAAAGCATCTCATCTCGCAAAACATTCAATTCTTCTTCTGATTCCGGCAAGTTCAAACGAATAAACTTTTCTTCCACTTCTTCTAATAAAGAAGGATGATTCAAAATCGTCGAGAACAAGATATAGCGCTGCAATTTTCTTTTGTCAAACTGCGTCAATATTCCTTTTGCGCTCACGGTTACATCTTCTGTTTTATCCCGCTTATTCCGGCGACGAGACAAGGCAAAAAACTTTTCACGGATATCCGCCAGGTAAGGATACTTAACAGAAGAGTCCTCAATTTTATCAATCAGCTCCATGAATTTTTTGCGGATTAACGCTTTCTGCTCCGGCGTTTTGGCCATAGCGTTTTCCACATGGTGCTCCCAGAGCATATCGATCAAAGGACGCGGGGTCTGCAATAATTTCTTTAAACGAACCCCCTTATCCGCACGAATCATACTGTCGGGATCCTCTCCCCGTGGTAGAAAAGCATAGTTTAAAGAAAAGCCAGGCTTTAAGAGTGGCAATACGCGTTCTCCTGAACGATGTGCCGCATTTAATCCTGCCATATCCCCATCAAAGCATAAAACGGGTTCGGGACAAGCCTTCCACAACATTTGTATTTGCTCCTCGGTTAAGGCCGTACCTAAAGGCGCGACAGCCGGATAAATCCCGGCCTGATACATGGCAATCACATCCATATAACCCTCAACCACATAAACTGTCGGTTGATTTTTCGTCATTTGGCGCAAGTTATGGGAACCAAAGAGGCAATTCTTTTTTTGAAATAAAGGTGTTTCCGGAGAATTTAAATATTTCGGCAAGCTATCTCCCAGCACACGGCCACCAAAAGCGATCACATTCCCTTTAGAAGAAAGAATCGGAAACATCAATCGATCCCGAAAACGATCGTAGGGGCCATCATCCCCTGCCCCCAAAAGCCCAGCGTCTATCAGATCTCGCAAAGACCGGCCACGCTTTAAAAACTCTTTCATTAAGCCATTACCTGAAGGCGCATAACCGAGTCGAAATAATTGTATGGTTTGATCCGTAACACCGCGCTTGGCCAGATATTGCCTCGCATTATATCCCTTTGAAGCATTCAGTTGCTGAGCATACCAAACAGCGGCTTCCTCATGCAGATCCAGCAACACCTGACGAAAATCTCGATCCTGTATTTGCTCTTCGGTCGGTTTTTCTTGGACTGGCATGGGCGTGTTTGTAATTCGCGCCACCTCACTCACCGCATCCACAAAAGGGTAACTATAGATTTCCGTCAAAAAACTAAATACGTCCCCATGCGCTTGACAGCCAAAGCAATGGTAAAACCCGCGCGCATCATTGACATGAAACGAGGGAGTCTTCTCCTTATGAAATGGGCACAACCCTTTCATCTCATTGCCATTTTTCTTCAAGACAACCTTTTGCGACACAACTTCAGAAAGAATTGCGCGCTCACGTAGTAAATCCAAAAATTCGGGAGAAAAAAACATAAAGTCTTACTTCTTACAATTACATCCAGAATCCGCCAATTTCGGGTTATGCGTCATCGATTTAATCGGAAGCTGACAATGGATTTTTTCACCACTATCTAAAACCAAATCCAACTCCATAACTTTCCCCTCTTGCATATCCGCGGCCATATCAAAAAACATAACATGCTTACCACCTGGCATTAACTCAATTTCTCCGCCAGCCGGTATAACTAGCTGATCGACTTTACGCATCCGAAAGACATCGCCTTCCTGCAAATGATCGTGCAACTCCGTCTTTTGTGCACTGGCTGTTTGCGCCGCGACAATACGCACATCCGTTGAGGAGGTATTCGCTAATTTCATAAACCCAGCAGAGTTTGGCTTACCCGCACGCGCCCAAGCCTCGGAAACCGTAACAGCCGCCAAGCTATAACCATGGCCAGCCATAAACATAACAGCAGAAAGAATCATCGCATTTATTTTCGACATGAAGAAAAATCCTTTATAATTTGGGCTCTCGCAACCTCTATCGGGTCCAGAAATCCAGGTGAAAACTGATATAAGAAAAGATTGAGAAAATATACCACCACCCACATGCAGAATCAATCTTTTGCATCATGCATTTCGTTGCTATGATCAAATGAAAATAAAACAGCAGGTTGCATGATAAAAAAGAACCCATTCATTCCTCTGGCCTTTCTCGTAGCGATGACCCCTGCCATGGCGTCTTCTCCTTCGGAAGGCCTGCCATCCTTTCGTAAATTACAGGGAAGCTTTCGTGGTAAAAGCGCCGAAGAGTTAAAAGAAATAACGGAACCCACGCTGAAAGACTGCCGTCAGCTGGACACCTCTAGTACCGATCTCAATAACGCCCAAATGGATATTATCATGGCCTCTATTAGCCCGTCCCAGCTAACAGAGATCAACATTTCCTACAATGACATCAGCGGGTCTTACTTACAAAAAATAGCCAGCTTTCCCAATTTAAAAACCCTGGTCGTTCGGCATAAACAACTGTTTAATTATGAGTTAGAAGGATTAACCTCTTTTGGCAACCTTAGTTATTTGGACTTATCCGAATGCGACCTTAACCCCACCGACCTAGCTCATACCCTATGGAATGGGCTGGGAAAAAGATCTATTGAAGTTCTCATCCTTGAAAAACTCCCCCGGACATGTCCATTAAATCTAACCTATTTATGCCGCAAAGGTGGAGCCTGGAATAAATTAAAGCACATCAATATCTCTTCCAGCTGGATCTATAATGAGTCTATAACGCCTCTGGATATCGAAAGCATCGATGCCCAAAACTTGCAATTTGTAACGACGACAGAACCACCCTTCAGAATAGTGATTGAGGACTATAGCGCCGACACCAAGAAACAAATAAACGATATGCCTTGGCCCCAAAGATTAATCTCGGATCAAGTCACCGCGCTTAATTTATCCAACAACAACCTCACAGATAAAGATTTGCGATTTTTAAAGTCTTTTAAAAAGCTAAAAACGCTTATTTTAGAAAAGAATCCAAAACTAAATCGAAAAATTCTCGGCTACCTTCCCCCGTCTCTAACATACCTAGATTTAAGCGACACCGCCATAAGAGATGAAATTTACAGAAACAAGCAGTTTTCCGGTTATACCCCATTGCACTTTCCACCTCTTTTAGAGTCTCTCTATTTAAACTACACCCCATATAAAGGAGAATACCTTGAAGACACAATCAACTTACTTCCCCACTTAAAAAGTCTATACATTGAAAACTGCCCTCTTACAGAAAGCGCAAGAAAAGTTTATAATAAATTCAAAAATTTTGAGCCATTACAGTACTTCCTTCAATAAAAATTAATTATTTTATGTCATATTCATAACAAATATAAATAAAGCCTATGCTATGAATATATATAGAACATTGATTATCATAACCTTATGCATTTTACCTTCATTCGCATTTGCTGCGAACAAAGAGGAATTATTCAAAGTTATTGAAACGCAGCAAAGTCTGAATGAAATATCCAGGGGCATATGGGAAGACATGTTGGGTCAAACCTATACGCAGCAAATTGATGAATTTAAAAACAAACACCCCATTCCCTTCCAGCAATTTAAAGCCGGAGCCACGTGGATTTCCTTGAAAGAAAAGCTGGATGTGGGCATGACCACCCCGATACATGGCACGGCCTATTCGTGGCAAGAGTTTCGTGAAATAGATAAAGCATTTAAAGAAAAACTCGTGAATTCAGCATTAGCCGCCTTTACGTTAGATCCAGTCCGTTGGGGTGTAACCGGAACGGTGGGGTATAATTCGGACATTGACAATGTGGCGCAAGGACAATCCGCTTTTCAAGAAACCATGGCAAAAATCTTAATGGATACGCTGCATGTCTACATGTATCAAAACACCTCTGACATTGCTTTTGATGAAGAAGTTTACACCCAACACCCAGGGGCAACCTTACAAACCATGAGACACATAGAAAATCCTGAAGCGATGGAAAAATATAAAAAAAACAGCGTTTTCCTTAGGACAACTTCAGATTTTTCGGAACATTCACAATTCTCGTGTACTCCCCTGGGAAAAATATAAAAATGAGTTTCTTGTGATTTTCCCTGAAGCTAAAAGTCTTATTAAAAGCATTGAAGAGTTTGAAGATGAGCTCCACAAAGCTGAACAGCAAGACGAACAAACGCTAAAAATAAAATACGGCGTAGACCCCAAAGATTTAAACGCTTTAGTGGACCTTAAATCTCTTGCGGCCTTGTCTCAACAAATTCTCAGTCAGGATAAAAACGCTGAAGCCCTACAACAGAGTATTTCTAAAGAAAAACTGAATTTTTCTGACCCGTTGGCCAACAAAGACATGCAAATCATTATTCAGGCCGCCACAAAAGAAAAGGATGACCTTTTAATTCACAGCGCCCTACTCTTTGCCCTACGCGGTACATATTTTCCAGAGAGCTATTTTACACAAGAAGCCTTTCAACTGATCGTAACCGGAGATCAACCCATCTCCCAAGTGCTCAGTCTCATGGTCAATGACTATCTCCGCAAAGGCAATCCGGATAAGTTTCAAAACATAAATGAACTACGGAAGCACCTTATAGAAACCCACAAAGACTTATTTACAAAGGCAAACACGTTTACGCACCTCATCAGCCTAGGCGAGCAACTAGGTTACTTTATCCATAAAATAGAAACGCCAGAGCCCCTGGATTCTAAAACATTCATGAAAGGCGGTAAGTATTTGCATCGTTTTGCCTTTTCTTTTGAAGCCACCATGCGTGACCTACAGCAAGATTCGCCTTTTACACATCGTCTTAACGCCGTAGCCAATGTGTTGTCGACTTATCAACGTGGCAAGATATTTATCCAGCCAGAACGCATAGAATCAGATCTACAAGCTTTTATTACGAAAGCCTCTCCGGATTTGGATCCAGCAGAAATAAAAAAAATAGCCGCATCGTGCACACAATATGTCCTGCAAAAACTGTTTCAAGAACTCACCTCACCCCAGCAGCAAAAAGAAGCCTGTCTTGAGATATTTAAAGATCACCCTCACCTCAAAAAAGCCTTAGACGCTAAAGAATCATCGGATGGCATCATAACTTCGGATGAGAAAATGACGTTACTACTCAACGCCCTGATCGGCAAAGCACGTCATGAAAATGAAGTCATCCGCCGTCATTTTGACCATGAATTCCGCGAAGCATGTTCAGCCTTAAAACTAACCACTGAATCCGAAATCCAAGCGTTTTTAGATCAAATGGTAACCGCATACGTGATGGCCATAAAAATGTTCTACCAAAAACCAGAGAATAAATTCGATCCCTACTCATTGAACTATAATGAAATCAGCCTAATGCACACATTTGATCCAGCCGACATCATCCCGGAAGAGTAAACAACTTATTCCATCACCAGGTTAGCTACCTCCGGAAAAGGATGATCTTCAAAATCCAATAACATCCCTAACGCTAAATGCACATCTAGCTTCGTTACGGCACAATACAGTTTATGTTCGGTGAAATCGACAGAAAGACCTTTTTCATAATCTTTATGCCAGATAGGTTCTAAGAAATAATTTGTTTTACCCACAAGAAGATCCCCCATTTTACGCACGCTCATTACATGCAGCAAAGTACCGATCTCCCCATCATTAAATTCAGTGGCCCGGGAAATTCGGATGTAACTAAAATACGACCCGAGAAAGTAAAAAACTTGATTCATACGAAGCCCCATAACGGACTTTATAAACAGGGCATATTCTTTCGTTAAGACATACCCTCTTTCCTCAATGGTTTGTTCCACAAGAAAACTAATATGCTCTTGCAAATATCCTGGATCCCACATACTCAAACCTTTGATGATTTTCTCTGGATTTTTCATGATGGATTCACAGACACGGACATAAACCGCGTCTTCTTGCTCCAGAAAATACATTAACCGCCTGGCTTCTAAAACATTATTTTTAACAGCGAATTTCAATAAAGGACTCATAATCGTTCGTTGATCCAGCAAGGATAATGATGAACTGGACATCCACGGATAAGCCGATTTTTCTTTATTTAAAATGGCATCACAGCAATAAAAGGCCGCATGAGGATTAACGCGCACGAGCTCCGGCATTTCTTCGGTCACACGAGCTGCAAACTTCTGTTTTTCCTCATCGCTGGCCACTTCCAAACTATCGTTTACTAAAGATTCTAACTTCGTAGCGCCCCAACATTGCTGCCGTAAACTTATTGCCTCCGCGCTCCCTTTATTCGCAGCCGCATCTACATATTGAAAACCCAAATCTCGATCCCGTTCAATAAGGGCTTCTAGGGCATTATAGGGCTCTGCAGGGCAACCTAACAATAAAGAGCCAAACACATACATAGCCTGCGGATGCCCTGCAGAAGCACAGGATTCAAGATCATGCAAAACATCTACTTTAAGTTCCGGTGAAATAACTTTTTTATGGAGAACTTTCGATATGGTTTTGAATTTATCCTCCAGTTGCTCCGCGTAACTCTTCGTGGACATAAAATGCAAAGGCGCACAAACCACATCCAACACCGCATTGAACGGACGAAATAACATAGATGAATAAGAATGTTGCGAGGGTAACGATTCAGGCAAATCAGAGGCATAAGAACGAGAAATATTCGCCACAAAAACCATGACGACAAAGACGGCAAAAAAAGGATTCGACATGCACTCTCCATTTTTTTCTTATCTCGGGTAACAAATTGTATATTCCCCTCATTTACATGATAGATCAAAAAAAACAATTTTATGTTAAAAAAAACAAAAAAAATGTCGGATTAACAGAGGCGATTTTCTCTGTTAGTATGAATTGTTATAAATGAGAAGGAATACAAATGAAGCGCTTGATCGTTGGCATACTCGCATCTATAGGTGGGATGGTGCTATTTTCCGTAATCGGTATATTTGTGATCGCCAAAATGAATCAAGGTCAGCACAAGGAAATTCAAGCTCGATCTGTATTGTATTTGCAATTTAGCGGTCGCATAGCGGAAAATACGGACGCCAGTGGTCTGAACAGCTTATTTTCTCTACCAGCGCATTCACTTTATAATATTGTCCACGCTATAGATATGGCGAGCAAAGACCCTCGAGTTATTGGTATCGTAGCCCGCCTGGACCAAGCCAGCTTAGGGCTCGCACAAACTCAAGAAATCCGTAATGCAATTATGCGGTTTCGTGTATCCGGGCGAGACCAAGAAAAATTTACGATTGCTCATGCGGATACCTTTGGTGAAATGTCTCCAGGCACAATTCCGTACTACCTGGCATCGGCGTTTGAAGAAATATGGATTCAACCCATGGGCGCCATATGCATGACGGGTCTATATGCTGAAATGCCTTTTGCTAAGCAAGCGCTGGATTCTATCGGTGTGCAATCGAGAATCGGTAAACGGGAAGAATATAAATCTGCGCTAGATATGTACACCGAAAGCGCTATGACAAAAGCCAGTAAAGAATCTACACAAGCCCTCTTAAATTCCTTAATGAACCAAATTGTCCGGGATGTGGCCTTATCGCGTGAGTTAAACGAACCGGATGTGTGGGACAGCATCCATAAAGGCCCACTCTTTGGATCCGATCCGCTGAAGCTCGGCATGGTGGATCGCGTGGATTATTTTGATGAAGTAACCCCATACATCCGCGATAAGATTAAGAATGAGTTTTCCTTCGTAAATTATCAAGACTATTTAGCGGCCAATCCATTACCAGCCGTAAAGGCGGGGACGCAAAAAATTGCGATCATCTTTGGCAATGGCGCGATTATGCGATCTCAACCGATGAACGTTCCTTTTAACAACGACTCCATGAACCCGGCCCATATTAAAAAAGCTTTTGAAGATGCCGTCGCCGATGAAGATGTCGCCGCCATTGTCTTTCGCGTCAACAGTCCAGGCGGATCGCCAGTGGCTTCGGAAACCATTTTAAGGGCCTTACGCAAGGCTAAACAATCAGGCAAACCGGTCATCATCTCCATGAGCGATGTGGCGGCTTCTGGTGGATATTGGATTTCTGCTTATGCGGATAGTATCGTGGCTCACCCGAGCACAATTACAGGATCCATCGGCGTGCTCGGCGGTAAGTGGGTAACAAAAGAAGCCTGGGAAAAGCTTGGTATTCACTGGGATCAAGTGCAAATTGGCGACAATGCCAGCATGTGGTCAAATATTGTTGATTACACCCCCCAGGGCTGGGAACGGTTACAATCTTCTCTCGACAATATCTACCAAAACTTTATTGAACGCGTTGCTGAAGGTCGAAAATTGCCGCAGGAACATGTGCAGGAAATAGCAAAAGGACGTGTATGGTCCGGTGAAGACGCTTTGAAATTTGGATTAGTTGACAAACTCGGCGACCTTCATGAAGCCATCGCGGTTGCAAAAGATATGACATCTCTGTCAGACCAAACTGTCCCCTTACAAATATTCCCACGTCCACTCAGCGTTACAGAGCAGCTGGAAAAATTCATACTTGGTCATACAGATGAAAATGAAATAGAGGTTTCGCAAAATGATCTATCCTCTTCACTCGGGGCCATCGGATCGCTGCTGAACCTCATCTATACACAAGTCCGCGGAATTTTTCACCCCCATGATGAAACCATCATGTCACCAATTAAGGATATTAAAGGTTGAAAGCAGCTTTATTTAAAAACCTATTGATCGTTTTCTTCTTCCTACAAGCGGTCGCTTATGGCAGTGATGACACAGGCTGGAGGATTGAAAATAACACCCAAAAATCCACCCTAACTGTCTATAAAGGCCCCGACCCATTCTTCCTGATTCCCTACAAGGGAAAAGACATCTATCCTGTGGAAAATTCACACCGCATCCCCACATTCAACCAAAATGGATTTATGGAAATACATGCGGACAAATTAACAGAACTGTTTTTAAGCGCCGCCTTAAATGCCAAGGATATTTTAGATGTAGGTTGCGCCTTTGGCTATTGGACAAAACGAGCTTTAGACCTCAACCCCAACTTAAACGCCACACTTGTAGATCCAAGCAAAAATCACCTCAGCATCGCCTGGAAAAATTTGATCCCGGAAAGCCCACAGAGTTTGCGATCTGAAAGCAAAGGCAATCTCACGCATCAGCAAATCGCCACCTATTCAGGCCACCGTTATGACCCTCAATGCACGGTTACAACCATTTGTGGGGGCATAGAAATCCCTGGATTCCTCAACAATGATTCAGCCGACATTGCCTTAATGTCCGATGTGGCAGCCTATTTAAATCCCCAAACATTAGCCCTCGCGTTAGAAAATATTCATGATGCCCTGCGGGATAACGGCAAACTTTTCTTAAAGATTCGCACCCCTCAAAGCCATTATGTATCCGAAGGATACCTCACATCGGTGCTGTATTTTCTGGGGTCGTACTTTTTAAAAGATCCCGGCTATTTTCGTTTTTTTCATGTTCTATCCCCCTACCAGCCGCAATCCTTTCCCGGTAGCGCCTTTTTTATAAGCAAAGAATCAATCCTGACGTATATAAAAGAGAGCGGTTTTGAGTGCGAGGATTGTTTTGATATGACTCGGTATGCAGAAAAAGACTCCGTAGCTCTAGTCGCCACAAAAAAAACCTCACAGAATGAAGTCTCATCTCCACAAAGAAGAGGTTTTGATATAAGCCTTCCAGGGGATAGCCTTTCAGGCCTTTTACAATTTCCCATGCTTCTAAAAGAAATAAAAAAGTTAATCTTTTTTAACAACCCTCAAAACTAAAGTGAGCCTAACCCTATGGAAAATTTTCTCGATCATTTAGCCAGCGTTTTATTGGTTTTCTCAAACCCTGTAACGGTTTTCAGCTTATTTTTGTTGGGATTCTTTTATTACGATAAAACAACCTGGGGCGTGGCGATTTTGCTGGCGTGTTTTTCGATGGTTCTGAACCCAGCCCTCAAAGCCTTTTTTGGCCTGCCTCGCCCTATGGATTTACCTGGATTTGGTTTTCCCAGCGGGCATTTTCAAGGCTCCATGTGTTTTTATGGCTGGCTATTTACCCGCATCCCGAAAACATGGGTGCGAATAGCGCTCACAGGTATTTTAGCCGCCACTGGCTTTGCCTTGGTCCAAAAAGGCTATCATTACCCCCGAGATATCGCCGGCGCCTTTATCTCCGGAAGTTTGGTCGTCATCCTGGCGCATGTCATGCTGGCTCGGGAAAAATACAAACAAACCCCGCAAGCCTTAGGCTATTTCCTCATCCTCCTCTCCGCAGCCCCCTTACTCTATCTGATATATCAAGACCGCATCCCCAAACACACCATCCTAGGCCTCAGCCTATTGTGCGCAATCACGTGGCTCTGGAATCGGAGGAAAACTCTTGTCTAAACAAACTCATTGCTTCACATGGGGATCGCAGATGTATATTTCGCTTTGATATATTAAAGTTGTGACATCGGATTCTGGTGTGCGATTATTATTGTCATTAGCAATAGCCTCATTTTTCACATGGATAAAGGGAATAATCACACGATATTGGTTGTTGATTCTCGCCTCATAAACCACATCAGCCTCTGGGCAACCGGCGTAGTCTGATGATATTTTTTTTATGTCTACCTTGATATCCAGAGATTTCAACTTATTGACAACCTCATCTATCGTGCGGGAATCCCGAATTCCGTTCAGAATTGTATAAGCTTTCTGCATAGCCGCCTCTGGTATATCAGCTTCTGTTTTGACGATCAAACGAGTATCGGAGAATGGTCCGATTGCTTTTGTTTCCGCTTGCGTTGCTATCGGCACCGTTTTTTTTGACTTCTTCTTTTTTTTCTTTGCATTAGATTTATTATGTTTGGCGTGCGCCTTTTCTTTTTCTTGATCCAAAACCAGTTGTGCATTTTTCTTAGCCGATGCTTTTGCTTCTCTAGATTCTTCATCTACAGACAGCACACCAAAAGCATCATAATGATCCTGGATGGTTTTTCTCTGATTTTCCATTCTTATGCTTATGCTCAAAGCTTGGTTTTGGTGAAAAATTTTATCTTTTATATTCATCAGATAATCTTGAAACAAGGATATATTTTCCTGTTTATTGGCTAAAGTAGATTTATGATTTTTTACAAAATCATCCCTATACTTTTTTAACTCCTCTGCAGAGACCTCATCGCCCGCATCCGACTTATAGTTATTTTTTACCTTCAGCTCTTCCAGTTTTTTTAATTGGGTAGAAACCGAATCATACTGCTGCAGCAACTGAATTTTTTGTTGATCTAGATCGCTCTGAATTCCCTGAATTGTTCTAGATTTACTGTTGTTTTTAGATTTTTTACGGTCCTGAAATTGAGGATTCGCTTTAGATTCTAAGTATTTAATCATTGCATCCGATACAAATGCTCCTCTTCTTCTCGCAAGCTCATAGTGTTTCAAGGATTTTCTGTATTCAGACAACTTTAAATAACAAAACCCCATATAATCGTCCGCAAGATATTTATCATTTGCCCTCTCAAAATAATATATAGCTTTCTGGAAATCCTTCTCTAGCACAGACATTCCCGTGAAGTAAAAATACGCAATTTGAAAAGAGGATACAGCATCTCCCCCATCGGAAGCTTTTATAAATACCTCAATTCCCTTTCTCTTATTTTCCGGTGTATTTTCACAGCCTATAGCCCCCACAAGAGCCTTGCCTAGTTCATTCATAGAGGAAATTACGCCTGCATTTGCAGCCTTTTCAAGCCATTCCACAGCCTTTTTCTTGTTTTCTTTCGTATCTTTAAAATACTTATTTTTTATCATTAAAAGACCAAGATTCGACATAGAAACCGCATGACCTAAATCTGCAGCCTTCATTATCCACTCTATACCTTTTTTCTGTTCTTCTCCTGATTGAATAAGGAACACACCTAGATCATTCATGGCGTAAACTATACCGGCCTCGGCAGCCTTTTCAAGCCATTCGATACCCTTTTTTTTGTTTTCTTTTGTATTATCAACATACATCCCCCTCACCATATAGCGCCCTAAAGTAGATTGAGAAGCTGGACAACCTAATTTTGCAGCTTTTTCAAGCCACGCCATTCCCTTCTTTTTATTTTCTAACGTATCCTCACACCACGTAGAATTAAGAAGATTCAAAGCCATACCATTCATGGCCATAGTCTCACCAGCATTTGCAGATATTTCAAGCCACTTCAATCCTTTTTTCACACATTCTGGATCATCTTCTTTTAATAGAAAGAAACTGAACATATACTGGGCATCTGAATACTTCCCCAACAGTGACAACTCTTCAAAAAATCTTAACCCAATTTGTTTGTATTCTTTTTTATGGCAGAATCTTGGATCCTTACAAAGAAGATTAGCCATCCCCATTTTCATACCCATATCTGCATCAGGAGACGATAAAATCTTTATATTTCTTTCCAGATTTTTAACACACATATTAAAATCCTTATATTTTTCCTCTGAATAGGCAGACTCTATCGTCAAATCCCCGCAACAAATTCTAAACAAAATCTCGGCACGTTCACTGGGATTAGAGGCATGCACAGATGCACATAAAAACATTAAAGCTGCAAATAAATTACGTGTTATTTTGAATAGAGTCATCTCAGAACCTTATAAACAATAGATTTAAAATAATTAGATTTATATTCATGTAAAAAATATTGTCAACAAATAAAGCATTGAAAACACAAAAAACAATACCTATATCCACATTATGAGGAAATATATTTGTGTATGGGTGCTATGGGAAATAAGTTAGCTTACGTTTTCTTCTCTTTATTTATTTTATTCAGCATCAATGGTTGTCATTGGGGTGGGGACATGACTCATTTAGACCCTCTGCCGCCGATTGACTATATTCTGGTGGAAAAATCCAAACGAACCATACGTGTGTATCATAAGAATGAAGAATTAAGATGCTACAATATTTCGTTAGGCAAAAACCCTGTCGGACATAAAAAGTGTGAAGGAGATTGCCGCACACCGGAAGGGGTGTATGAGATTAGCCATAAAAAAGATCCTTACAAATATTATAAAGCTCTAGATTTATCTTACCCCAATTCGGAAGATAGAAAAGCGGCGCAAAAACGGGGTGTTTCTCCGGGTGGTGGCGTGCAAATTCATGGGTATGAACCCAAATACAATTGGGTTTCTCAACAACATCCCCTCCTCGACGCCACACGCGGATGTATTCTCCTCACCAATCCGGAAATGGAGCAAATATTCAACGCAACCGCCGTGGGCACAAAAATAGAAATTCGTCCCTAAACAGCCATCTCACGGGGATAAACGGCAAGACCTAAATCGGCTAAATGCTGCCAGGGAAAATGTTCACCTGGATCTTTTTTCCGTGTAGGAGCCACATCCTCATGACCCAAAATGTTCTCTGGCAGGATTCCTAAACGGTTCTGAATATCTTGTAACAGCTCAACCAGCGCCTGTATTTGATCTTCTGTATAGGCCGAAACCCCGTCATTTACCAGCTCAATACCGATGGATGTCGCGTTTAAGTTATGGTCTTCTTTCCATTGACTCACACCTGCATGCCAGGCTCGTTTTTGTTCATCAACCAAGCCATAAATATGGCCCAGCGGGCATATGAGATAATGAGCACTCACCGGTTGACCATGAGGGTTAATCGTCGTTAACCACTGCAGAGAATCCTCTAGATTCCCTTCTGTATAATGAACAATAACATACTTGATAACCGCGCCAGCTGGACGCTCATCGAAATTAATGGAAGGATGAGGATGAATGGCTATCATCGCTGACTTCCTCCATGCTGAGCCCTCGAATGGCGGCTAGCTGTGAACATGTATCCGCCGACATCTGATATTTACCGGGCAACATTAATTTTACATGCTTATCATCCGCCACAAAAATTTTCATACCAATCGTCGATTGTCCAGGCTTTACCTGCTGCAAGATGCTCTGCACATGACTGACTTGGGTGGGATCCGAAAGAGTTAACTCAAATTTTTGCACCATATGAGAAAGTTTTTTCTCCAAGTCCGCCACAGAAATCAGTGTCAGGCGCAACGATTCATTTTCTATGCGACCACTCACCGTTACAAAAAGCGTTCTTCCCGGTACAAGCAAATCCGCATACTCTTCCAAATGATCAGAAAAAGCCATAAATTCATAGACCCCCGTCGGATCCGAAACAGAAATAAAAGCATATTTTTTGTTTTGCTTATTGGTACGGATTTTTCTGGCCAAGACGACACCGGCTAAACGCGCGATTTCTTTATGGGATTGAAAATGCGCTTCTAGGTCTCGACAATACACCACATTTAACCGTTGCAAGCCCTTCATATAGGCATCTAAAGGATGAGCCGTAAGATAAAAACCAATCGCGGCAAACTCATGCTCTAACCGCTCTAACGGCTTCCAGTCTTCCAATGTGGGAAGCTTTACAGAGCTCGTAATAGACGCCCCATCCATCATGCCAAACAAGCTCTTCTGTTGGCTGTGCCGCTCGGTTGTTGCTGTAGATGCAATATTCAACAACATTTCCACAGACGCATACAACTCATGGCGATTGCTATGCAGGCTATCAAAGGCTCCCGATACGATCAGATTTTCCAACTGGCGCTTATTCAAGGCTTTCGAGTCCACACGCATAAAGAAATCCCAGATATCCTTATAAGACCCTTTGCGCAGACGCTCATTCACAATAGATTCCATAGCGGCTTCACCAATATTCTTAATCGCCGCCAAACCATAGCGTATGCCCTTTTGTCCCTCTTCTACTGTAAAAACAGAAAAGGATGCATTTACATCCGGTGGGAAAATAGGCACACCCATCTTATCCAGTTCTTGGCGATAGATATTTAACTTATCCGTATCCGATAAATCTAACGTCATTAAACAAGCCATAAACTCCTGTGGATAGTTGGCTTTTAAATAAGCGGTTTGATAAGCGATTAATGCATAAGGTGCCGAGTGAGATTTGTTAAAACCATAACTGGCAAACTTCGCCGCCTGATCAAAGATCTGGGAGGCAATTGGCTCCTCAACCCCATTGGCAACAGCACCTTGCACAAATATTTTGCGCTGCGCTTCCATTTCGCTGGCGATCTTTTTACCCATGGCCCGCCGCAGTAAATCTGCGCCGCCTAGGCTGTAACCCGCCAGCACCTGGGCGATTTTCATGACTTGCTCTTGATAGACCATTACGCCATAGGTCTCTTCCAATATGTCCTTTAAGGCCGGGTGCAGATAGCGCACTTCTTCTTCGCCATGCTTACAAGCCAAATAACGAGGAATATCGTCCATAGGCCCAGGTCTATAAAGAGCCGCCAGAGCAATCAACTCATCAAAACGACTCGGCCTTAAACGGCGTAAAACATCCACCATACCAGCACTTTCAAACTGGAATATACCGACTGTTTCACAACGATTTAACAGCGCAAATGTCTCCGGATCATCAAGAGGCATGGTCTGCAGATCCACATGCACTCCCCTCTTTTCCAGCATATCAATGGTACGCCGAATAACGGTTAAAGTTTTAAGACCCAAAAAGTCAAATTTCACCAATCCCGCTTTTTCCACGTCTTTCATATTAAATTGCGTTGCTGGCAATTCAGAACGCGGGTCGTAATATAAAGCCACGAGCTCTTGCAAGGGTCTGTCCCCAATCACCACACCCGCCGCATGAGTAGAGGCATGGCGATATAAGCCCTCTAATTTTTTAGCCAGATCAAATAGATGATAAACGCCCGGCTCTTTTTTCAGCATCTGTCGCAATTCGGCATCTTGATCTAAAGCCTCTTGCAACGTAACCGGCGCAGCTGGGTTGTTAGGGATCATTTTACAGATGCGATCCACAAGCCCTAAAGGCATCTGCAGGACTCTTCCCACATCGCGCAAGACAGCACGGGCCTGCATCTTACCAAAGGTAATGATTTGCGCTACACGGTCCGCACCATAACGACGAGAGACATATTCAATAACTTCATCTCGACGATCCTGGCAAAAGTCCACGTCAAAGTCTGGCATGGATACGCGTTCCGGGTTTAAGAATCGCTCAAAGATGAGATTAAAACGAATGGGGTCAATATCCGTAATTGTTAAAGACCAGGCCACTAAAGAGCCCGCGCCCGAACCTCGCCCTGGGCCTACGGGTATGTTTTCATTCTTCGCCCATTTAATAAAATCCGCCACGATCAAGAAATAACCCGGGAACCCCATACCGACGATTACATCCAGCTCCAGATAGAGGCGGGCAAAGTAACGGTCTTCTATCGATTTTTTTTCTTGTTCATCCATATCGGGTGTATAAACCTGACGAAGCAGCCGCCCCCGCAACCCCTCTTCTGCTTGGGCTCGCAGTTCTTCAATCTCACCCTTTTCCGAGGGAAACGCTGGCAGTATCGGATCCCGGGAGGTCACCATAAAGGCACAACGCTTGGCAATAACTTCCGTATTGAGAATAGCCTCAGGCAAATCCGCAAACAAGTCTTCCATTTCTTTAGGGGATTTGAGCCTAGATGCAGAACTTACTCGCCTGCGATCCGGCTGATTCACCACCACACTGTCGGCAATACACAGCAGCGCATCATGAGCCTCATGCATATCCTCCGTTAAGAAAAAAACCTCATTCGTCGCCACCAACGGTAAATGGCGCTCATAAGCCATCTCGATCAACTGATTTTCAATGGTGTCTTCCTCCGGATAACCTAGGCGCGAAATCTCTACATACAATCGATCTGGAAAAAGGGATTCAAGCTTTTGGATATGGGCATAGGCCGCATCCTTTTTATCCTCTATGAACAAACGCCCTAAGGCACTTTGGATACCTCCCGTTAAAGCAATAAGGCCGGCAGAGCCTTGTTCTAAATCCTCATAAGTAATGTAAGCCACACCAGAAACCTTAGCCTTACGCCAAGATTCAGAAACCAAACGCAATAAATTTAGGTAACCCGTTTCATTTTGTACATAAAGACAAAGCTGATCCGTAGCGACTCGATTTAAAGACATTTGTGCCTGCACTCGCGGATCCTCCACCGCAAAAGCCACATTCAACTGACAAGCAATAAGGGGCTGCACACCAGCCTTTGCCGACTTTTGCGAAAATTCCATCGCCCCAAACAAATTGGATGTATCTGTAACCGCAACAGCCCCCATACCAAACTCCCGGCATGCATCCACAAGCGGTGAAATTTTAATGGCACCTTCAGCTAAAGAATACGTAGAATGTACGCGTAAGTGCACAAAACCCAAGAAAATCGTCCTTCCCTACAGAATATATATCCGTCTGGATTATCCATACTTAAGACGCTTTCCGCAACAGTTAATATGCAGATTTTTTTATCTACAAACCCCATACTAACCGTCAGGTCAAGAACACCGAACGAAGGAATTGAATGAAATATATTCCTCAAGAACTCTTTTAAGCCCTATGTGAGATTATGTTTATTGGAGTTTGGATAAAAGGTGGAGTTCCAAGCAATTTCGATATTATAAGTCGAAAATACATGGATTAAAGAAAGATTCAATAAAAATAATTAAAGTTACCTTAATTAGGTTAATATGTATAATATATTTAGTATTATTTCCAGACTACCCGTCACTTAATAATACTCAGGCAATAGACAGGAAGCTCAACCATCCACAATAAATTCTTTTTTACTGTGGATGGTTGATACTAATCGTGGAACAACTCAATAGAAATCTAAATTTAGTTAGCCTTCCTCAGAGCTGCAGAAATCTGTTCAAAGTTCTCACGGATTCCTTCAGAAATAGCTTCCATTGCATCTGCAAAATCATCCATGGACAAGCCGTTGTCTTTAACATCGGTCGAGAAAAGACGAATGAAAAGCTCTACAGCATCCTCAGCCATTGCATCAGCAGGCAGACCGCCTTCCATCAGATGGCGAGCGACTTCTGCAGAATTACCAGCGGGATTCCACTTCTTAATTGTATTGGCCATCATGGCCGGACCTTCTACCTGAACGAATAACTTATCTAACTCAGCATCGATTCCACGTAATCCAACAGCCACACGCTCACGGATACCACGATCACAGCTCACACCATTCCCACCGCTATAAGCGCTAATGGATTCACGGATGAACGCGGCTATCCAAAGCTCAATGCCTTCCGGGTGATAACTATTCAGGTAATTAACAACCAGTGTCAGCACCTTTTCATAATCAACATCGCTTTCCAATTTGAAGAAAGCAGCATTTCGAGCCTTCTGACGTTCAGCCTCTGGCACAAATGCGTCGATCCAATCACCAAGCTCTAAGCTGGCGGTATCAAAATCCAAATAAGTTTCTGGAAATACACCGTCCTCATCTTTGAGAAGCATGCACTTGTCCGTAACCTTTGCCAAGACAGCATCCAACAACCTAATGGATTTATTCTTGGATTCTTCCACCGTTACGGGAGCTGTTGCATAATTGTGAATCCCTAAGCAACCACCTACGTCGTAATTATTTGCTCGAAGTACTGCATGTTGAACAGCAATTGGGGCTGGCGCCGGCGCCGGTAGCAATGGTTGTAAGTAATCAATTACAGCTTGACGGCGATTGATCGTAGCTTGATTCAGTGCGGCACGAAGGTTTGCTTCTGTTGGTCGCACGAATCTTGCGTCACGTTCGACCATAGAACGGATAAAGTCCACTAACCCATATTCACCAGCGCGTCGCATTATGGCAGCTACGTGATCCTCGCTGAGGCGAGACTGATTTACTGTTCGATTCAAAAGAACGTTCATCAAAAGCGTATTATTCGCCATTGCTGTAAACCCTTGCTCATTTGTCTTATCCATGAACTTGCAATACAAGTTATGTATAGCGTATTGATCAGGATACGGAATCGGACCGAATCTATCGCGACTCAAACAAGCTTCCAACAGATGAATCTCGCCGGTTTCTTTGGCTAAATCGAATAAGGCACTAAGGTAATAATCCAAATCGAAATCACCTACGCCAAACTGACGGTCGGCGTTTCTAACCAAATATAACTTAGCTTCCCTACCTCTTTCCTCGGTCAAAAAAGGTTCTAGCTGTCCTAAGAAATCACTGAAACCAAAGGTCGCAGCTCTAAACCCATTTTCCTCGAATCCATTCATTAACAACTGCATCATAGGTAGATTGCACTTCCCGCATGCATTATAAAGCGCCGTTTCCAAATCTCCTGCAGCAAATTGAACCTTTGACTTCAACATATACTCAATGCATTCATTATCTTGACATGCTGAAGCTTTCACAAAGAAACTAGTGATTAAACCTGTTGCATGGTCACGTCGGTCAACCACATGACCGGCATTCAGAAGCATCAGTTCAATCAAAGGGTAGAACTTTAACTCACGCGCTTTCAAGCAAGCTTTTTGAATCACTTCCGCGTTAGATGTAGGGTGCGAGGATGCAAATTCTTTCATCCCCTCAAGAATAGCCTGTACTTGGTCAAAGTTATTTTGATCAACACATGTAAGCAGATCATTATGTAGCGCCATAACCTTAGGGTTGCACTGGCGCTCAGCTAAAGCGGCAGTTTCTGCTTGTTTCTGGATTCCTTCTATGGAACCAAGCAGGCCAGTGGAAAAGGCAGATACTTGTTGCTGCATCTCATCAACATCAAGCTCGCCAGCGGCAGCACCATTGTTAAGACCCGCAAGCAAGTCCATAATACCGCCGAGACCACCAAGCAAATCATTGGTACTATCTTGAGCATATCCCGGAGCATCGTTTCTTGCTTGTTCAGTAGCCCTGCGGAAATTTTCCATGGCTCGGCCTAAATCGTCGTTGGAAGCCACAGCCTGGCCCGCAAGTAATATACCCGTCAAAGCCGTGCATACATATTTCATATTGACAATAATTTTCATAACCTTTTCCTCTAAATAATAGAACTATTTCATAATAGATTTAATACGTGATTTATAAGAGACCGTTTCATAACGGCCTTTCTTAACTCATATGGTGCTGCTTTCTATTTTTGTCAAGTTTTCTGCTCAAAAAAATGAGCATTATTTTTTTATTCAACCCTAGAACAATTGCATTTTCGATGGTTTTACAACGTTTTTGCGCATTTTGGACGCAATCGTCCTGTCTAGACCGGCCGGAGGATCAATTTTTTATCCCCTGCTAAAAGTTTTACCATCCTTTTTAGGTTGTAAGAAATTGCAACCATCTCCATGTGTAACTGATTTTTTGCGATACCAAGATATCTGGCCTGGCGGGCTCCATATGTATGAAATGGTTCTCTTATTGGAGTTTAGATAAAAGGTGGAGTTCCAAGCAATTTCGATATTATAAGTCGAAAATACATGGATTAAACATAAGTCCAATGAATGTACTATTTTCTTGCTAATTTATCCTGTACGGCATTATAAGTCTCACAGAAATTTTAGATTCATCCCTTAGTCGTTGAACGAGTACATACATGGTATTTCCCATAAAAAATATAACTCATCTTTTTTTTCTGATATTAAAACTATGCGCATCCTTGTTGTGCTGGGCAGCGCTGCTCCTCTTATTATTCATATTTTTTGGTTTTATACTTCTTTCCCCTATACTCATTGTAGAATCTGCTGAATATTTTGAGATAGAGCATATTTTTGTTGCGATAGCCTTTTTCTTGTTTTTAAAAGCAAGTTTTCACTTAGTTACTGCCAGAAAAAAACCTCCAGGGCCGTTCCTTTCTGGAGAAAGTGGCCTTATGAAGCTATGTTATGCTTATACGGCCCTAGTTTTAGGCACAACAACCATCTCTGCTATCACCATATTTATTAACTTTGGCTTTGACACCCGCACAAGTATAACCCTTTGCTTTGTCGTATTTTTATTATCCATAATATATAGATTTAAACTTAAGTCATGCATACTCTATATACCCATGATATTCGTTATTTTTTCCTCAACCCTGAACAATAACATCCCTATGCGTTATAAATACATGAAAGAAATTCAGCCCTTAGCCAAAGATCAAGGACCTCATCTCATCGCTCTAAAAACCTCAAACTCCTCGCTCCCCTTTGGATGTATCAGTCTTTTAATTTATGACGAAAGCAATGAATTATCCATGCCCATTAATGCCAGATCCCAAGAATGGAAAACCAGGGCCCTAAATGCAAAAAATTGCTTGGCGCTTTTAGAAGAAGATTCCAATCCAAACTTTTATATAGAACCCCTGGACGATTGTTTTTATCACGTTACCGTGTGGCACTAACTAAAAGAACTGGATCCCTTAATCGTTAGGTCTCATCTCCTACAAGAAAAACACTTGATTTTTTATACCGAAAACGAGTAAGTTGGCGCTATTGTTGCTATTGGAAATAAGTCCGATGGCTTCCTTGCCGAAAAGTTCGGCTGTGAGATGACCTTAAAACGTCTTAAGGTTATTTCTTAACAACCATAAGGAGAGCATCATGCGTTTTTATGAAAATGTGTTTATTGTTCGCCAAGACTTGTCACCGACTCAGGTACAGGCTTTAGCGGATACATACGCAAAATTAATCGCCGACGAAAAGGGCGAAGTATCTAAGTCTGAATACAGTGGCCTACGCCAACTGGCATACCCTATTAAAAAGAACGCCATGGGACACTACGTGCTCATGAACGTTACGGCTAATCCATCTACAATCCTCGAATTAGAACGCAAAATGCGTCTGAATGAAGACATTTTGCGCTTTTTGACGATTAGCGTTGATAGTTTAGATCCAAACCCATCCGCCCTAACACACCAGGTTCGCCTGGGTCGCGAGCCCTACAACCCTAATCGTCCAAGCCGCTATCGTAAAGACGATACGGACAACGACGAAGAGGTATCTGAAGATAAAACTGTTGAGGAGGATGCATAATGAATAGATCCATAGAAAGAAACACGGAAAGATCCAGCGAAAAATCCGCTGACGGCATTCGCCCAAGCCTACATCGCCAGCTTTTCAAGCGTCGCAAGTCCTGCCCTTTTTCCGAAAAAGGCGCGGCGGCTATTGACTATAAAGATATCCGTACATTGCAAAAATACCTGACGGAAAGAGGTCGTATTATACCTCGTCGCGTATCTTTTGTTTCGTCGGAACATCAAAGACAACTAGCGATTGCGATTAAGCGCGCTCGTCATTTGGCGTTACTACCTTATGTCGTAAAGTAAGATGAAATAAGGTTTTTGCGGTCTGCTTTAGATCGCAAAGGCCTTGTTTTTCAAGGAGAAAGTATTATCGTTATGAGTATTCGTCTGCCTTATGTGTTATTGGTGGGTTTTCTAACGGCATTCACCAGTAAGACATATCCAACGACGATGCCTATATGGCAAATACTTTCTCTCTTTACGTTTATAAGTCCCTTGCCTCTTTTGTGGCTGGGTCTTGGGAATGGATTTACAAGTGCAGCAATAGCTTCCATTTTTGCTTTTATCCTTGTCATTTTAGGAAAAGCATTCGGATCACCTGTTGATGTGTTTTCCTTCTTGTGTAAGATCGCTTTGACTCTCGCTCTGGTAAGATATGCACTTTTATCTCGCCAGAC
This sequence comes from Alphaproteobacteria bacterium, assembly GCA_017993335.1. GTDB lineage: Bacteria > Pseudomonadota > Alphaproteobacteria > JAGOMX01 > JAGOMX01 > JAGOMX01. The sequence continues at coordinate 30,675 of JAGOMX010000004.1, read as the reverse complement.
GGAATCAGGCACGGAATGGTATCCGGCTGGTAACATCCTGGTCTATTTGACTGGGATTAGCGCAGTATCTGTTTTGATGTATTTAGCTCTTGGCTTAATACCAACCGTATCTGAAGAGAATATAAGGCAATTCGCGGCGCAGGTGGGAAACTCGAATGACCAAATTGATCAAATCTATCAACTGGTCTTAAAGTTAGTAAATTTTCTGCCCGGGATCATAACGTTAAATGATTTTTTCTTGGTGCTTTTGAACACAATCTTTGCACAAAGGATTTTGGTTCGGCAGAAAGAAAACATCAGGCCACAAGGCACGGTAATTCCCTTGCATCTACCCGATTACTTTATATGGGTGGCCGCAGGATTTGCTGGATTGGTGGCGGTAACTCTAACTTTTAATACAGGGGGTGCGTACAGCACCAACTTATTAATCGTAATCAGCGCAGCTTATTTTATTGTCGGACTATCGTTAGTCCACGAAATAAATAAACTGTATAATTTAAATACGATATCTCTTGTCGTATTTTATGTAGTTATGGTACTTTTCGTATGGTTAACCGTCGTGGTCGCCCTGATGGGTTTGTTGGAACCATGGCTGAGGACGTATTGGAAAAGTGTTAGGAAACCTTAAAAATAGGAGTGTTCGATGGAAATTATTCTGTTAGAACGAATTGAACGTTTAGGAATTATTGGTGACATAGTACGTGTAAAGCCTGGTTTTGCTCGTAACTTTTTATTGCCACAAAACAAGGCACTACGTGCGACAAAAGAAAACATTGCCCATTTTGAGCAACAAAAAGCTCACATCGAAGCCGACAACATTAAGCATCGTGATGAAGCACAAAAAGTTGCCGCTAAAATGGATGGCACCGTATTAACATTAATCCGTCAAGCCGGTCAAAGTGGTCAGCTTTACGGATCTGTATCTGCCAAGGACATCTCCGATGCCTTTAAGGCTGACAAAACGGATATTTCCCGTCAACAGGTTAGAATTTCGCACCCGATTAAAATGCTCGGTATGCATGATATTCGCGTGAATTTGCACCCAGAGGTTAGCATTACTGTCACCGTAAACGTTGCAAAAACAGTAGAAGAAGCCGCAGCACAGCTTGAAGCTAGCCGTGCAGAAAAAGCAAATGCGGAAAAAGATGTATTTGTAGCGCCGAAGAAATCTGCAAAAAAGGCAGATGACGAGACAACAACTGAAGACGCACAAGAAGACGAACAACAATAACAAAAAGTAAGGGCACGATGCATGCAACCCAACATCGAGCCCGCAAATCAGCTAGCCGGGGAGTCTAACTCTCCGGCTATTCCTGACAAGCGGTTTCCCCCTCATAACTATGAAGCCGAACAAGCTTTGCTTGGTGCGCTGCTCTACAACAACTCCACTTATGAAAAAATTTCGGATATTTTGTATCCAGCCTGTTTTGCCGATGCTACCCATGGACGCATCTATGAGACGATTGCCCGTTTAATTGAACGCGGACAGATCGCCGACCCCATTACCCTTAAAGATTATTTTGCTAAAGATGCGTCCTTAGAGCTCGTCGGCGGTGGTGAGTATTTAGCCAATCTAGCCGCATCCGTTGTCAGCATTGTCAACGTGCGCGAATATGCTAAATCCATTCACGATATGTATCTGCGTCGGCAGCTGATTAATATTGGTGAAGATGTCGTCAACACGGCCTTTGAGTTTACGTTGGATTCTGATGCCAATATCCAAATTGAAACGGCGGAACAAAAACTGTTTGATTTGGCCACCCGTGGTGAAATTGGTGGCGGTTTTATTCCTTTCAGCAAGGCCCTGACAGAGGCCATCGTTACGGCGCAGGTTGCTCAAAAGCGTGACAGTCACATTGTGGGGGTTACGACAGGTTTGTTAGATTTGGATCAGTGGTTGGGTGGTCTTCATCCTTCGGATTTAATCATTTTGGCCGGTCGTCCTTCGATGGGTAAAACGGCTCTGGCCACCAACATTGCCTTTAATGCGGCCTATGCTTTTATTCAAGAAAACTCCAGTGATGGGGCGCCGGTTGCCTTCTTCTCTCTCGAAATGTCGGCTGAACAGCTCGCAACTCGTTTGCTGGCGCAGGAGTCTGGTATTAGTTCAGATAAAATTCGCCGTGGCGCGATTCGTGAAGATGATTTTCCTAAATTCGTCGAAGTCTCCCGCCGGGTAAGCACGATCCCGTTGTTTATCGACGATACACCCGCTTTGAGTATATCGGCTGTTCGTTCTAAGGCTCGTCGCCTCAAGCGTCAACATGGATTGGGGATGATTGTGATTGACTATTTACAACTGCTGCAACCTCCATTAGGTCGTATGAGCAGCAGCGATGGTCGCGTACAGGAAATTTCCGAAATTTCCCGATCCCTAAAAGCCATTGCCAAGGAATTAGAAGTACCTGTATTGGCTCTGTCTCAGCTTTCTCGTGCTGTCGAACAACGAGAAGATAAACGACCACAGCTATCGGACTTACGTGAATCCGGATCGATTGAGCAAGACGCCGACGTGGTCATGTTCGTATACCGTGAAGAATACTACGAAGCCCGCAAAATGCCTCCAGAAGATAGCGAAAAATACCCCGCATGGCTCGACACAATGAATAAAATTCATAACCTGGCAGAAGTGATTATTGCTAAACAACGTCATGGCCCTATCGGTAAAATTAAGTTATTCTTTGATGGTAACCTGACGAAATTTGGAAACTTATCAAAAGAGGCTTCTCAATATAATGAAGAAGAGTAATGTCCACCTTGTTGCCAATCGGCCAGAAGAAGTCTTAGACAATCTTCCCTCACACTGCTTATCGGCGTTCCGTGTGAATTTGGATTCGATTGCGCATAATTTTAATTTTTTACAATCGCGGCTACCCAATTCTCGTTGTTCGGCTGTGGTGAAGGCGGATGCCTATGGCTTAGGCATGACACAAATCGCCCCGACCTTAATCGAGGCGGGATGCCGCGACTTTTTTGTAGCGACGATCGATGAGGCGTTGCAACTCCGTCGGGTTATCGCTGAGGGCCATATTTATGTGTTAAGTGGCCTTTTAAAAGGATGCGAGGACGAACTCGACCACCATCAGATTATTCCCGTTCTGAATGATTTAGGACAGATTCATCTGTGGAATCAATACGCGAGGAATCGTGAGAAAACGCTTCCCGCTGTCATTCATGTGGATACAGGTATGTGGCGCCTGGGCTTACCGCCCAGGGAAGTCAATGCACTGGTTGCCGACTTAAGTGTACTTTCTCCCTTTGATTTAAAATTAATAATGAGTCATTTAGCCTGCAGTGATTCGCCCCATCATGATAAAAACCTGCAACAACTAGATGCCTTTAACGAGGCCCGCAAACGATTGCCTCAGGTCCCGGCGAGTATGGCGAACTCCCATGGCATTTTTTTAGGCGATGCCTATCATTACGACATGGTCAGACCCGGCCGCAGTCTGTACGGCTTAGGGGCAAGATTTTTACATACGGATGGTCTGTGCCAGGCTTTGCAAATCTATGCGAAAGTTTTACAAGTCAGTCCTATCGGCAAGGGGGAAACTATTGGGTATGATGCCATGTATTGTGTTTCCAAACCCACACGTATCGCCACAATCTCTATCGGTTATGCGGATGGATATGTGCGGACGTTGAGCAATCATGGACGCGTCTTTATTCAGGGCTACGAGGCCCCTATCGTCGGTCGGGTATCGATGGATGTCATTACGGTTGACGTGGGTGAAGTTCCAGAACACTTAGCCATCCCCGGCGCCTGGGCAGAAATAATCGGTGAAAATATTTCCGCAGATGAGGTCGCTCTGGCGGCTGGAACGACATCTCGTGAGATAAGTTCAAAAATGGGTTCACGCTTTCATAGAATATATACATGATGAATTTTATTGCAAAAATTGGCCAATATTTCCTTTCTTTTCTCGCAACCAGCGGTCGCTTAAGCCTGTTTATTGGCCGCGTTTTCTTTATTGGGGCCAGGCCACCCTATTACTATAATCAATTTTGGCGACAGCTGATTGATATCGGCTACTATTCCCTTCCGGTTGTTGGTTTAACCGCAATCTTTACGGGTATGGTTTTGGCGTTGCAGAGCTACACAGGGTTTTCTCGATTTTCTGCAGAAAGCTCCATTCCCACGGTTGTGGTTCTCTCCGTCACGAGAGAGCTTGGCCCGGTGCTAGCCGGTTTAATGGTAGCTGGCCGCATGGGAGCAGCAATGGCGGCAGAGATTGGTACCATGCGGGTGACGGAGCAGATAGACGCTCTGACGACTCTTTCCACCGATCCGATAAAGTATCTCGTCATGCCCCGTATTTTAGCCGGCATTATTGTTTTGCCTCTTTTAGTCTTTGTGGCGGATATTATTGGTGTTTTTGGCGGGTATTTAATTTCGACCTATAAATTGGGTTTCAATCCTGCCAATTACATGAGCAAAACCATTGAATTTCTGGAAGCCAAAGATGTTATATCTGGGCTTGTGAAAGCGAGTGTTTTTGGTTTTATCATCTCGACAATGGGTTGTTATCATGGCTATTCGTCTAAAGGTGGAGCGCAAGGCGTAGGAGCCGCCACAACCCATGCGGTTGTCTCGGCATCGATTATGATCTTGATTTTCAACTATTTGTTAACCGCTATCTTTTTCAGTGCATCATGACCCAGACTCCTCTCATTTCCATTCGCAATCTCCATAAACGATTTGGCTCTAACCAGGTGCTCAAAGGCATTAACTTGGATGTATATAAGGGGGATTCCCTTGTTATCATTGGGGGGTCAGGCACGGGAAAATCTGTACTTATCAAATGCATTCTTGGTTTGATCGAACCCGATAAAGGCGAGATTGAAATTGATGACATGAATCTGCAAAATGCCTCCCGCCGGGAAAAAGATGCCTTGATGAAAAGAATGAGTATGCTTTTTCAAGGATCCGGTCTTTTTGATAGTTTAAACATCTGGGAAAACATTGCCTTCGGTTTATTACATAACACCTCGATGAAACGTAGCGAGGCAAAAGATTTAGCCCTGGAGAAAATGGCATCTGTGGGATTAAAACCTGAAGTTGCGGATTTATCCCCTGCAGAAATTTCGGGGGGCATGAAGCGGCGAGTTGCCCTCGCCAGGGCCATCATTCAGACACCTGAGATAATTTTCTTCGATGAACCCACGACCGGTTTAGACCCCATCATGTCGACCGTGATTAATAACTTAATTATAAAATCCATATCCACGATTGGGGCCACAGGCATCACGATTACCCATGATATGCAGAGTGCCCGCCAAATCTCTAACCGTATTGCCATGATTTATGACGGCCAAATCATTTGGGATGGTCCGTCAGATCAAATAGAAAAAACTCAAAACCCTTATGTGGACCAGTTTGTCCATGGTCTTTCCGAAGGGCCCATTGATGTGGTAAAAACATAATATGGCAAAAACAAGCACTCAATATATCTGTCAAGCTTGCGGCACAATCCAACCTAAATGGACAGGACAGTGCTCGGGTTGTGAAGAATGGAATACCCTGGTTGAAGAGAAAATTGAGGCGATCCCCAAGGGTATGACTCTGGGCAAGGGAACGGCTATTGATTTTGTTGGTCTATCTGGACAATCTCAACAGGTGTGTCGCCATCTTTCCGGCATGCCCGAACTTGACCGCGTTTTAGGGGGTGGCCTTGTGCCGGGTTCCGCCATTCTCGTTGGCGGTGATCCGGGTATCGGTAAATCTACGTTATTGCTACAAATTGTGGCGGCTTTAAGTCAAAAAAATCTGAAATGTGCTTATATCTCGGGCGAAGAAGCCATCGATCAAGTTAGATTGAGGGCACAAAGACTAAATGTAGAAAAGACCCCTGTGCGCCTGGCTGCCGCAACCAATGTGCGGGATATTCTCGCAAGTTTAGAAAAAGAAAATAAAATTGATGTGCTGATCATTGACTCTATCCAGACGATGTATGTGGATAGCATTGATTCGTCGCCCGGAACAGTCAGCCAGGTCCGCGCCAGTGCATTAGAGCTTATTCGTGTGGCAAAAAAGACAGGCATCGCCGTATTTTTGGTGGGACATGTTACCAAAGAAGGCACCATCGCCGGTCCTCGCGTTTTAGAGCATATGGTAGATACAGTCCTCTATTTCGAAGGGGACCGCGGCCATCATTTCCGAATTTTGCGTTCGGTTAAGAATCGCTTTGGAGCAACGGATGAAATCGGTGTGTTTGAGATGACGCAACTGGGTCTGGTGGAAGTGCATAATCCATCGGCTCTGTTCCTCGCCGATCGAAGCGGAGATGTCAGCGGTTCAGCTGTTTTTGCGGGCATGGAAGGCACAAGGCCGGTCCTTGTGGAGATACAAGCTCTCGTAGCCCCCTCCCCTTTAGGAACCCCTAGGCGCGCGGTGGTGGGCTGGGATACGGCAAGACTGTCGATGATTTTGGCCGTTTTAGAAGCCCGATGCGGCATTGCCTTTATGGGTAAAGACATCTATCTCAACATCGCCGGCGGTCTTAGAGTTAACGAGCCAGCTGCCGATTTAGCCGTTGCGGCCGCCTTGCTGTCGGCGTATACCTCAATTCCCGTGCCGAAAGAAGCCGTAATTTTTGGAGAAATTGGCCTTGCGGGAGAAGTGCGCGCGGTCGGCCAAACGGGTGTGCGGTTAAAGGAAGCCTGCAAACTGGGATTTGAAAAAGCAATTATTCCGAAAAAACGGAAAAATGACTATCGACCGGATGAGGCTATGGCTTTATCCCAAATTCACTATCTTTCTGATTTAGTTCACCTATTTAATCCGCAACAAAAAAAGGATGTGGCATAATGGCAAATGTAAACATGGTTGACTTTGTAATTATAGGATTATTATTAGTTTCAGCCTTTATTGGTTTAGCCCGTGGCTTTACCCGTGAAGTTCTGGGTATTGGTTCATGGGTTGGAGCCTTGTTTGCGGCCTTGTATGGGTTGGTATTGGCCAGACCTTTTGTTTCTATATACATTCACAATACCTTTGTGGCGGATATGGTATCGGGGCTTTTAATCTTTGTTATTGCTTTATTTGTTCTAGGATCCTTAAGCCGGCATATCTCTAAAAGCGTGAAAGGCAGTGCGTTAGGTGGTCTAGACCGTTCCTTAGGGTTTCTTTTTGGCATTGCACGCGGTAGCGTCATTGTGGTCATTGCTTATTTTATCGGCACGGTAACCTCTGATCCGGAAAAATGGCCTTCTGAAATTAAAGCCGCTAAATCTTATCCTCATGTGGTAGATAGCGCCAATTGGTTGCGCGGTTTAGTTCCAGCAGAGGCCTTAAAAAACTTGGATATTCGCGCACCGATTCAAGAAGAGATCAAAGAAGAAGCCAAGAAAAAAGCGGTCGACAACGTGGTCTCTGCGCTCTCTCAACCGAAAGCAGCCAATAGCAAAACGACAGAGCCAACTGCCGATGACGGGCAAGAAACGGGATATCAAGAAAAACAACGGGAAGACATGGAACGATTGGTGAAAAACAATGACAAAGACTAAACGTTTAGCCGGAAAACTCGCCCTCATCACGGGAGCCACACAAGGCCTAGGAGCGGCCATCGCCGAGGCTTATGCCCGTGAAGGTGCAGATCTTATCCTTGTGGGACGCGAAGCCAAATCGCTTGAAGATATTGATGACCGTGTGAAGTCCTATGGGGCTTCGGCGATGTTGGTGCCTTTGGATCTTCATCACCTCCACGCGATTGACGAACTCGCCGTCGCTATTGCCTCTCGGTACAGAAAACTCGATATCCTCGTCGGAAATGCCGGTGTTTTGGGGCATTTAGGGCCTATTGTCGATACACCCGCAACGGAATGGCAAAACGTTATGAACATTAACTTGAACGCCAACTGGCATTTGTTAAAAGCAATGGATCCCCTGTTGAAACAATCCCCATCTGGTCGAGCTATTTTTGTGACTTCGGGCGTAACTCATAACGTCTCGTCTCTTTGGTCGGCCTATGCAGTGAGTAAAACGGCCCTGGAGATGATGGTAAAGATATACGCGTCCGAAACGCAAAACACCTATCCACACCTAAAAGTGAATCTGGTCGATCCTGGAAAGATTCGCACCAGAATGCGAGCACAAGCCATGCCAGGAGAAGATCCAATGACCCTACCAACCGCGGCAAGCGTTGCAGATGTCTTTGTAGACTTGGCATTAGAAACATGCCAATCCCATGGACAAGTTATCCAAGCACAACGCAAATCTGCTTAAGGCAAGGGCCCTAAAATCAATGCTGCACGGAACAGCACTGAAAAGAATCACATTTATTGCATTTTTAGCGCATAAACTGTTTGACAAAGATGGGAAGATCATTATAGTTTGTGCAATACAATGATTATCCTAAATGGAATGAGAATTAATGACAAAACGTATTCAGGCAAAATACAAGATAGACCGTCGCTATGGCGTGAATCTCTGGGGTCGTCCAAAAAGCCCAGTTAACAAACGTTCATATGGACCAGGCTTACATGGCGCCAAGCCTAAGAAGCTTTCAAACTTCGGTATCCAGCTTGCAGCCAAACAAAAACTTCGTGGTTACTATGGTAACATTACTGAACGTCAATTCCGCAAGATCTATAAAGAGGCGGAACGTCGTAAGGGAGATACAGGTGAGAACCTTATCGGATTGCTCGAGCGTCGTTTGGACGCGATCGTATACCGCATGAAACTTGCGGCTACGGTTTTCGCCGCACGCCAAATGATCAACCATGGTCATATCTTGGTAAACGGTAAGCGCGTAAACATCCCTTCTTGCCAATTAAAAGAAGGTGATATCATCGAGCTCCGCGCCCGCATGCACGAAAATCCAAACGTTATGGATGCCTTTAAATCCGCAGAACGCGATTTTCCGGAATACATCCAGGTCGACGAGAAAAAAATGGTTGGAACGTTTATCCGCGTCCCAACACTAAGCGAAGTTCCTTATGCCGCGCAGATGGAACCTAACTTGGTAATTGAACATTACTCTCGTTAAAACGTTTCGTTATACAAAAAAACCCCGGCAAATTTGCTGGGGTTTTTTTATGATCTAGTTACCCCTGCACACCATAAAGGAACATTAGTTGAATAGAGGAATAGTTCACACTATTCCTCTATTCAACTAATACCAATTCCATAAAATAACGGATAAATCTTACCCTCGCCGCCTGTCATTCCCGCGAAGGCGGGAATCCAGCACAACAAAGTGCTGCACAGCAGCTCTCCATTTATTTCAATGCCACAGAAGCAAGGAAATATGGAGCCTCTTCGAGGCACATGTTGCGCTGGATACCTGCCTGCGCAGGTATGACAGACGATGGTTGAGGAGATTTAAGACAGCATCTATCTGTATACTTAATTATAGGATCTGGTATAATTCCGTGTATAACGATGTTTTTGATATATATAGAGATTCGTATAAATGATTAAGTTTACAAAGAAATTAGCGATAATCACAAGTCTCATGATCTTAAGTGCAGGGTATTTTAATGTACTTGCAAGTGAAGATGGACTGCCCCCTCTGGAACTTGAGTCTCCATCCGTTCATCGCCTCGCTTTGGCTAACATGGAGGTACCGGAAGAATCTTCATCTGCACGCATTTTGCATGAAGAATTTTTTCCTGGAATACCGTTGGACATAAAAAAAACTATTGCCAATCGATTTTTGGCGCAAAAACTGACCTCAGATTATGCCTTGGTTTGTAAATCTTGGTGTCGCTTTTTCTTAGGCTCCGATAATCTTAATTATGTAAGGGAAATTATTCTCCCAGCTATAAAATTTGGTAGGCCTATACCCCCGGAAAGCCCGGAGCCATATCTGAGGCTGCGAATGATGGAGCAGGATGAGAGAACCCTAAAAAACGGCATTTTCCGCTATGAACCTGGAGGCTTAACTGTAATTGATGTCCAATTATCAGATATGTATATGGACACGACCAATGGTGAGCTCATTCTGCCAAAGACTATCCCTTCAGATCTGTGTGTCACGAGGATGACAGAAAAATTTCTAAATCCGGTTTATCCCAATACTGAAAAAACTATTCTTCTTCTTCTGACGTTGAGTGAATTGAAACGTATTGCTGAGCAGATATCCACCCATCCTGCATTTCTACGGAACGTCTCCGAAGCAGATTTATCGCAGAAGGCGGTTTGTATGCTTAGTAGGTATGGTGGGGATGATATTACCACCTGGGGGTTCAATTATACGATCTTGAGATTTGGCGAGATGAACGAAACCCCTATTTTCAATATATATGAGCATAAAAAAGTGCGGCGGCATCCGGATGCAGGTACCGGTTGGAGGCAGTTGCCGATGAGGCAGGCGGGGGGGATTCTTCTTATGATGAAATGTCGTTTTTGTTTTGAACCAAAATCATAACCCCCGGGCGACTCGACCGTGGGTAATGATACTTATTTTCTGGAATTAGTATAAGCATACAGATAGAGGCTGTCTTGAATCTCCTCAACCATTGCCTGTCATACCTGCGCAGGCAGCGAGGGTAAGATTTATCAGTTATTTTATGGAATTGGTATTAAATATGGCATCACAAAGCTTTTGAGAATAAGCGATAAAAATTTTCTGTGGTTATTTTCGCTAGCTCTTGTGTAGAGATCCCTTTTATTTCCGCGACTTTTTCTGCGGTGTGGATCATAAATGCGGGTTCGTTTCGTTGGCCTCTTTTTGGGACAGGAGCCAAATATGGGGCGTCGGTTTCCACTAAGATTCTATCTAACGGTACACTTTTGAGGGTTTGACGAATGTCTTCCGCCTTATTAAACGTAATGATGCCGGAGATAGAAATATAAAAACCCAAATCTAATGCTTGTTGCGCGAGCCAATGAGAGCCACTAAAGCAATGAATCACGCCTCTTACAGCGCCTTGCTGTTTTTTTAGACAAGCGATTGTATCTTCTTCTGCGTCTCTTGTATGAACGATCAAGGGCAAATCGTGCTCTTTTGCCACATCCATATGCACCTGAAAAGCTTGTTGCTGCTCAGCTCTTGGGCTGTGTTCATAATAATAATCCAGGCCTGTCTCCCCTAAACCGATGACTTTTTCATGAACCATATACGACTTTAAGTTCTCATACAGACCCGTCAGATCAACGGTTTGTTTTGCCTCATGGGGATGCACACCAACTGTGCACCATAATTCTGGATGCTGGTTGGCGAGCTTTAGTATAGTATCGGCCTCGGCCATATCCGTACAAATCGTCAGCATTTTTTCTATACCAACATCTTTAGCCCGCTGAAAAACTTCTGGCAAATCGCTCCCAAAATCATCATAGTTTAAGTGACAATGACTATCTATCCACATAAGCTCATAATCCTGTTTGACTTAAGAATCCGCCCAAACGCACCGGCATAATATCACGAGCCAGTCCTGTTTCATCGTCTATATCCACAATGGCGCCGCACAGCGTGGCTTCACCCTCTGCAGGTTCCATTTTTAGATCAATAAATTTACCTAAAAACCGCGCAACCGGGACTTTTTTATCCATACCAATCACCGAATTGTATACGCCACACATGCCCGCATCCGTTTGATAGGCGGTTTTTTTGGGAAGAATCTGGTGATCTGCGGTTGGGATATGCGTATGCGTGCCAACAACAAAGGAAACACGCCCATCCAGAAAATGAGCCATAGCCATTTTTTCGCTGGTTGCCTCCCCATGAAAATCCAACATAATTCCAGCAATATTTTTTTGCGATAAGCTGACTGTCGCCAAAACCTGATCGATAGCCTGAAAAGGGCAATCCACTAAATCGGGCATATACAAACGCGCAATTGCATGCAACACGATAAAATGCCGCCCATCTTTTAAGGGATGGATACCAATTCCGGATCCAGGGAGGCTTTTATTGGAAAAATTGATAGGGCGTAGCAATCTTTTCTCCGTGGATATATAGGACACCACGTCCTTTTGACGCCAAACATGATTTCCTGTGGTCAGGATATCTATACCGGCTTCAAAAAAACTTTTTCCGATCGTACCTGTAATCCCAAATCCCCCGGCTGCATTTTCGCCATTCACAACGATCACGTCTAATTTATGATGCTCTTTTAATAAGGGTATATACTTCAGCACCGCATCACGGCCTGAACGGCCAACGACGTCACCGCAAAATAATAGTTTCATTTCTTCTCTGCTTTATAAATCTGTGACTCTGTCACGACATAATCCATTGGCTGATCAAAGGATTCATTAGCGATATAATCCACCTTCTGCATATCATAAGCTACGCCAATCGCCAAAACTTTCTTTGCTTCCCTTGCCTTTTTCAAGGTTCGATCAAAATTACCCTGCCCATAACCCAGTCGATGGCATCTGTCATCAAAAGCAACCAGCGGGACAATAAACAAATCCGGAGATATCTGAGGCGCCTGCTCACTGGGCTCATATATACCATATTTGCCCACGATCAACTCCTGAGGAGATGAAACCAGGTGATAAGTGAGCAATCCCTCAGGCCCTACACGGGGATACCCCACGTCCAGACCATCACCCTTAAGCGAAAAGTTCAACAAGCGAACATTTTGCTCTTCAGTTAAAGGAAAATAGCTCCCCACGACACAATCCATCGGAAAGATAAAATAGTCCATAAGCCGTTGCACTAAATGCAACGAGATATTTTCTCTTGTTTCTTCGCCTAAAGTTTCCACATACGCTTTTCGTCTTTTGAGCATAAGCGTGCGCATCTCGCTTTTGCTTAACATCACATCAAGTTTTTCTGCGCCCAACATAAGCCTAACCTTTTTTCAAGAACAGGACTTATAAATAAATCAGCCCACATCTACATTGTACGCCATTGACAACCCTGATTCTATCAATTAATCATCCAATTTCAAAATTGCTTGGGTTTGCTTTTCAAAATCGACTATAATCAAAACGTATTTTTTAAAAAGGACATGCATGTCAAAGATTAAAACGAATAAAAACGATAAGATCGCCTCTCCTTTAGGGGGTTTACGTGCTTGGTTTATGGTCAGTATGGGGGCCTTATTTTATTGCTATCAATTTATTTTGCGCGTGCTACCCAATGTCCTTAATGATGAAATCATGACGACATTTGCAATTGATGCCGGGGCATTTGGTATGATTGTGGGATTTTATTACTGGGCCTATTCAGGCCTGCAGATTCCCCTTGGTATTACCATGGATAAATTTGGCCCTCGCCTCTTACTATCTTTGGCTGGATTTACCTGCGGTGCGGCCTGTTTTATTTTTTCACTCACCACCAATATATATGTCGCTGGTTTTTCAAGATTTATGATGGGAATGGGCGCGGCTTGCGGATTTTTAGGAACAATCAAATTGGGCACGTTATGGTTTCCACCCCATAAGATTGGTAAAGTTATTGCCCTAACGATGATTTTTGGCACCAGTGGCGCTGCCCTAGGGGGGCCACCTTTAAGTTATTTAACGGATTTTCTGGGTTGGCAATCTTCCTTACAAACTCTTGGGTTAGTGGGGATTATCATTGGCGTTATTGTTTTTCTTTTTGTCCGCAACACCCCTTCAGGAGAGATGCCGGTCACTCAAAAGAATCAGAATGAAAAAATATTTAGCGGGCTTGCCATTGTCTTGCTATCGCCACAAGCCTGGCTTATCTCTATATTCAGTATGTTGATGTACGCCCCCCTCATCATTATGGGCGATGCGTGGTGCGTTCCATTCATCGAGAGCATCTACACCATAGATGAAAAATACGCCGCCACCATCCACACGAGCCTTTTTATTGGCGCCGCCCTGGGCAGTCCCTTTTTCACCTTTTTATCCGACCGAGTTTCCAGTCGCCGCATCCCGATGACGCTAGGCGCCCTCGCCTGCCTATGTGTATACATGCTGATTATTTTTGGCAACAACATCCCCCTATTCTTCATGTATGCCTTATTCTTTTTAGCGGGATTTTGCTACACCGCGAAATGCTTATGTTTTGCCAGCATGACGGAAATTATCCCCCCCTCCTCCAGCGGCGTTAGCGTTGGTTTCAGCAACATGATCGTCATGGCCTTTGGAGCTGTCTTTCACCCTTTAGTCGGCAGCATGCTAGATTTCAGCTGGAACGGCTTAGTTATCGATGGCAGAAATATATACAGCGAACTAGACTATCGTTTCGCCATGAGCGTAATCCCGATTTGCCTAGCCCTATCCTTATTCGTCGTAGGCTTCATCCGAGAAACCCACCCAGCCAGCTCCCAAGCTCGCGGCCGGAAGAATCGTTGATTTTTAGAGACGTCTGCATCTCGGAAGACCTCAAAAAAACCCATTTACGCAGTTTATCATACGAAGCATTCTGTTGGAGCGTGGTCTTTGTGTTAATAAGACAAGGTTCTGACACCCTTACACAAACTACATACCTCTATGAGCAATAGAGCGAAAGTCTTGCGTGCGATATATTGAATCAATAGCCTATGAAGAAGCCAAAGAAGTTGCTAAGAACTATAGACGTTAACATTGATATATGATAGTTTATAAATAATATAAGTTCATATATAGGACCTAAGACATGAAGTCACATGCCATTCAAACTATACCTTTACGTGCGGAACGTGCATTAAAAAAATTTGGGCAGGACATTAAGGATGCCAGGCGTAGGCGTCGCATTCCTACCTCGATCATGGCGCAAAGAGCGATGATTAGCACGAGCACACTTGCAAGAGCTGAAAAGGGTTCCCCTGAAGTATCCATGGGGATATATATCACAATTCTTTTTATATTAGGCCTAGACCAAAAGTTAGCTGATCTTGCAGATATACGTGGGGATGAGGTTGGGCTTGATTTAGAGGAAGAAAGACTTCCGAAGAGGATACAGTTGGCTAAGAAAAAAAAGGAAGGTGATTTGTGACAGACAAAATTGCATTTGTCTATGTGGATTGGGAAGGAAACACTTTCTTTGTAGGGCGTCTTTTTGCGAGAAACCGGAAAGGTCGTGAAAGTTCGAGTTTTGAATACGACTCTAGCTGGCTAACTAATCCTTCACGCTTCGCCTTAGAGCCGGCATTAACTTTGCACCCAGCTCCATTTCATACTGGACAAGGCAGAGCTTTGTTCGGCTCAATTGGTGATTCAGCTCCAGACCGTTGGGGCAGAACACTCATGAGGCGAACCCATCAGAGACTAGCCAAGACTAAAGGTGAAAACCCGCACACCCTTCAAGAGATAGACTTTTTGTTGAATGTTGATGATGAATGTCGGCAAGGAGCGCTAAGATTTTCGGAAAAACTAGAGGGAGCTTTTTTAGCGCAACCCGTCAATGGAAAACGTGTGCCTCTATTAATTGATTTACCTCGCCTGCTTGTGGCCACCACCCATGCTATAAAAGAGGAAGAAAATGATGAAGAGATGAGACTGCTATTAGCGCCAGGCTCTTCTTTGGGTGGGGCCAGACCAAAGGCCTCCGTGCGTTCAAAAGAAGGGGAGTTATTGATAGCAAAGTTTCCTCATCCGGAAGATAACATAGACCTGCCAGCTTGGGAAAGTCTTGCATTGACCCTTGCATCTAAGGCAGGCCTGCGAGTCACACGTCATAAATTGTTAAAAATTGCTGGTCGTTCGGTCATATTACTTAACAGGTTTGATCGCATTGGCGTTAAACGAATACCATTTATCTCGGCTATGAGCCTTCTAGAAGCTGGCGACAACGATCCCCATAGCTATCTTGAGGTAGCAGATGCATTGCGTCGTTATAGTGGAAACCCTCAGCAAGACTTGATCGAGCTCTGGAAAAGAATCGTTTTTTCCATTCTAGTGTCTAACACTGATGATCATTTGAGAAATCATGGGCTTTTGTTACCCAATTCAGATGGATGGAGACTATCACCCGCATATGACATTAACCCCACCCCCTTGGATATAAAACCCAGGCGCCTCTCTTTAGCAATAGATGAAGAAGACGACTGCGCTTCATTAGAACTTGCCTTGAGCGTATCAGATAGATTTGGCCTCTCAAAAGAATCTGCCAAAAGAATAGCAAATGAGGCTGGAATTGCGGTGGCAGGATGGAGAGAGCAGGCAAAGTTACTAGGCATGAAAGACCGCGAGGCAGATCGCATGTCATCTGCCTTTGAACACAATGATTTGAGACTAGCCTTAACTTTATAGAGCCCTGCGGAAGAATCTCTCCTCAGAAATGACTGCTGAGTGTTCTATCAAATGGGGCGCAGTTCATTATTCAAAAAAAAAAAAAAAAAATCCAATGGCGTAAGCTGCTTTCGTCTCTTTATAAAGAGATGCAGCTTTCGCGGATGAATCCTTACGAACTCCGCTTCAGCTGCATGCAGTAGAATAAAGCAATGCCATCCAACCTTTAAGCGTCTAGGTTTTTCACATTCAGCGCGTTCTTTTGAATAAAGTCACGGCGAGGTTCTACCACATCCCCCATCAGGGTTGAGAAGACTTCTTCCGCATCATTTCCATGTTTCACACTCACTTGCAGCAAGGTGCGTGCATTGGGATCCAGTGTTGTTTCCCACAGTTCATGGTCATCCATTTCGCCTAACCCTTTATAACGTTGGACCGTAATGCCTTTACGTCCTTGCTCTGTTATGGCATCCACCAGAGATACGGGCCCAAAGACTTTTGTTTCCTTTTCTTTGGCTCGGAATATGGCTGGGCTTGCGAACAGCTGGATCATATCCTCTAGACGGCTGGACTGTTTAACTTGATCTTTAATGCTTTGCAGCTGACCATAGTAAACTTCGTAAAGCTCTTCCACGCCTAAAACACGGCGGGTAAACACAAGACGGTCATCCTCCGCCTTTGCCATCCAGGGCGTTGTATCGGAATCATGGCCATGCGCATTCAAACGATCTTCGATTGTTTTCGCCACAACTTGTGCGTCCGCTATATCTGGCAGAGTCCCCAAACGATGAGCCCCGGCTAACAAGCATTGCTCCGCAATCAGAGCCGACTCAACTTTTTTAGCAAAACTATCAATCATCGGCTTCAGGGCAATCGCTTGCTCCGCCGTATGACGCAAGTCTTCGCCGATGATTTGCGCCCCATCATGGGTCAGCAACACCACACCTTCGACGCCAGATCCGATCAGGTATTCATCCAACGCGTGCTCATCTTTCATATAAACCACAGACTGACCTCGTTTAATACCAAACAAGGGAGGCTGCGCGATATACAAATAACCACGTTCAATAACTTCACGCATTTGACGATAGAAAAATGTCAGTAATAGAGTACGAATGTGACTACCATCCACGTCCGCGTCCGTCATGATAATAATTTTATGATAGCGCGTTTTGTCCGCATTAAAATCTTCCGGACCTATTCCTGTACCCAGCGCCGATATTAATGTGCCAATTTCCGCCGAGCTCAACATTTTATCAAAACGCGCTCGCTCCACATTGAGCAACTTTCCACGCAAAGGCAATATGGCTTGATATAGACGATTCCGACCACCCTTGGCGGAGCCACCTGCCGAAATACCCTCGACGAGGAACAATTCACTTTTGGAAGGATCTCTTTCCTGACAGTCCGCCAATTTACCGGGCAGGGTCGACATTTCTAGTGCCCCTTTACGGCGGGTTAAATCACGAGCCTTACGGGCCGCCTCACGGGCCGCTGCCGCCTCAAAGATTTTACCGACAATTTTTTTTGTCTCCGCCGGATGCTCTTCAAACCACTGATCCAGACGATCGTTGACCAAACCTTCCACTACGGGACGAACTTCTGACGATACGAGCTTATCTTTTGTTTGCGAAGAAAATTTCGGGTCCGGAACCTTTACCGATAAAACACACGTCAGCCCTTCACGAGCATCCTCACCAGACACCACTAACTTATCTTTTTTAGCCGGCGCCATAGCCGTCGAGTATTTGTTGATGACACGGGTTAAAGCTCCACGATAACCAGCCAAGTGCGTTCCTCCATCCCTTTGCGGAATGTTGTTGGTGAAACACAAAACATTTTCATGATAGCTATCCGTCCATTGCATGGCGACCTCTACAACGATCCCATCTTTTTCGCCGGTGATGATAACTGGTGGGTTATGCAAGGCTGTTTTTGCCCGATCCAGATATTCCACATAAGCGGCAATCCCGCCCTCATAGTACAGGTCCACGATTTCCTCATCATTACCCCGACCATCGATCAGTTGAATACGCACACCTGAATTTAAAAATGCCAACTCCCGCAGGCGTAGCTCTAGCCGTTTAAAATCAAAATCCACGTTTGTGAACGTTTCCTTTGAGGGTGTAAAGGTAATTTCCGTCCCTTTTTTGCCTACGGCTGGACCTTTGATAGCTAGAGGCTCAACCGGTACACCATGGTCAAAACGCATCACATATTCCTGATCATTACGCCAAATGCGCAGATCTAAAATTTCGGATAAGGCATTCACAACCGATACACCTACACCATGCAAACCACCGGAAACTTTATAGGAATTCTGATCGAACTTACCACCCGCATGCAATTGCGTCATAATAACTTCGGCGGCGGACACGCCCTCCTCCGAGTGAATATCCACAGGGATACCTCGACCGTTATCCCGCACCGTCACAGAACCATTCGGGTTAAGCCTTACGTAGATTTGATCACAATGCCCCGCTAGGGATTCATCTATAGCATTATCGACCACTTCATAAACCATATGATGCAGCCCGGAACCATCGTCCGTATCTCCGATATACATACCCGGACGTTTTCTCACCGCATCCAGGCCGCGAAGAACCTTAATCTGATCGGCACCATATTCATCTGCGGCTTGGTTTAAAGGAATTTCGTTACCAGTTGTCATCATCTACCCATTTTGTCTTGTGTTATTCATTCCGTTTTTTATAGCACATTTTTTACTGAAACAATGCCATTTTCTACACAAAAATGCTGAGCTTTTTCTGTAAAATCTTGAAACAGTTTAAAATCGGTCCCCGTCATCCACGTTTGCAAGCCCAGAGATTCGATCTCTTGATACAAATCTTTGCGACGTTGGTGATCTAAATGCGCCACAACTTCATCTAATAATAAAATCGGAACACCTCTTTTGTAGACCTGCTGCATCCTGGCCGCAGCCAATACAATAGACAACAACACAGCCTTTTGTTCACCGGTAGAACATTGAGCCGCCGGCTGTTGATCGGCGCCAAAAAAGCAAGTAAAGTCACTGCGATGGGGCCCTGACCTCGTCATGCCTGTGCAGCTATCTTTTGAGCGATCTTGCTGCAATTGCATTCGATATAACTCATGAATGTCTCCCCCCCCACGCCCCTGAGCCAGCAACTCATCCATCCATCCGGTCATCTGTAGCTTCGCTCGTGGAAAGTTAGTGGTCGTGTTTTGCAATTGTTCTGTTAATTTCTCAACCGTCGCATGGCGCGCCAAGGTAATAGCCACACCGTTTTCCACCATTGTATTTTCGATGGCTGCTAGCCATTTAGAGTGGATTTCGCCCTCTTTTAATAAAGCCATACGTTCGCGCAAGGCATGCTCATAGCGTTTAATGCGGGTCGCCTGTTCCCCGTCTAAACCATAGACCATACGGTCTAAAAACCGCCGCCGATCCGCAGGCGCATCCATCAATAGACGATCCATAGCCGGCGTCAACCACAGAACCTGGATATAGTCACAAAACTGCGAAACGCTGCGCACATTTGTTTGGTCAATGCGGGCTATTTTTTTCTCCCGCCCCCGGGCAAATGCATCTGGATCTAAACCTAAGCCTAATTGCGTCGTGTCCTTGGCCGCATCCACATGAACCGCAACAGCCCAAGCGGTCTGCGGCGCTTGCCGACAAATCAAATGCTCCCCATGGGCACCACGAAATCCTTTTCCAGGAGACAAAAGAGAGATAGCCTCCAATAAATTGGTTTTCCCCTGACCATTTTCGCCCGTTAAAATAACCGGTCCTGTATGACAAGACAAATTCAGCTGCTCATAGGAACGAAAAGCTGTAAGGCGTATACGCGTGATGCCGCTGACGTGTGGATGATGAAGCATGGTCATAAGATATCTTTTACCACAAGATCACCCCCAACACCAAAAGTTCCTTCACGGTACCCCAGACGCTTCGTCTCCGTATTTTTTACGGATAGACAAAACGATTATTTTCGGGAACATTTCAAAACCGATATGAAACGGTTCATATACTAAAATTTTAAGGAAAGAGATAAAATGACGAATCCTCATGAACTCATAGACCATGACGCGGACACCTGCGAAAACATTATTACCATTGACACAAACATCTGTCGCCTACCACCTGAAACCCCGTTTCAAGTGTTTGACATAAAAGACAAATCTGGAAAAACAATAAAACAAGTACGGGCCTTGAGTCTTGCGGATGTTCTGGCTAGCGATCATCCATAAAACATCCCTTTCACTGAGGCACCATATTTTTGATTTGGTCGTTATGCTTTTTTTGTTCTTCCTGTGTTCTCTTCGCAAGTTCTACTTGTGGTATCGGGACATCCAAACCTTTTTGCACCCCTGGTCTTGCGCTAATACGCTCTAGCCAGGCATGCACATTTGGCAACCCCTCCACGTTGATTCCACCATGCTTATGGACACGCACCCACGTATAATTAGCTATATCGGCGATAGAATATTCATCGGCTAAATATTCGCGTCCCTCCAGTCGTTTTTCCAATACTTCGAACAAACGCCTGGATTCATTGCGATAACGATTAATGGCATACGGGATTACCTCTGGAGCATAATGCACAAACACATGCGCCTGCCCCATCATCGGACCGATTCCCGCCATTTGAAAAAACAGCCACTGCATCACCACGGACCTCTGCTTCGGATCGTCGGGGATGAACTGCTTAAATTTTTCTGCCAAATACACGAGGATCGCTCCCGATTCGAATACGGCAAAATTTTGGTTGTCATGATCCACAATCACAGGAATTCGGCCATTGGGATTGAGTTTCAAAAACCACTCTTCTTTTTGCTCCAAAGCCGTCAGATTCACCGCATGAACACGATAAGGAACCCCAAGTTCCTCCAGCAAAATAGAAACTTTAACACCATTGGGAGTCGGCGCCGTATATAAGGTAATCATGAAAAAATCTCCTTATTTTCATATAATTAAATATGAACGAAATCTCTTAATTATTCATGAAAATCATGAAAAGTCTTTTGCAAAAATAATGAGGCTCTTGCGGAAGGTGTATGAATACTGTATGATAAAGGTATGAAAAAAATTCTTATCGCCCTCTTAACTTTATTCGCTATCGCAGGCATGCTTTACATCCTGTTCAGCCCTCGCGTGGAAGAAAAGTACGAAATAATGGAAGAGGACACCTACAATAGCTGTGAAATTAGCGTGTTAATTTACATGTCGCCCTATTGCAAGTACTGTATTATGGCAAAAGAACTTTTAGACAAAATGGGAATGCCTTACGAGGCCGTTGACGTCAATGAAAGCCAAACAAAACGCGCTGAAATGATTGAAAAAACCCAACGCAAAACCGTTCCGCAGATTTATATCAACGACCTACACATCGGCGGATTTGACGACCTCAAAGCCCTACATGATGCTGGAAAGCTACACAAGTTCAAAAGATCTTGCAGCACTGAAGATTTAAAATAATACAATAAATTAAGCATCATACCCCCGTCATTTTGAACGCAGCTCCGCGTCAGCGGAGTAAGCGAAAGATCCAGGCACACAAGTGCCACTTTAGTGGCTCTATATAGATTATAAAGAGCCGCTTTCGCGGCACTTATAGTCCTGGATGCTTCGCTAACTCCGCTTGCGCGGAGCCGCGCTCAGCATGACGGGAGTGGGTAATAATACTTAGTTTAGGGTAAACGGCATAAACATACCAATAGAGACTGCCTTAAACCTCCTCAACCCTCATTTGTAACCCCTCCGCCAGGGAACAAACTTCGTCCTCAGAGAGAATTGCGAAATAGCAAGTTATAAGCCCTTATTTTCCCCATCTGTTTCCTAACCTCAATTATTTTTTGCTCAACTAAATCTCTCTGCTGTAAATAAGCTTTGTTGTACCATTTTAAAGCCTCTTCTAAATTTTTTTTACCAAGATAACCATTGGCATATATATCCCCCAGAGCATCTTGTGCGACAGCATAATTTTGATCTGCAGCTTTTTTGCACCATTTGAAAGCCTCGACCCTATTCACTTGGCCGTCCACATGGCCTTTTGCATATAAAACCCCCAAACTATATTGCGCTGTAGCATGCCCCTGATCGGCGGCTTTTTTGTACCAATTGAAAGCTTCAACCCAATTCACTTGGCCATCTACATGGCCGTTTGAATATAAAAACCCCAAACCATATTGCGCTGCAACATGCCCCTGATCGGCGGCTTTTTTGTACCATTTGAAAGCCTCGACCCCATTCACGTGGCCGTCTACATGGCCGTTTGCATATAACCTCCCCAAATTACATTGCGCTGTAGCATATCCCTGATCGGCGGATTTTTTATACCAATTGAAAGCCTCGACCCCATTCACTTGGCCGTCTACATGGCCGTTTGAATATAAAAACCCCAAACCACATTGCGCTGGAGCATACCCCTGATCGGCGGCTTTTTTATACCAATTGAAAGCCTCGACCCCATTCACTTGGCCGTCTACATGGCCGTTTGAATATAAAAACCCCAAACCACATTGCGCTGGAGCATACCCCTGATCGGCGGATTTTCTTGCATAAAATACTGCGGAAGTATAATCACTAGCACCAGATATTTTTCCATAAAAATACATCCAGCTTAGTATCGATTGTGCGTAGATACTGCCTTTTAAGGACATATCCATGACCCAAAAAGACTGTTGCTGCTGATTCAGATTAAACGCCTGGGTTAAGAAACGATCTAGATCCCCTAGAAGATTATCTTTATCTTTCCATGCAAATGTCGCAAGTATACGATCGTTCTCTTCAAAATCATCTATGGCAGGTTTTTTTTGAGCGTCATTGCTTTGCAATTCTTCCAGGGGTATTTCTGCGGATCTTTTTCTGGGATTGGGATCGGCATCCGTTAGAATATCTTCTGGAACCTCTGCTGCGACCGGTTCTTTTTTGACGTAAGAAATAGGCTCAGCCCAGGCTTTTTTCGTACTATCCCACCATAGGTACACGGTATCTAAATCATACTTCGATTCTTTTTTTATGAAATTTGCCAAGGTCGTGATTTCCGAAGTCTGCGGATCCACAATGTATGTTTTTCTGAATCCCGAAGCATCGCTATACATATAAAAATTCAGAAAGTGCCCGGTAATGCCAGCCTCCGTAACGACCTTGTCCATGTATTCAGGCTTATACCCCAGGCTCATAAGACCTGAAGCACAATCCCCGCCGCGAACCGGATGCAAATGCAAATCCGCTAGAGTCTTTTCTAAATCAGACATCGCGCAAGGATCAAACGAAATTATTTTGCGGCCATCTCGCTCTACCACAGCGATAACATCTAGATCTGCCACTGTTTTTTCTTGCACATCTTCAATAATAATTTCCACCGCATGGCCAGGAATGGCTTTTGCCGCATCTTGATCTAAAAGCACGGCATTTTTCGGGCGAATCAAAATATTGGGTTTATCCGGAGTCACCGCCGGAGCCGGCGTCAATACACCCGTCTTAACCCAATTCAAAAACGAAACACAACAAAGCAAGCAATTCGCCGTTGGTTTTCTCTTTAAAACCGGATCAACCGGATTAATTCGTCTTAAATTATTTTTAATCCCCTCATGAGTCAGCAAAAACAGGTCAACACCCGCATCACGCCTTTCATCGGTTGGTTCTTTTTTTACCTCAACCAAAGACATCCAATCAAAATCATCCGAACCAGGAGAAACCCTCGCCTTTTTCAAGTCAGGTTCACTACCCTCCGCCGATCCAAAGGATGGAGACGTTAACAACAATACGGAAAGCATCGCTGTGCTCAAATTTTTATAAGAAACCACCATAACAATTACTTTCTATCTTAACAATTGACAAAAATTATCGGCCTTAACCTTGCTAACTGTTAGACATGGAAAAGCTCATCTCTATCACACATAGGATGTCGCATACAATTATTCAAGCTTTTTTACGAAAAATACAGGACATACGCATGAAAAATTTAAGAGAGGAGCGACCACCCACACCTGTCATACCAATCCCATGAAATAACTGATACCGTTTATCATAAATAAGTATCATAACCCCCGTCATCCTGATCGAAGCTCAGCGTTAGCTGAGTGAGAGAAGGATCCAGGCACACAAGTGCCACTTTAGTGGCTGAGGCCATTTCAAAACGTCTTTTTTGGGTGATTTCGTCGTCAAGGTTCCGCTCCCGGTGCTCACGTACGAAGAGGTACGCTGCGCTCCGGTTCTCACCTTTCCTATAAATCCCTCCAAAAAAGCCAGTTTTGAAATGGCCTCTGGCTCTATATAGATTATAAAGAGCCGCCATCGCGGCACTTATAGTCCTGGATGCTTCGCTAACTCCGCTTGCGCGGAGCCGCGCTCAGCATGACGGGGTGGTATGATGTTTATTTAGGGTAAACAGGACCTGCGCATGAAAATTGCACAAAACAGTTACAAGTACCTGTCATACCTGCGAAGGCAGGTGTGACAGGTGTGGATGGATCTTCCTCTCTTTAATTTTTCATGCGTAGGCCCTGTTAGGGTAAATGGTATCAGTTGTTTTCTGGAATTAGTTGGACAGGTTCTGGTGATATGTTTTTTCATGGGCGACCCTGACTTCATCCCCCCCCTTGTGGGAGAGCCCCGTAGGAAAGCGAAAGGGTGAGAGACTGAAAACCCACCTGGCCTTACGGCCGAACCCGCCCTGCGGACGGCCTCTCCCACAAAGGGGAGAGGCGAATCCAAGAGCTTCATCGAGTTTTGAGAATCTCTTAACCTTCGTCTGAAAGCGTTTCTAGTTCCTTTTTAAAGGCGTCTAGGTCTAGCTCTTTTTCTGTTGTTTTTAGTTTATCCAACAAGAAATGCATAACTTCGTCTTCCAACAAAGGCGCACGTATTTGCGCATTGGCTTCTGGGTTTTTAAAGTAGTACTCAAAAGCCTCTTTCTCGTATCCCTTGTGCTGCTTTGCAGCCTGCATTACAGCCTGTGCAATTTTTTCTTTTGGCACGGAAATTTCATGCTTTTTAGAAATTTCAGACAAAACAAGACCTAAACGAACACGACGCTCAGCCAGATTTAAGTATTTCTTTTTCATGGCTTCGATTTCTTTGTCCGAAGGCTGAGGTTTGCCTTCTGTTTCCGTCTCATGCTTCATTTCCGCTTCGACATCTTCCCAAATCGCCTTAAACTCATGGTCTAACAAGGTCTGCGGCAATTGGAAGCTATATTGCTTGGATAAGCTATCCAAGATTTGACGCTTCGCATATAAGAAGGAAGGCCGCGTTGTGGATTGCTGCAATTGATCGCGAGCCTCTTTACGCAAGGCTTCTAAATTCTCAAACCCAAATTCCTTCGCAATCTCTTCCGTAATTTCTGGCTTAATTGGCTCACGAATTTCTTTAATGGTTGTGTGATAATTTAAAGTCTTGCCCGCAAACGGCTTGTTAGGGAAATTTTCCGGCAGGGTAAATTCAATATCCACCACATCGCCAACTTTTTTTCCGACCAACTTCTCATCAAAGGTTTCCAGATGATTATTGCCTAACAACAAATGAAAAGACTCAAAGCCCTGTTCACTGGCATCAAAATCAGGATTAGAAGCCGTCGCATCAATAACAACCGTATCACCTTTTTGCGATTTGCGATCCGCCTCAACTTTAACAGTCCGCTTTTGATGCTCTAGCAATTTAATCAAATGATCGTCCACATCCTTGTCTGTCAATTTAACAGCCAATTTTGTGACCTTAATACCGGTGTAATCCTGAATCTCAAAGGATGGCAACACTTCAATTTCCATCGTATAGACCAGGTCATCCCCTTTATTATAGGTAGATAACTCAATCTTAGGACTAGAAGCGGGCTGTAATGATTTTTCTTTCAGCACTTCACCCACAGACTGTTTAACAGCCGCATTAATCGCATCCTGACGTGCCCCTTCATCAAATTTTTGACGCAGCACAGAAAGAGGAATCTTCCCAGGTCTAAAGCCTGGCAACTTCGCCGTCTTTCCGTATTTAATAAGGGATTGTTCAACCTCAGCCTCAATATCTTGAGAAGCTATTTCAATCTTAAATTCATATCGTAAATCTTTGGATGATTCCGTGAGGACTTTCATAAGGGATGCCCTTCCTAATATTTTTTTAAAAATTTGGTGCGGGCGAAGGGACTTGAACCCCCACAGCCTAAGCCACAAGAACCTAAATCTTGCGTGTCTACCAATTTCACCACGCCCGCAATGCAAAAAACAGAAGCATAAGTTAAGCTTCAATACACTCCTTACTAGCAAACTATGAGGGCAAATCCAACTAAAAAATACAAAAAATTCATTTATTTTAAATTTTATCGGTCTGATCCCTTTTTTTTATAAAATATGCAGTCTATGGCTATACGAGGGATTTTGGCTGTGTTAAAATTTTAGCAACAGATTTTATAACAGGGAAAATGTAGATGTCGAGATTCGGAAAAGATCACCTTAAAACACGCAAATCCATGAAGGTCAATGGTAAAGAGTTTCAATATTTCAGCTTGAATGAGGTTGAAAAGCAACTAGGTTCTATAGAAAAACTCCCTTTTTCCTTACGTGTTCTTTTGGAAAATTTACTTCGTTATGAAGACGGTAAAACCGTTACAATTGAGGATATTCAAGCCGTAATTGATTGGCAAAAAACAAAAACTAGCAACCGCGAAATCGCTTTCAGTCCGTCCCGCGTTTTGATGCAAGACTTTACCGGTGTGCCCGCGGTGGTTGACCTCGCCGCGATGCGTGATGCTATTAAAAAACTGGGCGGTCATCCAGATCAAATCAATCCCTTATCTCCTGTTGATTTGGTAATTGATCACTCGGTCATGGTCGATCATTTTGCCAGCGATCAGTCTTTTCAGGATAACGTAGAGCTAGAGTACGAACGGAATAAAGAACGTTACGCTTTCCTGCGTTGGGGGCAACAATCCTTTGAGAACTTCCGCGTTGTTCCGCCCGGCACCGGCATTTGCCATCAGGTTAACCTGGAATATCTAGGTCAAGTGGTCTGGCAAAGAGAACAAGACGGACAAAATTATGCCTACCCTGACTCGTTGGTGGGAACAGATTCGCATACCACAATGATTAACGGGCTAGCCATTCTCGGCTGGGGCGTGGGCGGCATCGAGGCAGAAGCCGTTATGCTTGGCCAACCCATTTCTATGCTCATCCCAGAAGTTATCGGTTTTAAAATCACAGGCGCCTTGAAAGAAGGTACAACCGCCACAGATATGGTCTTAACCGTCACCGAGATGCTTCGCAAAAAAGGCGTCGTCGGCAAATTCGTTGAATTCTATGGCCCAGGCTTGGATCATTTAACCATTGCGGACAGAGCAACGATATCTAACATGGCTCCTGAATACGGCGCAACGTGTGGATTCTTCCCCGCCGATAACGAAACTTTACGTTATTTAAGATTCACGGGTCGCGATGAAAACGTTGTGCAATTGGTTGAGGCGTATGCCAAGGAACAAAACATGTGGCGCACAGCGCAGACGCCGGATCCTATCTTTACGGATACACTCTCGCTAGATTTGTCTGAAGTAGAACCCAGCCTTGCCGGACCTAAACGCCCGCAGGATAAAATTAAATTGTCGGAAGCCGTTCAATCGGTGCACGATTCTTTATCTAAAGAAGACAGCACAAAGAGCACATCAGCCTCCGTTCATTATAACGGTCAAAACTTTACCCTTCAGGATGGGGATGTGGTCATTGCAGCCATCACCAGCTGCACCAACACCTCGAACCCCTCTGTCATGCTCGGCGCAGGCCTTTTGGCTAGAAACGCCCGGAACAAGGGTCTTAAAACAAAGCCATGGGTGAAGACATCTCTGGCACCGGGATCCCAAGTGGTGACGGATTATCTGAATAAAGCTGAATTAACCGATGACTTAGACGCCATGGGCTTTAATTTGGTTGGCTATGGTTGCACAACTTGTATCGGAAATTCAGGCCCCTTGCCGGATCCGATTGCCAAAGCCATTGAGCATAATGATTTAACGGTTTCTGGTGTTCTATCTGGCAACCGTAACTTTGAAGGACGCATCCATCCACAGGTCAAGCTAAATTACTTAGCCTCCCCCCTGTTAGTGGTCGCCTATGCTCTGGCCGGTTCGTTAAAAGTTGACCTCTACAAGGATCCTCTGGGACAAGATCAAAACGGCAACGATGTATTTTTAAAGGATATATGGCCGAGCAATGCGGATATATTGGCTTGCGTTGCGAAAAACCTGACGCCTGAAATGTTTATGAAGCGTTATGGTGACGTCTTTAAAGGAGATGAGCTATGGCAAAATCTATCGGACTCTCAGAGCGTAACCTATGACTGGACGCCAGACAGCACATATGTTAAGCATCCGCCATATTTTGCGAACATGAATCTGAATCCAGAAAAGATTTCAAATATTCAAGGTGCCAGGACCCTGGCCATCCTAGGTGACAGCGTAACAACCGATCACATCTCGCCAGCAGGATCCATTAAGGAAAGCAGTCCAGCCGGCATCTACTTAAAGGAAAAAGGTGTTCCGGTTAGCGAGTTCAACTCTTACGGATCTCGCCGTGGCAACCATGAAGTCATGATGCGTGGTACCTTTGCCAATATACGCCTAAAGAACGAAATGGTTCCTGGCACATCTGGTGGGGTAACCAAACACGTGCCCACGGATACGGCCATGTCCATATATGACGCCTCGATACTCTATCAACAACAAGACACCCCGTTAATTATTATTGCGGGAAAAGAGTACGGCACAGGATCTTCCCGAGATTGGGCCGCCAAAGGCACCAGGTTATTGGGCGTTCAAGCGGTTATTGCGGAAAGCTTTGAAAGGATTCATCGCTCGAATCTGATTGGCATGGGCGTGCTGCCCTTTGTCTTTACGTCGGGAAATAATCGCCTGAGCCTCAATTTAACTGGCGACGAAACTTATGACATCACGGGATTAGACAAAACCTTATCCCCGGGTATGCTTGTGGATTGCCAAATTACTTATGCAGATGGGAACAAAAAAACCATCCAGTTGCAATCCAGACTGGATACGGCCGACGAGGTAGATTACTACATGCACGGCGGTATTTTGCATTATGTTTTACGCAAGCTTATTGCGTAAGCGCCTCAACCATCGCCTGTCATACCTGCGCAGGCAGGTATCCAGCGCAATATGTGCCTCGAAGAGGTTCAATATTTCCTTGCTGCTGTGGCATTGAAATAAATGGAGAGCTGCTGCGCAGCACTTTGTTGCGCTGGATTCCCGCCTGCGCGGGAATGACAGGAGTCGAGGATAAGATTTATCCGTTATTTTATGGAATTGGTTTTACATGGCACGCGACTTGCATATTAAACAGCAAAAGATTTCAGTTATGGGAAAAACATGAAACTTGCGATTTTTGCTCTATTCGTGACCAGCCTGTGCCTTTCCGGATGCGGGCCACTTTTTAATGAAGTTTATTTCACATCCCAACGCCTACAATCCAGGGACTGGGCCCCGCACGGTGAAGCCTACACGCCTAAAAAAGTCTATTGCTATAAATCCTTAGGCGGAGCTGACTGCTACGATCAAGAACAACCCCACAGACGCAATCAACTCATCGAAGCCTACACCCAATCTCCACAAGAAGATCAAACACCCTCGACGCCTATCCTGTTAAGAAAAGATCATCCGTAAAAAGCTCGGGTTTGTTCAGATAGACTATATAGAGCCGCTACTCCGCTGACGCTCCTCCATCTTTTTAATATAGCGCAGCAATTTTAAAATATTTTCGGCGCCGTCAGGATTCCCTGCAGAAAGATTTTGCAATTCCTCTGGCAAAGGATCCGCAGATACGCCTCCATAGACAAAAGTCTTCACGCACTGGTTTATCAATCCGGCTGAAACATCAGTATGACGGGAGATTGACAACAAAGCCATAATGGCTTTTTCCAGAGCATTTTCTTCTGAATAAGCCAGATGCAGATCGGCTAACCGAACGCGAGATTCCGCATAAAAAGGCAGCGTTGTATCCGTAATGCGGGAACAAAAGTCTATCAATTCTACCCCCTCTTGCATTTCAAGTTGCGGAAATAAAGTCATTAACTCCCACCGGATATCTTGCCGACGTTTTTCCGACCCAATAGACGCAAGCACTTCCTCTATGGATTGTAAACATTCCTTAAGATTGGCACCGTCCTGCAATTTTTCATCTACTATTTTTAAAACCCTCTCCCCGTTTAAACGAAAGTCTTCAAGTTTCAATTCGGCTAAAATACGATCCACAACAAACTCAGGCACAAAACCATGTTCATAGAACGGGACTAAAAGCTGGAGGGGTTTATTCATATGGCTGTATAGACCAGAAATTGCATTATCATCATGAACTGACCTCAAGCTCTTCATAAAAGAAGGGTTGTTTTTTTTGAATTCATCTCTGGGATATACAACTATCCTAACGCCATATTCATATCCCAATAAACAAATCTCTTTGAGGTGATTGGGAACATGGCCTTTAATAGTAAGTTGAGTAGAGGAATAGTTCACACTATTCCCCCCTCCTCAGAACCGGACTTGCCCAATTAAGGCATCCGGCTCCCGATTAGTGACGGACTTTTCAGTCACAGTCAGCCTATTTCACCACATTGG